>JBCBZM010000058.1:0-18292 GCA_039815345.1 Planctomycetota bacterium | reverse complement strand
GTCGGCGTCATCGATCAAAGGGTGATCGACCGCAGGGATCGGGTCTTGCCACAGTTGCGCCTCGGGCACCAAGGGGCCGAGGCAGCGAGACACGGGGCCCATGTCGCGGTGCGTCAGCTTGTACCAAGCCTTCGCGAAGGCCTCTGCGAACGCTTCCGGGTCCTCGTAGAACCGCTGCGAGATCTCGTGGTAGTCGATCGCCGTCACGAAGTGGGGTCGCACGCCCCGTTCCAGCAGGGGCTTCAAGACCGTCTGTGCCGCGATCAACACAACGCGATCGCGCAGACCGGATCCGGCCGAGCCGAACTCGGCCAGACGGTCGATGTTGCGCGCCAGGCTCTGCCCGGCCGCGACCGTCACCGCCGTCCGGCCCGCGGCCGCGCCGCGCAGCTCCAGCACGCCGGCGCCGCCCGCGTAGTGATCCAGGTTCTGCGTCAGATTCCGCAGCGTGACCTCGGATTGCATCAGCGTTGTGACGACCTGCAGCTTCACCGCCTTGAGCACCGCCGTCAGCGTGCGCCCGAAGGCGTCGGCCTCGCGGTCGAGCCTTGCTTGCGAGGGCGGATGGCGCACGATCTGTACGCCGCTGGCGATCAACGCCTCGGCGCCGCGGAACGCCTCGCCCAGCGCCGCCCGATCGTGCGGGTCGGTCACGATGACCACGTTGGCTTCGTCGAGCCAACAAGAGGTGCAGTCCATCCGCTCGAAGACCGCCCGCAGCAGCCCCGCGTCCGGCTCGAACACGACGACCACGCCGGTCTTCTTCATCTGTCGGGCGATCTCGGCGACGTGGTACCCCAGCCCAAACCCGATCACCGCGATGCACGGCTTGGTGTGCACGTCCGCCGTCTCGGCGAGGCGGAACGCCTCGGAGCGCGGGCGGCGACGGGACGCCACCGCACGTCCCGTCGCGCCAGCCGCGCTATCGGCGCCCCCGAGTGTGGCCGATAGGCCCTCGTCCGTCTCGATCCATTGCAGGTCCCACCGCGCCGCCGCCGCCGCCACCTGCTGCGCCGCCGCCGGGCTCGTTCGAGCCAGCGACTTCAGGTTCCGATCCAACACACCCGAGACCTCGTCCAATGCGGACTCCCCGCGGCCCAGCCGCGTGTGCGATCCACCTAAACAGGGGTTCGCGGCACGATCGCGCCCGCGAGCCGTCCGCTCGATGCATCTCCAATTCGTCATCGGCCCCCGCCCGCGGCACACTGCAATCGTGCGACACCTACCCAGCTTCTTCTCGCTTTGTCTCTTGCCCGTGTCCCCGGCGTTCGCCCAGTTCGCCGCCGGGCCGCCCGTGCTGCCCGCGCTCTCCGAGGCCCCGTTTCTGGAACGCTGGCTGCTCGAGGCCCCGCTCGCGCCCATCGGGGTGCTCCTTGTCGTGGGTCTGGTCGTCGCGTGGAACTTCCGGCACAGCAGCCCGCGGCGGGGGCTCGTCGCGCTCGGCGCTGCCGCGGTGCTCGCCTTGGGTCTGTGGGCGCTCGCTTCGGCCGTGGAGACCGACCGCGAGCGCGTGACCGCGCGTTCGGTGGCGCTGATCGGCGCCGTCGCGGCCGCCGACACCGAGGCCGCAGGTTTCCAACTCGACACCCGCGTCCTCGCGCGAAGCCGATGGTTCCGCGAGGGCTTCGTGCGCGATCGTCTGCTCAACGAGATCGGCAGCGCCTTCGACGGGCAGGCCGAGGTCAACGCCTACAGCATCAAAGAGACCCGCGCCGGGCTCAACCCCGACGGCTCGGCCACCGTGCTCGTCCGTGTGCTCGTGACGCCGGAAATCACCCAGGTACCCGTTGGCACGTGGTGGCGGCTCGACTTTGTGCAAAGGCCGACCGAACCCGCACAGCCGGCCGACGACCGCGGCTGGCGCGTCATCGGCATCGAGCCGCTCTGGTTCGCCGGCTTCGGCAATGTCTCTGCACGCAACCGGTAAGCCGGCCCTCAGCCGCTCGGGATCGAGACCAGAATCGACGGCTGGATCCGCTGGGCCTTCCCGCCGTCGCGTGTGCGCGCGCTCTCGCGGATGCCCTTGCCATTGAAGAGGTTATTCGGGAACCGCTCGCGCACCGCGCGCAGTCGGCCCGAGTCCTGCCCGATCTCCGGGTCGTGGTCGTTCTCGGTAAAGACGCCGACGGTGACCATAGAGCGGTTCGAGGCGTGGTAGAAGAAGGCCAGTTCGCCCTCCCGCCGCAGCGCTTCCACGGCTTCCTCGGCCGCCTCGCGGAACTGTGCCCGTTCGGCGGGCGAGGCGATCCCGTCGAGCTTGCCGTAGACCCCGATTTGGAGTGTGTAGAGCGCGTCGGCGCCGTAGGCCGCCCGCGCTCGGCGCAGGTCGTACCGAGCCCGTGCGCCCCCCGTCGCCGCAACTTCCGGCGGGAGCAGCACTGCCGAGGCGAACGGCTTCGAGCCGTTGACATCGACCGACTGCACTCGTTTCAGATCCAGCTGGGCCTCGCTCGACGCCGGGTCGGCGTAGGAGCCGTACGCGATGACCCAGCGCATGCCACGCTGCCGGAGGCTCGCCCGGGGCAGCCCGCCCAGCGATCGCACCCTACGCAGGCCTTCTTCGGCCATCGCGCGTCCCTGCGGCCCGCCGAACGTCTTGATCGCGATGGTCCAGCTTTCGTCGGCCGGGGTTCGCGGCGCAGGCGTTCGCGGCTCCGGCGCGACCGTCCGCGCCGGCAGATCGGCGACCCGCTGCCCGCCCGAACCCGCTCCGGACACCGAGAGGCCGGCGGCCCGCGCCGCCTCGGCCCGCCAACGCTCCAGATCGGCCGGGTCCACGCGCTGCGTGTCCGCGTCGCCCCACGCCCGTTCGTCGGCTTCAAGGTCCGACCAGTCATCGGGCGCCCACATCCCCGGCTCGATCGGCCCGCTCGTCGCGACGGCCGGCGCCATGACCTCGTCGACTTCGTCGGGATCGAACCCTCGGGATGTACCAGGGTCGGCGCAGGCCGATAACCCGAACACCAAACACAATACGGCCATGCCAAGGGGCATCCGCGTGTCAAGCCGGCCTCCGAGGCGGGCTGAGACCACCAGTGGATCGGCCCTGAAACAGGCGGGCACCCATCCCAAACAGGCATGCGTGCGTGAGCTTTTTCGGTGCGTCCGGGTGTGTGTTATTGATTGCAAACTTTTGTTTCCCAAAGGGTTAGCGACTTAAGTCGAGATTGTCTCATTTTCAAGGGCGTGTCGGTTCGCCGTCGATACAACCCGCAGAGCAAGCACGCTTGGACGGCGTCGCAAGCGAAGACTTGAGCACGGTCCCGAGCCAGGATGGCCCGAACCGCACGCACCCATACCCACCCCCGCCAAGGTACGGCGTCCGGGTGGCTCGGAGCCCGAACGTATGTCTGACGTTTCATCCATCTCGTTCCGCTCGGGCTCGCTCGAGTCCGCCGGTCGTGCCGCCGAATCCCGTGCCACGGGCGGCGCCGATGCGGCCCCGGCTCGCGACGCGGCCCCGCGAACGCCCGCTGCGCCCATCGCCCCCACGGGCCGATCCGAGGACAGCGTCGAAGTCTCCGACGTCGGCTACTTCCTCGCCAAGGCCCGCGAGTCAGACGGTATCCGCCGAGACGTCGTCGATCGCGTCCGCAATGAACTGGCACGCGGCGTGTATGACGTCGACGCCAAGCTCGACCGGGCGGCCGACGCCCTGATCGACGCCGAGATCGACGACCTGTTCGCCTGACGAATCACCGTTCTCCTCATCTGTGTGCGATTGCCGACGCCCGCCGGTTCCCCCGACGGGCGTTGTCATTGGCAAGCCGGTTCCCCCAGCGGGCGTTGTCATTGGCAAGCCGGCTCCCCCGGCGGGCGTTGTCATTCGGGCTGGGAGGCGGCCGGCTCATTGTCGGGAAGTTCTCCGATCGCGCCGCTCATCCGGGCCGTGGCGCCCGCCAGCGCGCGCACGGCCTGCTCGTACCGGGCCAGATCCAGCGTCTCGATCGTGTCGCCCGGCGTGTGGTAGTGGGGGTTCCGGAAGTTCGAGGTATCCGTCACCATCACCGCGGGGACCTTGATCATCCAGAAGGGCGCGTGGTCCGATCGCATCATGTCGGGCGCGGGCGTAGCGCTGAAATCGACCCGCAAGGTCGGCAGTCCCGGCGCCGCCTCGGCCATCGCGGATGCCAGTTCCTTGTTGAACGGCTGGTACGGCAGGATCGTGACGAGTGCCAGAAAGTCCCCCGTGTCCGGCGGCTCGAAGACGCCCTCGATCGGTGTGATCGGCGAACGCTGCGAGCCGGGCTCGTCGCTGTAGTAGCCCAGCATCTCGAGCGAGAGCATCCCGATCATCCGCTCGCCGACGTCGTCGATGTCCCGCGCCAGCACGGCCCGCGCGTCCGAGGCGTACGCCCGGGCGCCGATCAGCCCGACCTCTTCCAGATTGAACACCACGAACCGGACCGTGATGTCGGGCGCCGGGCCCTCGGCGATCACCCGCGCGATCTCCAGCAGCGCGGCCACGCCCGAGGCGTTGTCATCGGCGCCCGGCGACCGGGGGACCGTGTCGATGTGCGCGCCCAGCACCAAGACTTCTTGCGGCCGCTCGGCGCCGCGACGCTCCGCGACGAGGTTGTGCCACTCCGTGCGCTCCGTCATGCGCCGCCGCCAGGGCGCTTGGGGAACGTGCGTGAAGAGATGCTTCTCCGTTTTGTACCCGGCTTCGCGGAACGCCTGCTCGGCGTAGCGCATCGCCTCGTCGAGCGCCGCGAGTTCCTCGGCGCCGCCGAAGCCCGATCTCGGTTCGTCGAGCGCTTCCAGGTGCGCACGCAAACGGTCGGCTTCGACGCGGTCCTCCGCCGGCGCCGCGGCCAGCGCCGCATAAGCGCCGCAGGCGACGGCCGCGAACGCGCGCGTGACGGCGTTCATGGGCGCGTGATCCGCAGCGCCGCCAGCATCGCGGCGCCGTAGACCCCCGCGTCGTCCAACAGCGATGACGCGACGATGTCCACGTTGCTGCACACCCGCGGGAAGGCGCGGGCGCGGACGACGCCCGCGAGCCGGTCGACGAAGGGTTGGCCCATCGCTTCGGTCAGCCCGCCGCCGAGGATGACGCGCTCAAGACTGAGCAGCGTGACGACGCCGGCGATGTGATCGCCGAGCAGTTCGATCGCCGATTCGACGACCTCGCGTGTCAGTTCATCGTTCATCTCCCACGCCTTGGCGATGACTTTGCTCTTGATCTTGTCGAGATCGCCCTCGGTCAGCTCGCTGACGACGCTCTTGCGGTTCGATCGGATGAGGTGTGCGATACGGTTGGCGATCGCCGTGCGCGAGCAGTTGTGCTCCAGCGAGCGCGACCCGGGCTGCTGCTGCGGGAACAGGTGCATGTGCCCGATCTCGCCCGCGGTCTGGAAGTGCCCGTAGTACAGCTCACCGCGCAGGATCAGCCCGCCGCCGATGCCCGTGCCGAGCCAGACGCCCAGCATCTCGTCGGCGTGGCGTCCCGCGCCCACGCGGTTCTCGCCCCAGACGGCAACGTTCACGTCGTTGTCGATGACGACGCGCGCGCCGTCCAGCCGCCCGCTGAGTTCCTTGGCCAGCGGGTAGTTGTCCCATCGCAGGTTCACGGCTTCGTGCACGATCCCGCTCTCGGGGTCCACGCCGCCCGGCGCGCCGATACCGACCGCGTCCACGTCGGCGAGTTCGAGCTTCGCGTCGGCGCACGCTTCGCGCACGCCCTCGGCGATGCGGTCGAGGACCGACTCGGCCCCCGACTCCGATTTGGTCTTGCGCTTGGCCCGGCCCAGGAGCGCGGGCACGTCGCGCTCGGCGATCACGCCCGGCGCCACGACGCCGATCTGCATGTTGGTGCCGCCGAGGTCGATCCCGACCACGGGCTTGGAAACCTCCGGGGCCTGGACACGTGGCGCGCGCCCGTTTTTTGCGTTGCCCATGCGGGCTCCTGTTCTCCCCCGGTCGTCCGCGAGCCTCCGGCCCGTTGCGCGGCGAGTGTACGCCTACCGCGCTAGCCCACCCCGCAAACCCGCACGACTCCGCGTCAGACCAGACTGGACCTGAACACCGCGACGCCTTGCCGCGAAGCCTCCGACAGCGCCGCTCGGGCGTTGTCAGCAAGGTCGCCCACGACAAACACCGCCGAGCCCGAGCCCGTGATGTGCGCCGGCGTGCCGCAGGCTTCGGTCATGACCGCCCGCACGTCCGCGAGTTCCGGTCGAACCCGCTCGGCCGCAGGCGCCAGGTCGTTGAAGAGCGCGTTGCCGTCGAGCCCGCCTGAGCGTGCCAGCACTTCGACCCGTGCCGGGTCGATCGCCGCCGGGCCCAGCGCATCGAACGCGGCGTAGACCTCGGGCGTCGGGCAGCCGAACGCGGGGACCGCCAGCGTGATGTCGGCCGCGGCTGGTTCGGTCCGTTCGATGGTCTCGCCGAAGCCGCTCACGATCGCCGGTCGCGCCGGGTCGCCGCCGTCGCCATCGTCAAGAAAGAACGGCACGTCCGACCCAAGCGTCAACGCGACCTCGCGCAGTGCATCGTTTGACAGGCCCAAGCCGAACAGTTCGTTCGTCAGCAGCAACGCCGAGGCTGCGTCCGATGAGCCCCCGCCCAGCCCGGCCTGCGGCGGCACGCGCTTGACGATGTCGATCGTTGCATCGATGGAACGGCCCGTGCGCGCCGCGAGCGCGCGCACGCCGCGCACGGCCAGGTCCTTCTCGGCGGGCCAATCGATCGAAAACGCAACGGGCGCGTCGGAGGCGCGGGTGAGGTTCAGCGTCACGCCCGAGCCTGGTTCGCCGCGGCTGAGTGTGACCGTGTCGGCCAGCTCGATCGCGTGGATCCACGTGCAGATGCGGTGCCACCCGGCGCGCGGGCCGCCGGCGGGCTCGGGCGGCGCCAGCGAGAGCGCCGGGTTGATCTTCGCGTGCGCACGACGCGTGAGGGCGTCGGGCAGAGAGTGGCTCATGCCGAAAGGCTATCGCCCCGCGGCGGTCGACGAATACCCTCTCGGCATGACGCGCGGCACTCGCTTCGGGCTTTGGGTCATCGTCACGGTGACGCCCGTCGCGGCGGGGCTGGGGGCCGGGGTAATCGCCGCGTTCTGGCACGAGACCCACGCACAGCGATGGGCCGCGTGGCTCGCCGGCGCGGCGCTCTTGGGCATGACGGCGTTGCTCGGCACCACGCCCGCCGACGCGATCGTGCTGACCAAGCCCGCGTCCAAGTGGATCATCGGGCTGGGTGGGTGTCTCTGCGGGGCGCTGTGGGCGTCGGTCGTGGCGCCTTCGGTGTGGATCGGTCTTGCCGCCGGCGCGGTCGTTGCGGTTGTGCTCGGTTTGGCGCTCGCCTTGCTCATGCCCGCTCGATCGATGGGCGCCCGTCGTGACGGGTCTCCATGGTGGGTCGTCCCGGTGCTCTGGCACCCGGTGGTCGGGGTCATCGCGGGCCTCGCGATTCGGCGTGAGCTTCTGGCGCTCACACTTCTGGTCTTTGTCGCCGGCATGGCGGTCTGTGTGGGGTGGCTGCGGGCGACGCGGGCCGCGCGGGCAGACGCGGGACGCAACTCGGCTGTGTCTGTCGTTGCCGCCTGGGTCTTCACGCTCTCGATGCTGGCGATCGTCACGGTCACGACAGGCCTGATCGTCGGTTCCGCGCCCGCCCCGGCGTCGGCGGTCCCGTAGGATTCAACTGGGGGCACAGGCCTCGGGAGGATGCCATGCGTGTCGCCGATCTGATCCAAACCATGCAACGCTTGGCGCCGCTCGAGTTCGCCGAGCCGTGGGACCGTGTTGGCCTCCAACTCGGCCGCGACGACGCGGACCTGCGCTCGGGCGTGTTGCTGACGATTGATCTGACCGAGCGGGTGCTGACCGAGGCGATCGAGCGGGACGTGGGCGCGATCATCGCGTACCACCCGCCGCTGTGGACGCCGCCCGAACGCCTGACCGACGCGACCAGCAAGGAGCGCGTGCTGCTCGGCGCCGCCGAGGCGAAGATCGCGCTCTACGCGCCGCACACCGCGCTCGACGCGGCGCCCGGCGGGGTGACCGATTGGCTCTGCGCGGCGCTGGCCGACGCCGACTTCGACCCGCAGCACGCCAAGCTGCCCGGCGACGTGCGCGCGCTCCGCTCGGCCGAGCGACGGTCGCACAATCAAGAAGCCAAGGTCGTCACGTTCCTGCCCGCGTCGGCGATCGATCAGGTCCGCAACGCCATGGCCTCGGCGGGCGCCGGCATCATCGGGCAGTACCGCGTCTGTTCGTTCAGCGGCGAGGGCGAGGGCACGTTCTTCGCCGGCGCCGGGGCCAAGCCGGCCGTGGGCGAGGCGGGCCGGCTCGAGACCGCCGCCGAACGCAGGCTCGAGATGGTCTGCGCCGAGCACGCGCTGCCGCTTGTGCTCGAAACACTCCGCCGGTTCCATCCGTACGAAGAGCCCGCGATCGACGTGTACGAGCTGCGAGCCCAGCCCGTTCGCGGCGCCGGCGTCGGCCGGCGATTGGTGCTCGATCAGCCCGTGCGCCTGCGTGACCTCGCCGACCGGCTGCGTAGGCGTCTGGGTCATGCGCGCATCAAGCTCGCCCCGCCCGACGCGGCCGACCGTGAGGTGACGCACATCGGCGTCGTGCCCGGCGCGGGGGAGGATCTTGCCCCGCTCGCCGCCGGCGAAGGCTGCGAAGTCTTTGTGACCGGCGAGATGCGGCACCACTCGGTGCTCGCCGCCTTGCACGACGGGCTGTGCGTCATGCTCGCCGGGCACACCAACACCGAGCGCGGCTACCTCTGTCACCTCGCCGATCGGCTGGGCACGGAGATGCCGGGCGTCGAGTTCGGAGTCAGCGAACGCGACGCCGACCCGTTGACGCCGCTGTAATGACTGCGCTTAGCCGCCGAGGCCGAAGTCGATCACACCCCCGTCGGTGAACGACGTGGAGGGTCGGTACAGGCGCGCATCGAACAGGACGTCCGCCAGCTCGCCCGGCGTGAGGTACACCAGCCGGCCGCGCAGTTTGTAGGGCTTCTCGCCCTCGAACGCGGCCGGGTCTTCCGGCGTGGGGATCGCGACGGGCAGGCGGATCTGCTGCGAGCCGAACCGGCGGAGCGTGGCTTCGGGCGCGCGTTCACCTGTAAACACCTGCTTGCCGTCGAGGCTGAGCGCGTACTCGATGGTCTTGAGCGGCAGGCCGACGTCGTTGGTGTTGACCGCGTCCACGATGAACTCGATGGTTACGCCGTCGGCCGTGCGCTCGGTCACGGTCGCGTCGGCCACGCTGAGCTTGGGCGACGCGTAGCGGGAGCAGCCGCCGAGACACGCGAGCACGCTCAGCAGCGCGATCAGCTTGAAGGCCGATGGGCTCGGGCGGCTGCGGCGGTCCGTCGTTCGGTCGGCTCGGTCGGCTCGGTCGATCCGGGTCATGCCGCGAGCCTAGCCGGGCGTGCGGGCGGATGCGCGGTCGGCCGCCTCTCCGTCAGGGCGTGGCGACGCGGAGCGGTTCGGCGGACAGCGCCGCGCCGTTCATGCTCACCCAGCGCCCGCCCGTGGCCGACTCCAGATAGGCGTCGTCCATCGCCGACGCGACCCGAATCAGGTCATCCGCGACGGCCGAGTACCCCGACCACTGCAGCGCCAGCCACGTCAGCACGGCGATGCCGATCCAGGCGGCAATCTCGGCCGAGCGGTGCGTGCGGGCACGGATCAGGATCCAGGTGGCCAGCCCGACCGAAGCGGCTTTCCAGAGCCCCAGCGCCGCGGGCGAGCCGTAGCTCATCACCAGCCGCGCGAGCGGGTTGGACTCGATCATCCCGCCGCTCTGGAGGTAGGTCAGTGTGAGGTGCAGATCGAACAGGCTCAGCGCGATGATCCCGAGGACCAGGGCCGTGACCCGCCGGGAGCGCGTGGCGGCGAACGCCCACCAGGCGTGCGGGGCGCGCGACCCGTTCGACCCATTCGTCATGGGCGCCGAGCCCGGCGTCTTGCCGGGTTCGCTCGAAATGATCGGTACAGCGGCATCGAGTTCGTACCGAGGAAAGAACATCCTCATCCACGCGAGATCGGTTCACGCGGAGGTCACGATCAGTCCGGCCCGGGGTCGGGGCGCCACTAGACTGGCCGGTCGCCCGGTTGGACCGATCCGGACGGGATGTGTCCGGCAACGCCCCGGACTCCGTGTTCAGAGTCCGGACCGGTAAGGAGTCGAGCGTCATGCGCACCAAGATCGGCCGATGGGTGAGCGCTGTGGCGGGCGTTCTGGTGGGGGCCTTGACCGCCGCGCCGACGTTCGCGCAGTTCGATAACCCGGTGTACGTGGACGACTCGCCCAACGCCCGCGACACGTTCGCCCGCCTCGACGGGGTGCTGGCGCGGGAGAACTACACCGAAGCCGTGCGCGTGCTCCAGCGGCTGCTCGATCTCGAAGGCGAGAGACTGATCGAGTCCGGCGACGACGCGGATCTCTACTACAGCGTCCGGCACGGCGTGCACGCCCGTTTGCTCGCCAGCGACGAGTTGCTCGGCCGGTACCGCGAGATCGTCGGCCCGACCGCGGCGGCGGCGCTCGAAGCGGGCGATGCCGACCGCGCCGAACGCACCGCGCTGCTCACCCCGGCCGGGTTCGACGCGGCCTTGATCCTCGCCGAAGAACGGCTGCACCGGGGCGTGTTCGAGTCGGCCCGTCTCGTGCTCGAGCCGCTGATCGATCACCCCGACTTTGCCGGCGATCGGGCGGATCGGGCGGCGGCGCTTGCGGGGCGCGTCGCGGCGTATCTCGATCGCCCGGCCGCGTGGGCCTGGGCCGACGCGTGGGCGGCGCGGGCGAATCAGCCGGCGCCCGGCCGCGTTCCGATCCCCTGGCCCGAGCGTCTGCTGCAAACCGCCGCAGACCCGGCGGCGCCGCTCGCGTCGTTCAACACCGAAGGTCTGGTCTCGACGCCTCTGCGCTCGGCGCCGCTGCGACCGGCCGGCGCGCCGCGCGAATCGACCGAGCGGCGCCAGCGACAGCGACTCGGCCAGCCGCAACGCGTCCAGCCCGAACCGATCCCGTGGACGCTGCCCTTCGCACTCGGCGATGCGATCTTCACCAACGAGGGACGATTCATCACCGCGTGGGACCGCTTCTCTTTGTCGATGCTCTGGCGGATCGACCTGCCGGGCGAGTCGGGTGAGCGCGGCACGGACAACCAGCGTCGGGACGGCCGCGCGGCAACGGTGCGCACGCTTCTCGGCCGGTCGATCGAAGACGTGGGCGCCTTCTCATGGGCCTACCCGTACCTGCTCACAGTGACCGGTATCGCGGACCAGGGCGGGCGCGATGGTGACGGACGGGTCCACGCGATCGATCCTGAAACGGGCGACATCGCCTGGTCGACCTCCGTCGCGGGCGGGCTCGATGCGCAGCTCGATTTCGCCTCCGCACGCGGCACACCCGTGTCCGACGGCGCCACCGTCGTGCTCGGCGCCCGCAAGTACATCCCGTCGCAGCGCACCAGCACCGCGTATCTCGTCGGGCTGGATCTGTTTACGGGTGAGGCCCGCTGGCTGCGGCTCATCGCGAGCGTCGGCGCCTTGCCGCACCGATCGCGGGCGCTCGTCGCCGCTTCGTCCACGCTGCATCAGGGCGTGATCTACCGCGCCGATGAACTCGGCGTGCTCGCCGCGGTGGAAGCCGACACCGGGCGCCTGCGGTGGCTGCGCCGGGGGGAAGGGCCGACGGGCAACCGGAACATGGTCCAATCGCCCTGGGCCGGCCGCGCGCCGCTCGTCGATGGCGACTCGCTGGTTGTGCTCGAAACGAACCAGACCAAGATCGACCGTGTCGCGCTCGAGACCGGCCGGCTGTTGGCTTCCCGCGCCACGGCCGCGTTCGGGGACGTGCACACGCTTGCGCGCGTCGGGCGATGGCTGCTTGCTGTTGGTCGCGAGCAGGTCACGGCCGTTCCGATCGAGGCCTTCGAGCGCGAGCCCACCCGGCCGCGCACGCTCGGCCGGCCTGACGGTTTTGTCGGTCGCCCCGTGGTCGTCGGTGATCGGCTGCTCGTGCCGGTCAGCACGGGCGCGATCCTCTTTGACCCGGAGCGTCCCGATGAGGTCGAGAGGGTCGAGCTCGAATCCAGCGGCCATGTCCTGCCGCTTGAGAGCCAGTTGCTCGTCGCCGACGGCTCGTCGCTGCACAGCTACCTCGTCTGGAACGTGGCTCGCGATCTGCTGACCCAGCGCATCCAAGCCAACCCCGCCGACCCCGAGCCCGCCCGTTCGTTCGCCGAGTTGGCGTACCGGGCCGCGCGCCCGGACGAGATCGTGCCGGCCGTGGACCTCGCGCTCGAAGCGCTCGCCGAGCGTCCGCCCGAGGGTGAGCGCGACGGGCAGGACCGGGCCCGGCTGTTCCATTCGGTGCGCGTGATGGTGCTCGCGGCGCAGCACAGTTCGGGAGAGATCACCCCGGCCGCCGAAGCGCTGATGGAGGCGCCGGAAACGGTCGACGCCCTGATCGACCGGCTGCAACTCGCCGCCGGCTCGCCTTCGGACCACGTGGTGTACCTGATGGCGCGTGGCTCGTTTGAAGACGCGGCCGGTCGGCCCGAAGCCTCGGCCCGCGCGTACCAGTCCGTGCTCGACGACGCCGCCCTCGCCCGCGCCGTCTGGGCCGGGCCCGGCTTGACCGTCCGAGCCGAGTTCGAGGCCCGACGCCGCCTGCGGGCCCTGATCGAGGACCACGGCCCCAGGCTCTACGCCGTGTTCGATGAAGAGGCCCGACTGCGGCTGCCCGGGCTGATCACCCGCGGCGATGCGGAGAGCCTCGTCGCCCTGGCCAAGCGCTATCCCGCGGGCGAAGTCGCGGCCGAGGCGTGGCTCGCGGCGGCCGAAGCGATCGCGGGCGACGCCGGTCCCGAGCAGGATCCCGAATCGGCCGACGCCGCGCGACGCCAACGCGTCGATGCGCTGCGCTCCGGGCTCGTCTCCGTCGAGCGGCACGCGGGCGCCGGCGGCCGACCCAGCCCGGGGGTGCTCGCGGCAATCACGGGCGGTCTCGTGCTCGACCTGAGCGCGATGGGCGAGGTGGCCCGCGCTCGCGCCGCGCTGGACCGTGCGCGCGCGATCGACCCGAACGTCCAGCCCGCACGGCTTGGCGTCGACGAACTCGGCATGCGCACCGTCATCGCCGCGTCCGCGTTGGATGAAGCCCTGTCGGCGTCGCCGCGAGCCGTGATGCCGCTGCCCAGCGTCGGCGGCGTCCCCGATGCGTCGGGCATCCGACCGCTTGCGGGCTGGCGCGCGATCGTGCCCACGGGCACGGCGCCCGGCCCGGCGTGGCCCGACCGGGTGCTGATGCGTTCGACCGACGGCTCGGGCCTGGCGCTGTTCGCCGTGCCCGAGGACGGCGGGCCGCTGGCGCCCGTGTGGGAACGCGAAGCCGGGGCGACGCAGCACGAGTTGGCCTGGTGGGACGAGCAGTCGGCCTGGCTCGTGACCCGCCCGGCAACGATCGCCGCCAGCGGCCGGCGCGTGGGCGGCTGGTCCGTCGAACGCCTCGACCTGGCGACGGGCGCGACGCGGTGGCGCGTCGGGCCGTTCGAAGGGTTCTTCGACGGCGTGACCGCCGAGATGCTGCCCGATGCCTCCGCGGGCGCCGCGTCGATCGAAGTACCCGGCGAAGGCCGGGTCGCGATGGGCGACGTGCTGATCACGGGCGACGGCCGAACGCTCGCGCTCGTCGAGCGCAGCGGCCGGTGCGCCGCGCTCGATCTGCTGACGGGCGAACTGCTGTGGGCGTGGCGCGGGCCGGTGCGCCGTGTGTACGACGCCGAAATGGTCGATGGTCGCCTCGCGATCGGCGGGATCTACCTGCCCGAGCGTGGCCTCCGGGCCGTCGGCCCGGCGCCGGAAGAACTGGCCGCCCAGCCCGGCCCGCTGTTGGTCGTCTACGACGCGCGCACCGGCGAGGAGGCGTTCCGGCCCGACCGCCTCGGCAGTGCGCCCGTTTGGCTGCGAGCGCACGACCGGACACTGCTGGTCGGTCTCGAGGACCGCATCGTCTCGGTCGATCTCGCCGCCGGGCGGGAGAACTGGGTCAACGAGGACAACCGGATCGTGGGCGCCGAGCGGGCGTGGCTTGCGGGCGGGCGGCTTTACGTCACGGTGGGCAATCGGCGGTTGTCATGGATCGACGCCGACTCCGGGCAAATGAATGGTCCGGCGATCGAGACACAGGGTCGCCTGTCCCCGGCGCCGACGCTGCGCATCCTGGACGCGGGCGAGGGTCGGGCGCTGCTCGCCTCCGGCGCGGGGTTCGTGGCGATCGACCGAGAGGGCCGGGGCGCCGCGGCCGACGCCATCGGGGCCTCCGGCGAGCTGAGTGCGCCCGTCTTCGCGATTGGTCCCCGCGGCGACCGGTGGGTCTTCGCCGTCGCCACCGACGCGGAGAGCACCTTCGAGGGCGCCGGCACGTTCGGCTTCTTTGCCGTGGACGCCGAATCGATGGCGCTCCGCATCGCCGAGCGCGTCTCGATCCCCGAGTCGCCGGTTGGTGTCTTCATGCTCAACGGCCGGGCGCTGCTCGACACGCGTCGCGGCGCCATCGAGATACCGCTGCCGGCATCGAGTCGATAGCCCGCTGACAGCCGGGCCGGATCAGGCTATTCGTCCTGCACGCTGGAAGGATCGCGGCCTTGCTCGATCGCTTCGATCTTGCGCAGCCGCCGAGCGTGCCGCCCGCCCGCGAAGGGCGTCGCGATCGCGGCATCAACGATCTTCTCTATCAGCCTTTGTCCGAGCAGATCGGCCGAGAGGCAGAGCACATTGGCATCGTTGTGTGAGCGAGCGAGCTGGGCGGTGATCTCGTCGTGGACCACGGCGGCGCGCACGCCGTCGACCTTGTTCGCGGCGATCGACATGCCGATCCCGGTGCCGCAGATGAGCACGCCGAGCTGGGCTTCGCCCTTGGAGAGTTTGGCGCCCACCGCGTGCGCGGGCTCGGGGTAGTCGCGCACGCTCTCGGACGCGGGGCCGACGATTTCGGTTTCGTGGCCCTGTTCGGCGAGCCGGCGCGCCAGCGCCCGGCCCGATTCGTCGCCGCGATGGTCGGATGCGATCAGAATCTTCATGCGTCCGGTTCCTCCAGTCGGCGTTCGATCATCGTACGGAGTGCGCGCGCCGTGGCGAGGTAAACCTCCTCGCTCTGGCCGATCGGGTCGGGCACGTCCCCGCCGTCGGGATCGAGCAACTCTGCGGGCGCGGCGGGATCGATCGAATGGATCGCCGCGAGGTGCGAGCGCGTCATTGCAAAGATCCGGTCGGCGCCGGCGATCAGTTCGCGCGTCAGCGGGCGTGACCGTTCGCGTGTTGGTTCGATACCGAGCGCCTGCAGCGCCGACACCGACTCGGGCGAGATGGGCGCGCCCGAACTGGCCATGGCGCCCGCCGAACCCACTTCGGTCTCCGGAGCATCGGCCCGCGCGTCGACCGCGTGCGCAGCGATCGCCTCGGCCATGGGGCTGCGGCAGGTGTTGCCCGTGCACACAAAGAGAAGTCGGCGTCGCGTCATCGTTCGGATCCAGCGTTCGTCATACGGGCCGCCCGCGTGCACCCTGCATCGGTCGGCAAACCCGCCGGCTGCGGCGCCCGGCGTATCAGTGTGCGCGAAGAGCGTGACGCGCGTGGAGGGACCACCAAAACGAGTGGGTCCTCGTGCGATGTTGACGGCAAGCCGTCCGTCGCTGTCGTCTGTCCACGTGACCGGCACACTCGCGATGATGGGCCTGTCGACCGCGTTCAGAACGGCCTGGGCCGTGGGATCGCTTGGAACCCGAACAAAGATAGAGTATCCGTCGTCAGCAGCGCCGGGCCGCAGGTCGGCGGACGAGCGAGCCTCCATCAGCCAGTCGCGGCCGAGGCGGATTTCAAAGCGCACCGGCCCCGGAGCCAGTCGGCTGAGTGTCCACCGGAGCCATCTCGGCACTGCCCGGTCTCCGGCCCGCAGGACCCGCAGCACGCGAGAAACCGACGGCGCGTGCCACGTCGATCGGAACGTCTCGGACGGGGCATCGGGACGCACGAGGTCCGCCAGCCGCGAGACCGCCTCGGCGTCGGAGCCGTCGGCGGCGACCGCGTGCACGGTCTCCAGCGGGAGCCCCACCAACGCGCCCCGAGCCAGCGCGGCGACTGCTTGAGCCGCGGGCGCCTCGGCGGAAGGCTCCAACGCGTGACGCGCGTCTGAGCCGGGCTGGCCGGCATGGGATCGATCCTGGGAACGGGTCACAGGGGATTCTACGGGCGATCGGGCGGTTGAACGACCGATGAAACGGATCGAGGCGTTTGCAGCGCACGTTGGTGTCCGTCTTGGCCGGATCGACGGAGCACTCTCATTTTGGTGATATCGGGCGGATGGCGGGCGCATTCGATCGCTGAGGTGTGCACCGGACCCAGATCGATTCCGTATAATGAGGGGTCCGCACATGCGAGAGGGGTGAGACCGGTCGGAACCGTGCTGATCGGCCCGCGAACAGCCTTCATGGGCGGACGCTGGCTGGTGGGGCGGTCGGGCGGCTTTGGGCATCGGTCTCGGCCGTGAGGCGGAGACCAGTCTTTGACGGACAATGGTGGCCCCCGCGGACGACGTGAACGCGTGACTACAGGACCGATCGGGCCCAAGCCGGGCGCCGGCGGCACGACAGGAGAAGGTCGTATGACGTCGGACAACTCTTCCAAGCGCCGTCCACTCACCACGATGCGGCGTGCCGCCGGAGGCTTCACGCTGATCGAGCTCTTGGTGGTCGTGGCGATCATCGCGCTGGTGATCGCGATCGTGCTCCCCGCGATCGGGGGCGCCCGGAACTCGGCTCGAGCGGCGACAACTCAGCAACTGATGACCGGCGTCACCAATGCGTCGCAGTTGTTTGTTCAGGACAACCAGCGATTGCCGGGGTATTACTCTGCTGTAGACATGGGTTCAGACGAGAACGCAGACGCCTCGTTCAGCGCCATGCAGAACGCCATGCTCGAACTGGCTGGAGGTTTGGTTTTCGGCGCGACCGTCACTGAGGACGCGATGGAAAACCGGTATCGCATGGGCCCGTATCCAACGGGTGACATGCGCGCCCAAGTAGTCGATCTCGACCTAGTCGGTGTGGCGCAAGAGGGCGTCAACGTGTATTTCACGCCGGACCCGAAGAACTACGAGCCGCAGAACGAGCGCACGGGCATGCAGGGCGACGGTTCGATTTCGAATCCCAACAACGTGCTGCTGCCGAGTCTGGTGGATTCGTTCGGCACGCCCCTGCTGCTCTGGTCTCAGGACGGCGCCGGTCGTACGCCGCGCGATTGGGCCGACGTGGACGCCGATACCTTTGCGTTCGCGCGTGTGTCGTCGGGCAGCGGCACGGGCAGCCCGGAGCGCGGGTTCTTCTACTGGAACAGCAACGCGGCGTTTCTGCAGGCGACCAGCACGGGACGCAAACAGATCGACCAGAACGCCGACAGCCTCCTCGGCGGCTCGTTCAGTGACGAGGAGCGCGCCCGCACCATGGCCGCGGTGCTGGGTCACCCCGGCTTCCCGAAGGGCGATCTGAGCAACCTGGCCGCGGCCGATGTCGAGGATCTGATCGCTTCGGCGCCGCGGGGCGCGTTCATCGTGCACTCGGCCGGCCGCGACGGGGTCTACCTCGCCGAGTCGGACGCGAACGACGTGCTCGAAGGCGGCGAGCGCTCCATCCGCTACGCCGCGAACTTCTTCGCCGGCGGCGGGACCGAGCGCTACACCAACGCGGCGGGCGATGTCATCACCGAAGACGTCACCTCCCGCTTCGACGACATGGTTTCGTCCTCGGGCGAGTGAGTTCCGGCGAGTTCGCCCCCCGACGGTCTGCGATTCGGCGATTCGGCGTTTATCGACTCAAGACCAACGCGAGTAGGCTCCCCGTGTGCACACGGAGCGCTCGGGGAACGATCGGCTGCTGGGCGGGCGCGATCTGCGTCCCGCGGCGCCGGCGATCGGGGCGCTCGCCTGCTTCATGCTCGGCATCGCGATCGCGCGCGGTCTCTGGTCGCTCGGCATCCCGAGCGCACCCGCGGGCGGCGGAACTGTCACCGGTCTTGGATTGATCTCCGCGGCCTTTGTTGCGGGCATCATTGTTTGGTTGCTGGGCGGGCGCTCACCGACGGCACTCGGTCAGAGCCCTCGGCGTATGGCTCGGTCCGCGGCGCTGGCGCTCGTGGTCGTCGCGCTCGGGTTGGGTTGGTGGCAGGTGCGGGTGCTGTCCGCGGGCGCTTCGCCGATGGCGACGGCGCTCGAGCGCTCGGTTGGTACGCCGGTGCTGCTGGATATCGAAGGCGTTGTGATTGAAG
>JBCBZM010000130.1:0-6429 GCA_039815345.1 Planctomycetota bacterium | reverse complement strand
TGCGATCGAGGGCGTGACCAACGTGCTGATCCATCTGCGGTTCATCTCGGTCTGCAAAGACCCGGCCGCGGACTGGAAGCTGCTCAAGCCGCAGATCAAGGCCGCGATTCAGGCCGAGCTGGTGGAGGGGTGACCGGGACACCCGCTGAGGCTCGGCGAGATGCCCGAGTTGTGCGCGGGGTCTGCGCTTGGTTTGCCGCCCACGCACGCCCGCTGCCCTGGCGGACCGAGCCGCGCGAGCCGTGGGCTTCGCTGGTTAGCGAGATCATGGCCCAGCAGACGCAGATCGCCCGCGTCGCCGAGCGGTTCGGGCCGTTCATGGAGCGCTTCCCGACGCCCGCAGCAATGGCCGAGGCGGACGAGCGCGAGGTGCTGGCGCTCTGGTCGGGGCTTGGGTACTACCGCCGGGCGCGATCGCTGCACGCCGCGGCCCGGGCGATCGTTGGGCGCCATAACGGTGTCACCCCGACCGATCCGGCCGCGCTGGCCGAGCTGCCCGGCGTCGGCCGGTACACGGCGGGCGCGGTCGCCTCGATCGCCGGACACGTGCGCACACCGATCGTGGACGGCAACATCGCCCGCGTGCTCGTCCGGCTGGAGGGCCAAGACCTCGCCCACGGCGCCGCCGATACGGCCCGCTGGGCCTGGTCCCGCGCCGAATCGCTCGCCGACGCGGCCGGCGCCGATCGCATCGCCGCCTTCAACGAGGGGCTGATGGAGTTGGGCGCGACGGTCTGCACGCCGGGCGAGCCCGATTGCGCCACATGCCCCGTGCGCACGGAGTGCGTCGCGCGGCGTGAAGGCCGACAGCGCGAGATCCCGCGGCCCAAGGCCCGCGCCAAACGCTCGATCCTGCACGCCGGCGCCGCGGTGGTGACCGACGGCCGCGGGCGCGTGCTGCTCGAACGCCGACCTTCGGCGGGGCCCAGCGGCGGCCTGTGGGGCGGGCTCTGGCAGGCGCCGACGGTTGACAGCGAGAAGCCCGTCACCGTCGCAGGTATGCGCAAGCACCTGCTGGACGACGGCGACCACACGATCGAACTCACCCGGGCCGGCGAGACCGAGTTCCGTACGACGCACCGGGACGTGCGCTTCCGTGTGTGGCGTGCCGAGGCGCGTTCGCCGCTGACCGCCGAGCTCTCGGCGGTGGGTGAGCGGCGGTGGGCCGGGCCCGGCGCGTTCGGGTCGCTCGCGCTCGGCAGCGCCCAGCGGCGGGTGCTGGCGGCGGGCGGTGTTTCGGCGGACGAAGCGTGATCGCCTACCGTGGGCCCGTGCGTCTTGCGGTCATCATCCCGGTGTTCAACGAGCGCGCCACGCTGGCCGAGGTGATCGCGCGGATCGACGCCGTGCCTCCGCCCACCGACGCGCAGGGCCGCGTGATGGCCCGCACGCTGGTGCTGGTTGATGACGCCTCGACCGACGGCAGCCGGGAGATCGTCGAGGGGTTGGGCGCCCGGCCGGATATCGCCGCCAAGCTGCTGCACACCAACGGCGGCAAGGGCTCGGCCGTAGCCGAAGGGCTGCGGACCGCGTTGGAACTCGACGCCGATGTCGCGCTCATCCACGATGCGGATTTCGAGTACGACCCGCGCGACCACGCGTCGGCCGTGCGCCCGATCATCGAAGGCCGGGCCGACGCGGTCATCGGCTCGCGCTTCGCGGCAAGGCGCACCGAAGGGCCCGCCGGGCTGGTGCGCGGCTGGGCGTTCGAGCGGCAGGCCGCGAACCGATTGCTCACCGCGCTGTCCAACCTTACGACCGGCCTGTCACTGACGGACATGGAATGCTGCACCAAAGCGTTCAGCCGAGCCGTGCTCGAACGGCTGGAGATCCGCGAGCGACGCTTCGGCTTGGAACCCGAGATCGTCGCGCGGCTCGCCGCCATGACCCTGCCGACCAACGCGACGGAGCGTCCCGTGCGGGTGATGGAGGTCCCTGTTTCATACGACCCGCGCGGGTACGCCGAGGGAAAGAAGATCACGTGGCGCGACGGCGTGGCGGCGGTGCGGTGCATCCTTAAGTACGCCCCCGCCCGGTAGCACCCTGCGGTAGTTCGTACGCTCCGCATATGCCCGAACGCCAACAACCCGAGCGTCACGACCACGAACCCGCCGGCATCCGCGAGCGCATCCTCCGGCGTGAACGCACCAGCTATCTCTCCGACTTCGTCTACGGCGGGATCGACGGCGCCGTCACCACGTTCGCCGTGGTCTCCAGCGTTAAAGGCGCGGACCTGAGCCCGGCGATCATTCTTGTGCTCGGCGCGGCGAACCTGATCGGTGACGGCTTCAGCATGGCGGCCGGCAACTTTCAGGGCACGCGGGCGGAGAATCAACGCCGCGATCGGCTGCGTCGGTTCGAGGCCGAAGAGATCGAGCACCACCCCGACGGCGAGCGTGCCGAGGTGCGGGAGATCTTCAAGGCCAAGGGCTTCGAGGGCGACACGCTCGACGGCGCCGTGGACGCGATCACCGCGAAGAAGGAACGCTGGATCGAGTTCATGCTGACCGAGGAACACGGGCTGAGCCTCGACCGGCGCGACGCGACCAAGGCCGCGACCATGACGCTGGTCGCGTTCATCGCCATCGGCGCCGTGCCGCTCGTGCCGTTTGTGTTCGAGGCGGTCGGCACGATCGGCCCGAACCCGGCGTTTGCGGTCAGCACCGCCGCGACGGCGTTGGCCTTCTTCGTCATCGGCGCCACCAAGAGCCGGTTCGTCGATGAATCGTGGATCAAAGGGGGGCTCGACACGCTGTTGGTCGGCGGCATCGCGGCGGTGCTCGCCTACTTCGTCGGGCTGCTGCTCAAGGGTCTGGCGGTGTAGCCCGCTTTGTGCGCAGTTCGTCGAACGCGTACGCCTTGTTCGGCCCCCACACGCCGAGCGCGGACCGCGCCGACATCATCGCCACCGCGATGCTCACCGCGCTCAGCAGCTTGAACGACTCCTCCATCGCGTACGGGTCGTAGTCGTACTCCTCCTCGAGTCGCATATCCCACAGCGCCATGACCATGAAGCACACAAAGCCGACGCCCAGATACACGATCATCCCGCGCAAACGCAACAGCAACCGGCAGAACGGCAACGCGACCAGCCCCGCGATCGGCGCGTAAAACAGCACCACGATGTCGTCCACGTGGTCGGTCGGCCCTTGGAGCTTGGTCGTTTCGGTGATCCAGTCGCCGATCGCCTCGTGCACCTTGAACTGATCGTCGATCGCCAGCCCGATGAACCCGAGCGACGCGACGAGCCAGAACCACGCGAAGCGTCTCGGCCGCAGGTCCCACCACGTCTGCCCCGCGACGATACCGGCGAGCAGGAACGCGAGCACCGTCGCCGTCGTGCCGGGCCGCCCCTCGCCGAAGTAGCGGCCCGGGTTGTCATGCCGAACCGCGCCGATCCACCAGAGCAACACGATGAGCGCGAGCGTGACGCCGTAGATGGCGATGGGCAGGAGGACGAATCGCCGCCGGGGCGCCGCGACCGATTCGGGTACCGGCGCCTTGGTCGCTTTCAAACGCACTGCTCCGTCGATACCCCCGGTTCATGCCGCATCGGCATCAGAATAGCGAGATGATCCAGCCGACCAACATCAGCAGCCCCCCGGCGACACCGAGCACCGTCGCGCAGATCAGCAGGCAGGTAAGCCCGATGATGACGTAGCCGGTCGCCAGCAGCGTCAGGTTGACGATGATGCGCACCGCCCAGGCCAACCCGAACGGCAGGAACCAGCAGAACGCCGTGAAACCCACGATGATGGTCGGCGGCCGTTGACGCACGAGCAGCAGGATCAGCATCGGCAGCGCGATCACCGCCCCGGCCGCGATCCAGCCCCACCACGGCACCTTGAGCATGAGCGCTTCGAGGCGGGCGTCCACGCGATCCACAAACTTCTTGAGCCAGACCTCACTGGCCAACGGCTCGCGCGGCTTCTTGGGCTTGCGCGCGGGCGCCTGACGCACGTACCCCGGCCGCGGGGCGGACTGCCTTTGCTGCCGCTCGCGCTCGCGCCAGAACTCGTCGTTCTGCCGGGCAAGCTCCCCGCTGATCGTGCCCGGACGCCGATACGCCCAGTCTTCCAACGGATCGCTCATCGGCACTGTCCTCCCTTGCGCGTTGCCTCGCGCGACGAAGCGAAGGTATCGCGGAGGGTTCGGGGGCTCAAGGGTCCTGACGCTGGTCTACCAGGACGCTGTGGTCTGAGCAAAACAAGGCGATGACGGGGCGGTGACAACACAAAACGTGGCCTTACGCTCTTTGCGTGCTACGCAACGACACCCGATCAGCTACCTTGCGCATTCGCTACAATGGCGATTGATTCGGAAACAGATGCAACGCGTGGAGCTGGCACATGGATCTTCTCAACAAACTACAGAAGCTCGGCGAGCGTGCGGTGCAGCTTGTTGCCCATGTCGAGACCGAAGAGGCCACAAAGACTGCACTTGTACTCCCATTTCTACAAGAACTTGGATACGACATCTTTGATCCCTCCGAAGTGATCCCTGAGTTCACAGCGGATGTCGGCATCAAGCGTGGCGAAAAGGTCGACTACGCAGTGTGCCGCGAAGGCAAGCCGGCCATTTTGATCGAGTGTAAGCCGCACGGGGCGAAGCTAGATCGGTACAGCTCGCAGTTGTATCGCTACTTCAGCGTCACAGATGCACGCATTGCTATTCTAACGGATGGTATTGATTATCGATTTTATTCAGATATCGCAGCTCCGAATAAACTTGACGACGATCCATTTCTCTCACTCAACATCGTGAATCCGAAAGTTGGCGCAGCGAAACAGGTAGCCAAGCTGACAAAGACCGGCTTTGATCTTGAAGGTCTTTTGGCTTCAGCGGAAGACTTGCAATACATCTCCAAGGTGCGATATCGCTTTGCTTCGGAGTTGAGCAGCCCGTCTGATGCGCTTGTCCGGTTGTTTGTGGACGATGTCTACGCGGGCCGGTTCACTCAGCAAGCTGTGGAGCGCTTTCGTGAGATTGTCCGTACCGCGATGCGTTCGCACATCACAGAGTCCGTCGATGCGAGACTCCGCTCAGCGCTTGACGCCAATACGTCAGACGAAAGCGCAACCGAGCAAGAACAAACCGATGCCGAGTCGACCGAATCCGATCTTGAAACCACGGCCGAGGAACTTGAGGGCCTCTATGCCATAAAGGCGATCTTGCACGGAACGGTCGAGCCTGACCGAATCGTCCCACGGGATGTTCGTTCGTACTTTGGAATTAACCTCGACGACAACAATCGCAAGCCGATCTGCCGGCTGTGGTTTAATGGGCGCAGAAAATACGTTGGCGTGTTTGACGCCAAGAAAATCGAAACTCGCCTAGTTGTCAATGGACCAACTGACTTGTTTCAACACTCTGAGGCAATACGCACCTCGGCAGGATTCGCACTGGGATCGCCCGCGAACACGACAAAGTAGCCCGTTCACCCCTCCCCACTCTCCCGCAACCGCGCCAGCACACTGAAATCCTCTAGCGTCGACGTGTCCTGCCCCGTGCCCTCCTCACCCGCGGCGATCGACCTCAGCAGCCGCCGCATGATCTTGCCCGAGCGGGTCTTGGGCAGGGCGTCGGTGAAGCGGATCTGATCGGGCTTGGCGATGGCGCCGATGGCTTGGGATACGTGGCCGGTGAGGCTCTTACGCAGGTCGTCGGTCGGTTCATTTCCGGGGGCGAGGGTGCAGAAGGCGGCGATGCCCTGGCCCTTGATCTCGTGCGGCATGCCGACGACCGCCGCCTCGACCACGCTCGCGTGGCTAACCAGCGCCGACTCGACCTCCATCGTGCCGAGGCGATGGCCGGAGACGTTGATGACGTCGTCGACTCGGCCGAGGATCCAGAAGTAGCCGTCTTCGTCGCGGTGGGCGCCGTCGCCGGGGAAGTAGTACGGGCTGGCGCCCTTGCTTGCGATGGCGCCGTCGACGTCGAACTTGTTCCAGTAGGTCTCGATAAAGCGATCCCGGTCGCCATGCACGCCGCGGAGCATGCCGGGCCAGGGCTTGCGGATGGCGAGCAGCCCGCCGCCCTGCGTGATCTCGGCGCCGGTTTCGTCGCAGATCGCCGCATCGACGCCGAACATGGGCAGCGTGCACGAGCCCGGCTTGGTCGGCGTGACACCGGGCAGGGGCGTGAGCATGTGCCCGCCGGTTTCGGTCTGCCACCAGGTATCGACGATGGGGCACACCCCACGCCCGATGGTGTTGCGGTACCACATCCACGCCTCGGGGTTGATCGGTTCGCCGACGGTGCCGAGGACCTGCAAGGACGTCAGGTCGTGCTTCTTGGGGTGCTCTTCGCCCCACTTCATGAAGGCGCGGATGGCCGTGGGCGCGGTGTAGAAATGCGTGACCTTGTGCCGCTCGACGATATCCCAAAACCGGTCCTCGGCCGGGAAGTTGGGCGCGCCCTCGAACATCA
>JBCBZM010000059.1:0-18085 GCA_039815345.1 Planctomycetota bacterium | reverse complement strand
GGTTTGTGATTTTGCCTGTCTATACAGATTTCTTGCCCCTAGACCCCAATGTATCGTGGACTCCTGGTCACGCAACCACTATATAGGTGAAACTGGGTAGAGGACAATCCACACCGTTTCCGTCTGTTTCGCTTTGAAGGTGTGAGATTCGACTCCGAGTGTCTATGTTTGTCGTCACTCGTTCGCGGCTGGTTTTCGGACCCCTTCATCCGAAGCCCGAACCCCGGCGAGCACCCGCCAGACCACGGGAACCGCACATGACCACCTCTGCTAAATCGACGTCTCTTCAGCACTACCAGATCATCCTCTACAGCCGGGCTCTGCATCCAGAGCTGTTCGACCTGACGGGCCGGCGTGCGTTGACGAGCGGCGACTACGAGCTCGAGACCTGGGTGATGCCCGGGTCGCACATGCTCCGCTTTGGCAAGATGGGCCACTGCATGAGCGAACTCGTCACCGCCCGCGAGACCAGCCTGCCGACGCACGGCGTCATCAACGCCGAGTACTGCGCGGGCGAGCGGGACTACGAACATCGGTTCAATGAGCAGGGTGTCACCTACCTTTCCACGGTGCAGACCGAATCGCTCAGCGAGAACCTGTACATCGCGACGTACGATGAGATGGACGACCACGCGCGGGCCAATGACTCGCTCGCCCACCGCTGGACGGACGACCACGGGCGGAACCTCTCGGTGATCGACCTCCAGACGCTCAGTGGCGAAGCCCACATGCAGGCGTTCCACCTCATCGCCAACGGAGGGCTGGTGCTGCGGACGCAGGCGATTTTCGAGATCGCCTGAGCCAAACCTCGGCCCGGGGCGAGCCCGGGCTGGCCGACGATGCCTAGCCTTCGGCTTGCATCGGGCGGCATTGCCACGAACCCAGACCGAGCGAATTACGCGGCCCCGCTGCGGGCTGATCGGCTGCGCGTTCCGTTGGTGGATCTGCGGCTGACGATCCTCCTGCCGCGGGGCGTTGCCCTCCGAGCCCACCCCATTCTTTGAGACCTCCCATCCCGCCGAGGCCCCGGACTGTCCCACGTTGGGTGCTCCGGGGGTGCTCCGGCCGATGGGGCCCATACCATCCCGCCGAGACTGCCGCCGATGGGGCCTTGGATCGGGCTCTTTGTTTGAGATTGCTTGAGAGTGAAGGCCCGTTTCGGCTTGGCCTGAGCCAGCCGAACGCGAGCGGACGGACGCCGAGCGGACGGACGCCGAGCGGGCGTCGTCGGAGATTGATTGCCATGAGCCAGCAGACAGGCGAACGCCCCGCGTCGGACCCCAAGCCCGAGTCAAGCAAGCCCGGACCGGGCAAGCCGAAAGGCGATAAGTCGCCCTACCGCAAGACGCTGAACCTGCCCAAGACCTCGTTCCCAATGCGCGCGAATCTGGTGCAGAACGAGCCCGCCTCGCTGAAGCGATGGAAGGGCTCGGGGCTGTACGCGCGGCTGCGGCGTGAGCGGGCGGACCGCGAGCGATTTGTGTTCCACGACGGCCCGCCGTACGCCAACGGCCCGCTGCACATGGGGCACTTGATGAACAAGTGTCTCAAGGACTTCGTCGTCCGCTCGCGCGGGATGATGGGGATGAACGTGCCGTACGTGCCGGGGTGGGACTGCCACGGCCTTCCGATCGAGCACCGCGTGATGCAGGACCTCGAAGCGTCGGGCAAGGCGGACAAGCTGCGCGAGCTGCCCGAAGAGACGTATCGGCTGGCCGTGCGGCGCGAATGCGAGAAGTACGCGCACTCGCAGGTGAAGCTTCAGTCCGGGCAGATGCAGCGTTTGCTGACGATGGCGGACTACGACGAACCGTACCTGACGCTGCACCCGGCGTACGAAGGCGCGACGCTGGAGGTGCTGGCGGGGTTGGTCGAGCAGGGGCTGGTGTTCCGTGCGCTCAAGCCCGTGCACTGGTCGGTCGCCAATGAAACGGCGCTCGCCGATGCGGAACTCGAGTATCAGGACCGCACGGACCTGTCGGTGTACGTGGACTTCGAGTGCGAAGACGCGGCGGCCGTGTACAGGGCGTTCGGATTGAACGGAGACGACGCGCCGGAAGCCCGGCCTTCGCTGATGATCTGGACGACGACGCCTTGGACGCTGCCGGCGAACCTGGCGGTGGCGGTGAACGAGAAGTTTACGTACGCGCTGGTGCGTTTGGACGGCGCGATCAGTGTGTTGGCCGAGGCGCTCGTCGAACAGGTCACGAAGATGGGCAAGAGCGAGGACGTCGAAGTCCTTGCGACGGCGCCGGGCTCGGCGTTGCTCGGCCTGCGGTACCGGTCCCCGTTGCGTCAGGGGTTGCCGAGCTTTGAGCTCGCGCAGGCGGGCGACGAGGAGAAGGTCTACACGGTGCTCGCGGCGGACTACGTGACACTGGAAGACGGCACAGGGCTGGTCCACACGGCGCCGGGGCACGGCGTGGAGGACTACCAGACGGGCCTGCGCGAAGGGCTGCCGATCTATTGCCCGGTGCTGGCCGACGGGACGTACGACCAGACCGTGCCGGAGGGTCTGGCAGGCCGGAACATCTTCGAGGCGAACGACGACATCGCTCGGCGGCTGGAGGACAGCGGGCATCTGTTCTTTGCGCACAAGTTCGATCACTCGTACCCGCACGACTGGCGCTCGAAGACGCCGGTGATCTTCCGTTGCACCGAGCAGTGGTTCGTGGGTGTGGACACGCCGACGAAGCGTGAGGGGACGTCGCTGCGCGCGATGGCGCTCTCGGCGGCAGACGGCGGGATCCGGTTCCTGCCCGAGTGGGGCCAGAACCGGATGCGCGGGATGCTCGAGTCTCGGCCGGACTGGTGCATCAGCCGGCAGCGCGCGTGGGGTCTGCCGATCCCGGCGTTCTTCATGCCGGACGGCGGTGTGCTGATGACGGCCGCCTCGGTGCGCGCGGTCGCTCAGGCGGTGCGCGAGAAGGGCTCGGACCTGTGGCTGACGGGCACGCCGACCGAGTTGCTGTCGCACTACGACGCGTCGGCCGACCCCGACGCGCCGGCCGGGCTGGACCTGGAAACGCTGACGAAGGGCAAGGACATCCTGGACGTCTGGTTCGAGTCGGGGTCGTCCTGGAACGCGGTGATGCGCGAGCGTTCGGGCGGCGCCGACTTCCCGGTCGAGTTGTACCTGGAGGGCTCGGACCAGCACCGCGGCTGGTTCCAGACGTCGCTGCTGCCCTCGCTGGGTGTGATGGGTTCGGCGCCGTACAAGGCGGTGCTGACGCACGGCTTCTGCGTGGATCGCGAAGGGCACAAGCTCTCAAAGAGCAAGGGCCACACGATCGAGGATCTGTTCCAGACCTACGGCGCGGACGTCTTGCGATGGTGGGTCGCCTCGACGCCGTACGAGCACGACGTGAAGACGGACACAGAACTGTTCGATCTGTCGGGCGAGTCGTACCGCAAGGTGCGGAACACACTGCGGTTCCTGCTGTCGAATCTCGATGACTTCGACATGGAGCGCGACGGCGTTGCGGCGGACTCGCTCGCTGCGACGTCGATCGACGCCTGGGCGCTGGGGTCGTTTGACGCGACGCGCGAGCGGGTCGTGCAGGCGTTCGAGCGGTACGAGTTTCAGAATGCTCGGCGTGCGATCTATGACTTCTGCAACGACACGCTGAGCGCGACGTACCTGGCCGCGGTGAAGGACCGGCTGTACTGCGATCGGCCGGACTCGGCGCGGCGGCGGCAGACGCAGACCGCGATGTGGGCGATCACGGACGGGCTTGCGCGGCTGATGGCGCCGCTGCTGCCGCACACGGCGGACGAGGCGTTCCGGGCGCTTCGCAAAGTAGATCCAAAGGACCACGACACGTGCGTGCACGCGGCCGAGTTCCCGGGCGCGACAGGCGCCACGGCCGACGCGCGCTGGGCGGCGATGATGGATTGCCGGCACGAGGCCCTCCGGGCGATCGAGGCGTTCCGCTCGACGCACGAACTCGACAACCCGCTGGATGCGGGCGTGACGCTGCCGTCGTGGCAGGAGCACAGCGCGGCGTTCGACGCGGTCGACCTGGCTGACCTGCTTGGTGTCTCTCGGGTTTCGGTGGACGAACAGGCGACCGACGTGCGCGTGCACGATCTCCGGTCGGAGCCGCGGTGCGAGCGATCTTGGAAGCGGGACGGCACGGTGCGCGAACGCTCCGACGGTGGGATGCTCTCGGATCGCGATGCGGAAGCGCTCGGGCAGTAGGAGACGGCGTTCGGCGGGAAGATCGTTGGTGAATGCTGTCGGTGTCGAGCACCGGTGTGGAACTCTGGGTGTTGAGCCACCGATTGCGGGGTTGGGCGCGTGATTATCGGGCGATAGTTTGGCTGATGTTGCGCGGCGGCAACCCGGCGCGGGCGCAAAGAAGCAAGAAGATGTTTCGTCTGGGCAACGTCAGCTTGATTGCGCAGCGGAAAACGCCGATATGGCGTTGCGATGACGCCACCGTACGACTCTTCAGATTCCGAACAGAACCCGTCGAACCCGTTGCGGCGTGGGCCTGGGTCACCGGGCGAGACGCCGGACGGGGCGGACGCGCCGTACGTGCTTGATCGGCTGGCCGTCTTGACGCATGAGATGGCGAACCTGCTCGATGGCTCTCTCAGGACGCTGGAACTCGCGCGGCGGGCGATGAACCGGTCCGACGCCACCGAAGCGGATGAGCTGTCCGAAGCGCTGCGGCGGATCGAGACCGTGCAGACATCCCTCGGACGGATGGCGGATCTGGTGGCGGCCTCGATGAAGCCGGCGGTCTCGGCGATCGGTTCGTCGCTGCTCGGGCCGCGGTCGCCGATCACGCTGTGCGAAGCGATCGGGCACGCGGTGGAGGTGATCCGGCCGCGGGCGGAGGACGGCAACGTGTCGCTGTCGATCGAACTCGACGACGACGCGGGCGCCCTGGAGGCGGGGCCGATCTACCCGATCGTGCTGAATGGGCTGCACAACGCGCTCGAGGCAGTGCTCTCGGCGCCGAGCAGTTCAAGCAAGGAACCGCTCGATGCGGCGGGCAGCATCGAGGTGCGCGCGCGGCGAGTCTCCGGCGCGGCATTCGGCGAGTCGGACCGCGTGGTGATCGAGATCATCGACGACGGCGTGGGCTTGCCGGCCGAGGCGCCGGCGGTTCGGCTGTTTGAACACGGGTACACGACCAAGCCGGACGGCATGGGCATCGGCCTCGCGTTGTCGCGGTCGATCGTGCTGGAACTGGGCGGGGCGATCGAGTTGCTGCCCAGGCCTGAGCGCACGGGGCAGCCGCGACCGGGCGCGGTGCTGCGGACGGTGTATCGGCCGCCGAGCGGTCGGCACGCGCCGATGGGGAGGGCCGAACCTTGAGCACTTCTGAAGGTCTTTCGGTCGGCGGCCGAACCGGCTCGAACGCGGGCGCCGACAACACGGTGCCGGTGCGGCTGCTGGTCGTAGACGACGACCCGATCGTGGCCGAATCGCTGGCGGATCATCTGGCCGAGGAAGGGTTCGAGACGGCGACAGCGGCTTCGGGCGAAGAGGCGTTGTCGATCCTGGCGGCGGGCGAGCAGGAAGCGGACGGCCCCGGCCGGGCGCCGCGGCCTTTCCAGGTGGTGCTGAGCGATGTCTCGATGCCCGGAATGAACGGGCTGGAACTGCTCGGGGCGATCCGCGAGCGACACGAGGGCGTGGCGGTCGTCATGCTCACGGGCTACGGCACGATCGAGTCGGCGATCGAAGCCCTTCGGCGCGGCGCGGTCGATTACTTGACCAAGCCGATCGTGGACGAAGAACTCGGCGTGGCGCTCGAGCGGGCGCTGCGGCAGCAGACGGTGATGGCCGAGAACCAGACGCTGCGCGCCCAGCTCAGCGATCGCTACGGCTTGGGCTCCATCGTCGGGCGCGATCACCGGATGCGCCGGATCTACGAGTTGATCGAGGCGGTCGCGCCCTCGCGCACCACGGTGCTGATGACGGGCGAGTCGGGCGTGGGCAAGAGCCTGATCGCCCGCGCGATCCATGAGCATTCGCCGCGCAAGGGCGGGGCGTTTGTCGAGGTTTCGTGCGGCTCGATCCCCGAGACGTTGCTGGAATCGGAGCTTTTCGGCCACGTGCGCGGCGCGTTCACGGGCGCGCACGCGGACAAGGTCGGGCGGTTCCTTGCCGCGGACGGCGGGACGCTGTTCCTCGATGAGATCAACTCGGCCTCGCCCGGGATGCAGCTCAAGCTGCTGCGTGTGCTGCAGGAACGGCGGTTCGAGCCCGTGGGCTCGACGGAAACCGTTGAGGTGGACGTGCGGGTGATCCTTGCGTCGAACCAGCCCCTGGAAGACCTCGTCGCGGACGGACGGTTCCGCCAGGACTTGTACTACCGGATCAACGTGGTGAAAGTGGAGTGCCCGCCGCTGCGGGAGCGCGTGGGCGATATCCCGACGCTGGCTGAGCATTTCCTGGGTGTGTACCGCGACGAGCTCGGCAAGCCGATCGCCGGGTTCGACGCGGGTGCGATGGACCTGCTGCGGCGGTACCCGTATCCGGGCAACGTGCGCGAGCTTCAGAACATCGTGGAGCGCGCGGTCGTGCTCTGCCGGGGGGATGAGATCCGCGCGGGCGACCTGCCCGAGACGGTGCGCGGCGAGCGCGGGGACGCCCTGCTGGACGCGATGCACGGCGTACGGGCGGATCTGGGCGCTGACCAAGACGAAGTCTGGACGCCGATGACGCTGGCCGACGCGCTGCGCGAACCGGAACGGCGGATCTTGCTGAAGGCGCTCGACGCGAACGGGTGGAACCGCCAAGACACGGCCGAGCAGCTCGGGATCAACCGGACGACGCTGTACAAGAAGATGAAGACGTACGGCATCGATGATCGGATGCGGCACGAGGCGGGTTGAACTCTGGTCCGAGACCCCTCACCCCGGCCCTCTCCCCCAACGGGAGAGGGAGCAGGCAAGACCACATTTTACAGTGAACAAGCTCAGCCGGGAACGGCGGCTTCTGAGAGGTCTTCGAGGGCCCAGACAGGTTGGTCGGGACTCCAAGACACCCGGACGAAGTCATCTCGATCGCTCGAACCGAAGATGTTGAGGTTGCCGTCTTCGGTGACGTTGGTCTGCAGCGGCGCGTCGGGCCTGGGCTCGGTGAGCGGCTGGCTGGCGGTGAGGTTGGCGGTCTGCCAGTCGGTCAGGCCGGGCGCCCACCAGTAGACAGCCAGTTCGCCGTCGTCGTCGATGCCCGCGACGTTGAGCGCGCCCCACGGCGCGACGAAGCTGGTGATGCTGTTGGCGGTGAGTGTCGGGCCGTCGAACGCGGTGGTCAGGTTGGCCTGGCGCCATTCGCCGCCGAAGCTGGGCACCCACCACGAGACGACGATCTCGCCGGCATCGTTGAGCCCTGCGATGTTGATGCCGCCCCAGTCGGTGAGGAAAGCCGTGAGCCCGCCGGCGAGCGGCTCGGCGCCGGTGATGTCGGAGAGGTTGGAGCTGTTCCACGCGTCCGAGCCGGGCGGGCTCCACACGCCGAAGACATCGCCGTTGGCGTCGAGGCCGGCGATGGTGAGGGCGTTCCAGGTGGTGACGTAGCTGATGAGCTCGCCGGTGAACGCCGGGACGGCTTGGCCGCGGGGTTCGAGTTCTTGGGTCGTCAGGTTGCGGAAGCTGAAGACGAGCTCGGGGCCCTGCGGGAAGACGGCGCCGGACTGGTAGAGGACGAGTTCGCCTGCGGCGTCGAGTCCGGCGAGGTAGGTGTCGCCTTCGAGGTCATTGAACTGCGTCAGACCGCTGACGATGGGCGAGCCCGAGGTTTCGTCAGCCAGGTCGCGGGCGACCCAGATGTCGTCCTCGCCGCGGCGGTAGAGCAGGACGGCCGAGGGGAACGCGGCGGCCGCGTACGTGACGCCGTCGCGCGCGGGTCGATCCAGCTCTCGACGGCAAACGCGGCCTCTTCGGGCGGTGGCTCGACGCCGCCGGCCCGGGTGATGAGATCGACGGTGCGCCATCGGCCGCCCTCGTCGAACTCGAACGCCTCGGGTCGGCCGCTGTCGCTGAGTCGGACTTCGGTGAGCGAGATCGGGCCGAGCGGCGGCTGCGGCGGACCCGGGTTGGCGGGGTTCGGCGGGAGGGCAGAGGTGACGAGTGACCCGAGCGCGAAGAGGCGGTCTTCGGTTCCGGATGCTTCGAAGCGGAGCTCGGTGGCTTGGAGCGTGGAGCCGTTGTCGGCGATGAGGAAGGAGATCTCGACGCCGCGGTCGGTGTCGTTGAGCGTGAGCGTGGACTGTTCGATTGCGAAGTCGCCGGCGAGCAGCGTCGGGCCGTCGCCGCGATCATCGTCAAAGAGCGAGCTCATGCGGAACTGGCCGGCCGCGGTGAGTTCGAGGTAGAGCGGCGCGACGGTGTCGCTGTCACCGAGCGAAGACTGCAGTGAGGGTGTGGGCGCGAGGCCGGCGATGCGGTAGTCGCCGGCGATGTCTTCGGCGGTGAACTGCGCGGTGGTGCGCACGGCGGAGAGGATCCAGACGGAGCCGTCGGTCTGGTTGAGGTCGACGCCGAGCATGACGGACGCGTCGCGGTTGAGGTAGAGGCGCGTGAAGCCGTCGAGGCTGGCGGCGCCGCCGTTCTCGTCGAACTGGCTGTACTCGAGCGAAGAGATAAAGGGCGAGACGGCGCCCGCGCCGGTGAGCACGAGCACGAAGAACTGCCCGCCGAAGGTGCCCTGACCGCTGAGGATGTCGACGCGGTCGGTCGCGACATCGACGCGGGCCATCTGCACGAGCCACTGGCCTTGCAGCGCGGGACTGGCGGGCTGGTTGAAGCGCTCGATGGCGAGGGATGTTGTCGCGTCGGTGGAAGATTCGGTGTCGAGTCCTGCGAAGAAGCCGTTGGGGTAGCCGTCGATGGCGAGGAACTGGCCGCCGGTTTCGTTGTCGAAGCCGGCGAAGGCGTCGGGGTCTTCGTTGTCGACCAGGTCGCCTTCGAAGGTGGTGTCGAATCGGCCGCCGGCGAGGCGTTCGACGCCGACGAGCGGGCCGGCGATGGGGTCGGTCGGTCCGAGGTTGCCGCCGAAGACGGTGCTGGATTCGGTGACGAGGTCATCGTCGTCGAGGGCGACTTCGGAGGCGAAGACGTTCCAGTCTGAGCCATCGCGCACGAGACCCACCGAGGCGATGTCGGCGGCCAGAACGAGGCGCTGCTCGAGCGTTTCGAGTTGGATCGCCTGCGTGTCTGGCGTCCCGTGGGCCTGGCCGGCGAGCTTGGCCTTGCGGCGCGCTCGGCGGAGTGGCCGGCGGGGATCGGCGGGTCGCGTCATGCGCGTCTCCGGTTGGTGGGCCCCAGAAGTGTGTCTTGGCAGAGAATACCCGGGGCGGGAACGTCGGTCACGACCGCGCACGCCGAGCGACGCGGCGGTCTTGAGTGTGTTCGTCTGGGTGGGCCTTGGGGTTCCGGGGAGGCCTCGGGCGGGGTTTGAGGAAGGCCTGAAGGAGGGTCTAGCTGCGGCTCTGGCCGCCGCCGGATTGCTCGCGTTGCTGGCGCATCTGCCGCATCATGGCGCCTCGCAGGGCGCCGAGTTGGGCGTTGCCTTCCTGGAAGAAGTTGGCCATGCGGGAGCGCATGCGTGCGGCTCGGTCTTCGCGGCTGGGCCGCTCCCCGTCGCCTCGCTCGCCGCCGGGGCGTCCCTCGCCGCCCCCACCGTTTCGGCCTTCGCCGTTGCGGTCGCCGCCGGGGCGTCCGCCCGGGCGCATGCCGCGGCCGGGGAGGCCCATGTCATTGCGGACGTCTTCCATGTCTTCGCCGCGGGCGTAGCGGAGGACGACCTCCTCGAATGTCTGCTGAAAGAGCGCCCGCATGGCGTCGCGGGTGTCTTCGTCGCCGCGCATCGCTCGGCGTTCTTCTTCGGGCAGTTCGCTCAGCAGGCGGCGGGCCTCGGCGGTGTATTGATTGCGACGCTCGGGCGAGAGCCGCTCAAATTTCGGCGAGTTTAGCACGGCCACGGCTTCGGTCATCGTCGTCGGCAGCGGCGGCGGCCGGCGGTCGAGCAGGAGCCAGACGCCGGCGCCCAGCGCGATGACCGCGACCGCGCCGGCGGCCACGCCGACAAGCGTCTTGCGGCGTTTGGACCAGCCCGCGTCGATGGGCCTGCGTGAGGGGGCGACGGCGGCGTCGAGGTCGATGCGTTCGGGCATGGTTCATTCTCCCGGGAGTGGCTCAGTTGCTTTCGGGCGCGGTGACATCGTCGTAGCGGTCGACGCGGCCGTCGGCGAAGAGGAAGTTGCGTTCGTTGTGGAAAAAGTTAACGGTGACGGTCTCGCCGGACTGTTTCTCAAACGTCCCGCCGTCGAAGTCGTGGAGAACGGGCGTCTCCGAACGGCTGAAATTGAGGCGACGGGCAAAGAAGGTGTCTTCGAAGCGCACGCCGGAGAAAGCGACGATGTAGGTGTACGACATGCCGGTGGTCCGAGTCACCCCGTCGGCGTCTATGTACTCGGTGCGGCTGACGATCTTGTCGCCCGGGCAGGTGTACGCCGGCGTTTCGAGCTCGAAGTAGGGCGCGAGCGGGACGTTGAGCGCGGGGTCGGTGTTGCTGGGTGGCCAGAGCCAGGGCTCGGGCATGTAGCGGGCGACGGGGTAGGTCTCGCGGTTGTCGTCGGTGTAGAGCTGAAAGGCCTGACCGATGCCGCGGAGGTTGGCGGCGCAGCGGGTCTTCTGGGCCGCGTCGTACACGCGCGGCAGCGCCGGCAGGAGCAGGCCGATGAGCACCGCGATGATCGCGATGACCACCAGCAACTCGACGAGCGTGAAGGCGCGGGCGCGTCCAGACGCAGGAGCGGAACGGTAAGCGCAAAGAAACAGCCGGCGGTTTTCCATATCGCCGGCTGAACGCCCGGCGGCGGGCGCGATTGCATCCTCCGCCGAGAAATCAGCGCCGTCATCGGCCACGGGCCGGGCCTTACTTGTCCGCCTCGGGCAGGCCGAAGCCGGAACGATCGGGGTAGGCCGGGCGGTCTGGCTTGCGGTACGGGTTGCGTTCGAGCTCGCGCTCGAGGTACTGGATCGCCGCATCGATCTGGGGGTCGCCGCCGTTCCACATCTTGGCGGGGTCGGGGATGACTTCGATGTCGGGATCGACGCCGTGACCTTCGACGCCCCAGGTGCCGTCGGTCTCGTAGAAGGCCCAGTTGGGCACGGCCGTGTAGCCGCCGTCGATGAGCGGCGGGACGCCACCGATGCCGACGAGGCCGCCCCAGGTGCGGGTGCCGATGACCGGGCCGAGGTTCATCTTCTTAAAGAACCACGGGAAGGCGTCGCCGCCCGACCCCGCCGGGCCGTTGGCGAGCATGGCCTTGGGGCCCTGATGGGAATCTGGCGGCCAGGGGGTGTCCTTGCCGTGGCGGCGTGCGAAGTAGTTCACCCGCGGCCGGTTGAGCAGCTCGATGAAACGAGTGGGCACCTGACCGCCGCCGTTCCAGCGCTCGTCGATGATGAGCGCGGGCTTGTGCATCTGGCCGTAGAACTGGCGGAAGAGCTCGTTCTGGCCGTTGATGCCGGTGTCGGGCACGTGGATGTAGCCGACGCGGCCGCTGGTGGCGGCTTCCACGTTGGCCCGGTTGTCCTCGACCCAGGCCCGGTAGCGGAGGGCGGTTTCGTTGCCGATGGGCTCGACGACGATCTCGCGGGCGTCTTCGTTGAGCTCGGGCGTGCTGTTGACGGTCAGCGAGATCGTCTTGCCGGCGAGTCCCAGGAACGAGGCCCAGATGTCCTTCGAGGGATCCACGGGGGTGCCGTTGACCTCAAGGACGTAGTCGCCGACGGCGATGTCCTTGTTGGAGAGCGGGCCGCGGGCGTCGAGGTCCCAGTCGGCGCCTTCGTAGATGCTGCTGACGCGGTAGGCGCCGTTGGCGAGCTCGAAGTCGGCGCCGAGGAGGCCGACGGAGCGCGAGGGCTGATCCTCGACATCGCCGCCCCAGTAGTAGGCGTGGCCGACGTTCAACTCAGAGATCAACTCACCGATGATGTAGCTGACGTCGTCCCGGCTGACGGCGAAGGCGAGCATGGACTCGTACCGATCGCCGATAGCGTCCCAGTCGACGCCGTGCATGCCGGGGTCGTAGAAGTAATCGCGGTGCCGGCGCCAGGCGTCGCGGAAGATCTGACGCCACTCGGCGCGGGGGTCGATGGTGACCTCCATGCCGTCGGTGGAGATGGCCTTGGACATGTCCTGATCGGGCGCCGGGTCGATAAAGGCGAACTTACCCCCCTTGGCGACGAGCAGCTTCTTGCCGTCGGCGGTGACGCTGAACGCGCCGGTGCCGCTGAGAACGGTCTTGGCTTCGGGTTCGTCTTCGGAGAGGTCGATCACTTTGATCTCGGCATCACCGCCGCCGGGCATGCCCGGGCTGTGGGCGAAGATGAGCTTGCCACCGTCAACGACGCCGATGTTCTGGAACGAGCCGCGGCCTACGGGGATGACCTCGGCGCGGGCTTCGAAGCCGGCGAGGTCGATCTTGATGGGCTCGGCGTCTTCTTCGGCTTCGTCGTCTGCATCTTCGTCGTTGTCGGCGTCGTCATCATCGCCGTCTTCGTCTTTGGCGTCGCCGTCTTCGTCGTCGTCCTTGGCGTCCTCATCGTCCCAAGAAACGGTGTCGATCTCAGGCGCGAACGGGGACTCGACGTCCTCGCGGAGTGGGACGACGACGAGTTGGTCGGTGCGGTTGTAGACGAAGCTGGAGCCGACGTCCTCGTAGGCGGGCTCGGTGAAGGCCCGGTTGGTGGCGAAGTAGAGATAGTCGCCCTCGCGGTCGAAACGTGGGTGGGTATCGTTGAACAGGTCGTTGGTGACCTGGGTCGAGGCGCCGGACTCGGTGTTGTAGAGCCAGATCGAGGTGGTCCACGATTCGTCGCCGCCGCGGGAGTACGCGAGCCAGGCGCCGTCGTGCGACCAGCTGAGCCCGGTGCCCCAGGCGTCGGGGTTGGTGTCGACCTTGGTCCGGTCGCCGGTCTCAACGTCGACCAGCGTGATGGCGCCGGTCTGATCGACGATCGCCATCTGGTCGCTTTGGGGCGACCACTCGATGTCCTCGATGAACCAACGCTGACCTTCGGTGAGTTGGCGGGGTTCGTCTTTGCCGTCGGACTGGCGGACAAAGAGTTCGTGCTCGGCGGTCTCGTCGGACTGGTACGCGATCCACCGGCCGCAGGGCGACCAGGACGGGTTGCGCTCTCCGACGCCGCTGGACTTGGAGAGGTTGATCGGCGTGCCGTGCTCGGCCGGGGCCGTCCAGATATCGCCTCGGGCTTCGACGGTGACGCGTTCGCCGCCGGGCGAGGCCGAGGCGGCGCTGACAAAGTCAGAAACATCGACGACGCGCGGACGGATGGTCGGGCGGGCGCCGGGGATCTCGATGTTCACGACCTGCGAGCGAGCGGAGGCGAGATCGAGCAGGCGGATCTCGGCCCCGAGTTGGTAGACGATCTCACCGCGGCCGTTGGCGCCGGGACCCATCGCGGGCCACTTGACGTCGTCGGCCTCGTGCTGGGTGATCTGCGTGCTTCGGCCGGAGGCCAGGTCGTACTTCCAGATGTTGAGGCGGTGGCTCTCGCCGGCGTCGCTGAGGTAGTACAGGCTTTCGCCGTGCCACATGGGCTGCGTGTCGGTGCCCTCGAAGGTGGTCGCTTGGCGCGATTCCTTGGTGTTCAGGTTGAACAGCCAAATGTCGGCGGCCAGACCGCCGCGGTAGCGCTTCCAGGTTCGGCCGTCGCGGTCGTGCATGACGTAGGCGAGCCACTCGCCGTCTTCGTGCATGCTGGACCAGGCGCCGTAGGGCACGGGGAGCTTGGCCGGCATGCCGCCCTCGGGCGAGAGGGTGAAGATCTGGTCCATGCGTGCGAGGCCGGCGAGGCCGTTCTGGAAGAAGAGCAGGCCCTGCTCATTCCAATCACAGAGGTCCTCGTTGGCCGGGTGGTGCGTGAGTCGCTCGGGCAGGGCGCCGCTGGCGAGGTCGAGACGGTAGATATCGCGGTCGCCGTCGTAGTTGCCGACGAAGGCGACGCTCTTGCCGTCGGGGCTGAAGCGCGGGGCGACCTCGCGGCCCGGAGGCGAGGCGAGCGGCTTGGCGACGCCGCCGTCACGAGGCACGAGCCACAGGTCGTTCGCGTAGACGAACACGATCTGCTCGGCGGACACATCGGGGTTGCGGATCATGCCGCCGTACTGCGGCGGTCGGCCGTCGTCGGGCGCGGTGTTCTCGGTGGCGTCCGTGGCGCCGGCGACCGAGCCGGCGACGACCGTCGCGACGGCGGCCGTGCGGGCCAGCGGGCCGGGTCGGCCGCGGTCACTCGTGGATAGCGAGTGTTCGTTCATTGTGTCGTCCTGTTGTTGAGGCGTGCTGATCTCGTCGGGGCGTGCCGTGCCGCCGGATGACGGCGCGGTCTCGGCGGCGCGGTTGGACGAGCCGGCGCGGCCGCGTCGGCGTTCGCGATCGCCGCGGTTGCCGCGTTCGCGCGCGGGCTCGTCGGCCGACGCACGGACACTCGGCGCCGCGAGCGGGTGCTCCATCCCGAGACGCTCGATCGTCGGGTGCAATGCGGTGAGCGGCTCGGGCTCGTGCAGGTCGCGGTTGAACTTCTTGGTCCGACCGAGCAGTTCGTCCACCGCGGCCTCGAGCTGCGGGTCCTCGCCGTTGGCTTCGTCGGCCGGGGTAATGGGCACGTCGAGGTCGGGCATGGCGCCGTTGTTCTCCATGTCCGTCCCGTCGGTGAGGAACCAACCGCGGAACGGCATGCGGACGAGCGTGCCATCGATGAGCCGCATGCCGCCGGTGGAGATCACGCCGCCGTAGGTCTGCGTGCCGACGAGCGTGCCGCGGCCGGTGGTCTTGATGGCGTGGGCGAAGATCTCGGCGTTGGAGAACGAGTTCTCGTTGATGAGCACGGTGATGGGGCGCTGGTAGGCGTAGATGAGTCGGCGGTCGCGCGGGTAGTCGAGGGCGCTGACACCCGAGACATCGGCGCCGCGGGGAATGGTGTAGGCGTGCGCCGGCGCGGTGAGCGACGAGAGCAGGATGTCGGTCGTGAACCCGCCGCCGTTGTCGCGGACATCGATGATGAGCCCGTCGCGGCCGTCGGCGGCGGCGTACAGGTCGCGCTCGAACTCGCGCACGGAGGCGGCGCCCATCGCTTCGATGTGCAGGTAGCCGAGCTTGCCGTCGGACAGTTCGTGCACGGCGTCGCGGCGGTGCCGCACTTCGCGCTGGTACCGCAGGTCGGACTCAAACCCGAACGACGTGGGCGTGATGATGACGAACTTGGGCTCGTCGCTGTCGTCTTCGACGCACTTCACTTCCAGCAGCGTCTCGCGGCCTCGCGTGTCGGCCAGCGCGGTGAACAGGTCGAGGTGCGGCAGGTCGTCGTCGTTGTCTGACAGACGGAGGTCGTCGATCGCAAGGATGACGTCGCCTTCGTGCAGCCGCGAGGCTTCGCGGTCGGCCGGGCCGCCCTGCAGCACGGCGGTCACGCGGTAGCCGCCCTCGGTGGGCTCGGCGTCGATGCCGAGGTAGCCGGTCTCGGCGCCGCTGGCGCGGAAGCCGCCCGTGCCGCCGAACATGCCGAGGTGCGAGCCGTCGAGCTCGCCGAACATGAGGTTGCCGACGAGGTTGAAGCCCGCGTTGGTGCGTGTCTGCGACGCGAGCTGCAAGTAGCGCTCGGTGAGCGCGTCCCAGTCGAGGCCCTTGAGCGTCGGGTGGTAGAACCCGGCTCCGAGGGTGCGTGCGGCTTCCAGGAACTTCTGCCTCTGCTCGCCTTCGATGTCGATCACGACCGGAGCGTCGATCGAGTAGGTGGTCAGCTTGCCGCCGGTGGGCGCCACGCTGTGGGCCTGACCGCCGGAGACGAATACGGCCTTGTCACCCGTCAGCGTCAGGTTCACGCCGGACACGGAGCCGCGGTGCACGGTCTTGCGTTCCCGGCCGCGGTAGTCCACCGAGTAGAGACCGCTGGAGCCGTCGATCGAGGTCGTGAAGAGCACGCGGTCGCCGCCGGGCGTGACGGCGAGGTTGCCGGCCGAACCGGTCGCGTCGAAGACGCGACGGATGCGGAGGTACGCGTCGTCGGCATCGGGGGCGTACGGATCAGACTTCTTCTTGTCGGCCGTCTTCTTGTCTCTGTCGCCCTTCTTCATGGGCAGCGGCTTGCGCTTCTTGGCGGCCTTGGCGGCGTCGCTCAGGTACTCCTTCAGTTCATAGGGACGCAGGCCATCGAGCTTGCGGTCGAGAGCCACGGCGTACACATCGAACTGCCAGTTCTGGCCGTCGCGGTCCGAAAGGAAGTAGAGCATCGAGCCGTCGGCCGACAGGGCCGGGGCCATGTCGTAGTCGGGGTGACGCGTGATGTTCGTGGCCTTGGCGAGTTCGCCCGAGTCGGTCGGCTCGGTGTCGAGCAGCCAGATGTCGGTGTTGAAATCGAGGTCGGCCTTGGAGTACAGGATGTGGCGCGAGTCGGGCGCCCACAGCGGCTCGATGTCGTCCCAGTGCTCGAGCAGCACATAGGCGTCGGAGCCGTCGGCGTGCGCGACGACGAGATCGCCGCGGCCGTGGGTGAGCAGGAGCTTCTTGCCGTCGGGCGACGGCAGCGGCGAGCGGAGATCCATGTCCATCGAGAGGACATCGCGGGTCTCAAACCGGAGTGCGCCCTCCCACCGCTTGCCGGGCGCGACGTCATCGTCGTCGTCCTTGTCCTCGGCGTCGTCATCCTTGGCGTCGTCGTCGCTGTCTTCGGTCGCGTCGTCTTCCGGCTCGCTGGCGGGCCAGGACGCGGGGTCGGCAGCAGCGATCTTGCGGGCCCCGGGCTTGGCCGACTTGGGCTCGTCCTCCGCATCGCTGTCGGCGTCGTCCTCGTTGGCTTCTTCGTCGTTGCCATCGGCTTCGTCATCATTGGCTTCGTCTTCCGGCTCGATGTCGATCCGGGCGAGGCTGACGGTCGCGGCACGGAGCACCGAGTGCCCCGGCTCATCGGAAACGAAGTAGAGCGTGGCGCCATCGGGCGACCAGGCAAGGTCGCGCTCGCGGGCGGAGGTCTGCGTGATGCGGCGCGTCGGCCGGTCCTCGGCGGTCGCACGGACGTACACCTCGCCGCGGGCAACGACCGCGATTGTCTTGCCGTCGGGGCTCATCGCCGACTCGGAAACCTGGCGATCAAGGTCAGACCGGCGGAAGTCGAGCTCGTCGGCATCGGCGGACGCGTAGAGGTCGACGGCCTTGGGCTTGGGGTTGCGCTTGGTCAGGTCAAGCGTGTAGATGGTGTCCCAGACGACGAACGTTGCCGTCTCGCCGTCGTCGGAAACATGCAGGTCGCGCACGCCGTGGGCGATGGTCGCGGTATCTTCGGGCATGAAGTCGGTGAGCGCGCGGACGTTGCGTTCGCGGCTGTCATCGGCGTTGGGGCTGAGGCGATAGACGTTGTTCTGTCCGCCGCGAGAGGACACGAAGACGACGGAGCCGTCGTCGAGCGGGTAGGCCATGCCGTCATTGCCGGCGTGGCTCGTGAGTTGCTTGAACTCTTCGTAGTCGGTCGAGTAGTGCCAGATATCGAGCGAGCCGGGGCCGCGGTACGCCGGGCGCTCCCAGCGCCAGTAGCCGCGACTGAAGAGCACGGTCGAGCCGTCGGGCGACATGCGCGGCTCGCGCCCATAGGCGTTGACGATGGGCGTGACGGAGCCGCCGTCAACGGAGACGCGGTACATCTCGGTCATCCGATAGATGCCGGGGCGTCGGCTGGCGGTGAAGAGGAGCTCTTCGCCGTCGGGCGTGAAGCCGCTGAGCGTGGCGGACCGGTCGCTGCTGGTCACCCGCTCGATGGCGCCGGCGACGGGCGCGCCGGCGACGACGTCGAGATCCATGATGTACAGATCGCGCGCGCCGTCGCGTGTCGACTCGAACGCGATGCGATCGCCTTCGGGCGAGAAGAGCGCGCGGCGTTCGGACGCGGGGTGGCTCGTGAGCCGCGTGGCGGCGCCGCCGTCGCTCGACGAGATCCAGAGGTCGCCCGCCCAACTGAAGACGAGCCAGTCGCCGTCGGGGCTGAGCGCGGGGAACTGCGGGAAGCCGACTCGGCTTTCAGCCGCGGCGCCGGCGCGGGC
>JBCBZM010000033.1:0-24709 GCA_039815345.1 Planctomycetota bacterium | reverse complement strand
GCAGACCGGGCAGTCGAGCGGGTGGTTGATGAGCAGGTACTCCATCACGGCTTTTTGGTTCGCGACGCTCTTGGGGCTGTCGGCGCGGATGACCATCCCGTCCTGGGCTTGGGTGGTGCAGGTGGGCAGCAGCTTGCCGCCGGCGATGGGTTCGACCTTGTTGTCGTTGCGCGGGTTGGGCGCCCACATCTCGGCGAGGCAGATGCGGCACTGGGCGGGCGCGCTCAGCCCGTCGTGGTAGCAGTACTGCGGGATCTCGATGCCGTGGGCGTTGGCGACCTGGAGGACGGTCTGCCCGCTCTCGAACTCGCAGGAGGTCTCGTTGATGGTGATGGTCGGCATGGCGGTCCGTGATGGCGTGTTGGCGATCGGTCGTGTCGTCGGTGCGTCGGGCGTCGGTGCGGTCTCAGGGACGCCACTGGGCGGCATCCTAGGGGATCGGTAGCGGGACGGGGCCCGCCGCATGGTGCGCGGTGGCCGGCGACGGGTTCTCTTCGGCCTGACGGGCCTCCTCGATCAGCCGTTCGTACTCGGGGTCGTCCCGGATGGGGTCCAGATCGGGGTCGGCCTCGACCCAGGGCAGTTGCCCGAACCCGAGTTGGAGCGCCAGTTCGAGCGATTCGAGCGCGCGGCCGGTCTCGCCGGCCATCGACCAATAGCAGGCCGCGTTGAAGGCGTGGAACGCCCGGTCTGATGTCCGCCCGGCTTCGGCCCAGGCGATCCGCTCGGCGGTCGTGTATCGGCGGGCCAGATCCAGGAACATCGCCCGGGCCTCTTGGCGCTCGCCCAGGCCCCACGCCGCCCACGCCTGGTGGTACAGCAGCCCCTCGGCTTCTCTTTTCGTGTGCCGAGCCTCGGGGTCGGGCGTGCTGAACGTTCGGAGCCGGTTCCACGACTCGGCGGCTTCTTCGGGCTCGTTCAGCCGCTCGAGCGCGATCGCGCGGTAGCGGTGGGCCGGGCGGAACGCGGGGTACATCTGGTTGATCCGTCGGCACAGATCGACCACTTCGACCAGTTCGCCCGCCACGAGGTCGCGCTGGACGCGGCGGTGGAAGTCGTTCTCCGTCACGATCGGCGCCCGCTCCCAGGTTCGGCCGTCGCGGTCGCGGAAGCCGGCGGGCCGCGGTTCGGGCGGGATGCTCAGGATCGTCCATGCGAAGGCCACCACCGCGGCCACGGCGGCGAGCGAGGTCAACCAGTTGGGCAAGCGTGTCGGCATCCTGCTCCCGAATCGGCCGTTCGGCCGGCCGAGTGTATGAGACCGTCGGCAAGATCCCTAGTGCGTTTAAGCGACACCGTGTTCGTGCACGCTCGGCTTGTGCTCCCGCGTGCATGGCACGGCCGCACCCGACCTAGGCTGGCGGCATGACGACCACGGGCGACTCTCAGAAAGCGGGCGCCGGCTCGGCCAAGCCGCGTCGTGCGGCTTCGATCCAGGCGCCGAAGGGCACGCGCGACCTCTACCCGAACGACCTGCTGCGCCGGCGTTACCTCACGCAGATCTGGCGCGACACCGCGATCCGCCACGGTTTCGAAGAGATCGACGGCCCCACGTTCGAGCACGCCGAGCTGTACTCGATCAAGAGCGGTGAGGGCATCCTGGGCGAGCTGTTCCAGGCGTTCAGCGGCAAGAGCCCCGAAGAAGTCGAGCGCGTGCGGTCGACGGGCCAGGCGCCGTTCGCGATGCGGCCCGAGTTCACGCCCACGCTCGCCCGGCTGTACGCCGCGAGGGCCAAGCAGCTCCCGCAGCCGACGAAGTGGTTCAGCATCGGACCGTACTTCCGTGCTGAGAGGCCGCAACGAGGCCGGCTGCGCGAGTTCCTGCAATGGAACATGGACGTGCTGGGCGGCGAGGCCGGCACGCCGGAGGCGTTGTACGACGCCGAGGTGGTCGCTTCGTGCGTGGTCGCGCTGCACGCATTCGGGCTTTCGACCGACGACACGCGCATCAAGTTCAACCACCGCGGCTATGTCACCGAGCGGCTGACGAGTTACGGGCTACAGCCGGCCGACACCGACGCCGCCTTGCAGGTGCTCGACCGGCGCGGGAAGGCCAGCGAGGCCGAGCTGCGTGCAGCGCTGGAGCGGCTCGGCATCACGCCCGACGGCATCGAGTACTTCTCCAAGCCCGCGGGTTCCGTGCGCATGGATCTCAATGCCGAGCAGCTCAAGGCGATGGGCGCCGACGCGGACCTGATCCGCCAGAAGCTCCAGACGCCGGGCGATCAGTACTACGAGTGGAACCGCCAGGGCCTGCTGCCGTGGAGCGAGTTCGACACGGGCGTGGTGCGCGGGCTGTCGTACTACACCGACATCGTGTTCGAGGCGATCGCCGAGGGCGAGCGGGCCGTGGCCGGCGGCGGGCGGTACAACGGGCTCGTCGAGTTGCTCGGCGGCCCGCCCACGCCGGGCGTCGGCTTTGCCATGGGTGATGTCGTGCTGAGTCTGCTGCTCGACGATCTGGGCTTGGTTCCCGAGGGCGCCGAGCTGATGGACGCGGTCAGCCGACCGGGTGCCAGCGTTCGCCCGGAGGCGTTTGTGATCTCGGCCGATGAAACACTGGGCGATCCGCACGTTTCAACGCTCGTCGCCCGGCTACGCCGCGGGCTCGAGTCCGACGCGTATCTGCAACGCGGCGACCGCAAGCCGTGGCACGCCGATCGGTACGCCGCGGCGTCCGGCGGCCTGCGTCCGATGCACGCGCGGCTGTCGTACAAGAGCACGCGGAACCTCAAGAAGCTCCTCGCCGACGCCGAGCGTCAGCACGCGCGCTTCGCGGTGGTCGTGCACGACGAGCACAAGGTGCAGGTCAAGGACCTCGATCGGCGTGCCGAACTGGTGGACCGCAATCACGGCGATTTCAGCGTGCACCCCGCCCACCCGGCGTTTGTCGGCCGGGCCTTGGCGCACGCGATCGATCACGCCGGAGCGGGTTAGCTCGCGCTGCGGGCCGCGGCTTCCAGCGCCGCGCGGCGCATGAACTCGCTGACGCTTTCCCCGAGCATCGCGGCCGCGCGCTCGAGCGTGGCCTTCTCTTCCGGCGAGATGCGGATGTTGAGCTGGCTGCGTCGGCCGGGCGTGGGCAATGTGTGGCCTTCGGTGAGCAGGTCGGCGATGTGCACGACGAGCGCGTCCATCACGGCTTGTTCGCACTCGGCCAGCGTCGGCCGGGCGCGGACGAACAGCCCCTTGAACTCGGGCGCGGAGCCCTTGAAGCCGGCGGGCGTCTTGCGGATGACCATGCCGTAACCCGCCGCGGCGGTCCGGGCCTGCTCGAGGACCTGCGGCGAGAAGGCCTCCGTCGGGCTCTGGGACGCCGGCTCGGGCGGACGCTCGAACGGGTCGTGGGCGTCGAAGCCTGACGGTTCAGAAGAGAAGTTGGACGAGCTCACGGAAGTCCTCCTCGTCGATGCGGCCGCTGAGCACCTCGACCGACAGCCGCACGTTGCGGTCGGGTTGGACGAGGATGCGGTGGTTCCCGATCAGCTTGACGAGCGTCCACCCCTGCGACTCGGCGAGATCGAGGAAGGCGCGGAAGGGGACACCGGTTTCGGGGTTCGTGGTCATCATCGGCGCCGATCCTTTCTCGTGCTGGGCCCCGCGCAATCGCCTGCATCGGCAAATGACGCGTTCCGTGATTGAACTGGGCAACCTCGAATATAGTTCGGTATTTGTTCATATCCGAGTCTATTCTGCCCATTTTCACACGAAACTGTGCCCGGCGCCATCCAGGGCCGGTGTGGATCGGCTATCGATATCTATACGGTGTATAGACAAGCGGGTTCCGAGTCAACGCCCACGATGCGGTGGCGCGGGGCCCCCGCCGTCGTGTCCGAGGGATTCTGGTTCCAAGAAATCGAGGCCGCCCGAACGTCGGCGTCTACCAGATCCAGCGCACGCGGCCCGCGTCCGGGATCGGCACGAACGCCCCCGGGTGCGGCGCCGGGAAGTAGACGATGAACGCCCGGCCGATCAGCAGGTCGCGGTGGACGACGCCGATGGTGTCGTCCACCTGCTCGGCGACCCATGGGCTGGGGCGCTCCCAGACCCGGCCGTCGGCCGAGGCGGCCGAGTTGTCGCCCAGCAGCAAGAACTGGTCGGCGCCCAGGGTGGCGGTCTGGCCCGGGTGCGTGCCGAGGGAGGGCTGGCCGCGGCGGGAGTGGTTCAGTTGCGTGTCGTTGTCGCGCGAGTAGAGCCCGGGCTGGTAGAACTGATCGCGCTTCACCACCGAGCGATGGACGGTCACGCCCGCGCCCTCGAAGTGCCAGGCGAGCGTGGCCGGGCGGTACCGGCGCGGGTCGGCGAAGGGCTGGCGTTGCAGGCTGGGGTCTTCGCGGAACTCGATCGCGTCGAGCGTCGCCGGGTCGGTCAGGTCGATGCCGAGGCTCGACCGCACGCGCTGGACGGGGGTCCAGTCGTAGGTCGCGTCGACCACCGGCTCGCCCGCGACCCAGAGGCGTAGCTCCTGATCGACATGCCAGAACTCGATCGGCGTGATCTCGCCCGGCGCGAGCGCGCCCTCCGGCACGGCGCCCTCGCCCAGCGTGGTCCACGCGGACGGCTCGGGGCTCTGCGATGCGGCGGACCCGGCGTCGCGCATCTGGAGCGTCGCGCGGCCGTCGGCGATCAGGGCCCGGAACTCGTGCCGACGGGCGCCGAGGTCGATTTCGATCGTCACGCCCGCCGCGTTCGGTTCCACATCGGCCCGCGTCGCGACGTCCGAGACGGGGTAGATGTTGGCTTGGTACGAACCGCTCGTCCAGTTGTACGAGGTCTCGTCCGTGATCGGGCGGGCGGTGTCCCACGTCATGCTCGCGCGGCCCGCGCCCTCGGCCTGGTAGACGCGCTCGTCGTCGACATCGCTCCACGTCGCGTCGACGCTCGTGAGCAGCCAGGGCCGACGGAACCATCGGCGCCCGTCGATCACGGGCGCGATCGGCGCGAAGCGCGAGTCGTAGACGTCCTGCCAGATCGCGCGCTGGATGCGCTCGGGCTTGCGCGCGATCTCCCATCCCTCGGCGTTCCAGGTGTTCGGCGGCTTCGGGTCGGTCGAGCCCTCGGCGCCGGGCGCGGGGCGGACGAACACGTCGCCGTCGATCAGCGCGATCTGCTCGCCCGGCAGGCCGATCAGCCGCTTGATGTAGTTGGTCTGCGGCTGCGGGGGGTACTTGAAGACCGAAACGTCCCAGCGCTTGGGGCTGTAGATCGGCGGGAGGTACTTGAGCACGAAGATGCGGTCGCCGGCGCGCCGGGGCAGGGTCGCGTTCGGCCCGCGTGCCGAGCCGCCGCTGACCGCCGAGCCCACCATCGGATCACGCACCACCGCGTCGCCGGTGCCCAGCCACGGGCCGATGGTCCACGAGTACCCGCTCTGCGGCCCGGTCAGGCGGTGGTGCTGACCCAGCAGCGTCGGCGCCATCGACCCGGTCGGGATAACGAACGCCTCGAGCACGAACCCGCGGAACGCGAAGGCCATCGCGAAGGCGATGACGATCGAGGTGAAGGCTTCCTTGACCGCGAACAGTCCACGCGGGCGTGGCGGCTGCCCGCTGGGCGAGGTTGAGCTCGACGAAGCCGACGAAGCGGGTTGGGTCTGGGAGGGTGTTTCGGACATGCGGGCTCAGAATAGGGCGTCGGTCCGGACGGGTCGGGACAGACTCGGGGGGACGGCGCCGGCTTTCGGGGACAGGACCGTTTCTCGCAAACGGGCACGCGCCGGACGCGATCAGCCGTCGCTGGGCGGCGGCGATCCCTCGCCGGACGACCCCGGCGGTTTGCGGCGTCGGCGGCTGCGCCTCTTCTTCTTGCGCGGCGCGTCGCCGTCGACGGACCGATCGGCGGTTCTGTCACCGGGCTTGTCACCGGACTTATCGACAGACCTATCAACGGGCGTCTCGTCCGTGCGCGGCTTCCGATCGCCCGTCTTCTTGCGGCGTTTCTTCTTGCGTTTGGTCGGCGCTGCCGCAGCGTCCGATTCCGAGCCCAATTTCGATTTCACCTTGGGCTTGCGGCGTTTGCCCGAACCGGATTCGTTGCGGTCCGGTTTCGCACGATCCGCTTTCGTGCGAGCCGACGACGTCGGCGTGGGCGGGGGTGGCGTGGGCGGGGGTGGCGTGGGCGGCGCCTTGGCGTGGACGGGTTCGGTGAGTTCTTCGACCGTCACCGCGATATCCCGGCCCGAGTCGAGCCGCACGCGGACGAGTTGCGTCAGGATCTGCGTGTCGATGACGATGCCGTCGCCGTCGGGCGTGCCCACGCGGCTCTTGCGGTGCGGCAGGCGCTTGCGCAGTTCCGTGTAGGTCTGGTCCTCGTAGCGGAGGCAGCACATGAGCCGCCCGCATCGGCCGCTGATCTTCAGGGGGTCGAGCGTCGCCTTCTGCGTTTTGGCGCTGCGCATCGAGACGGGCTTGAGCACCTTGAGGAAGTTCTTGCAGCAGCAGTACTGGCCGCAGCGTTCGTAGTCGGCGACGAGGCGGGCCTCGTCGCGCGCGCCGACGCCGTGGGTATCGACTTTGGTCTCGAACGCTTCGGTGAGGGTCTGGGTCAGGGCGCGCAAGTCGGGCCGAGGGCCGTGCGCGTCGTCGCCCGGCGTGGTGTAGTGCAGGATCACCCGGTCGGAGCTGAGGATCGGCTCGACCTCGACGACGCGGATAGTCAGCCCGAGCTTGGCCGCTTCGGCCTTGGCGCGCAAGCGCATGGACTGCTTGGCGGTTTCTTGCTCGGCGGCCCGGTCAAGGTCTTCTTTGTTGGCGATCCGCAGCACCCGGCCCTTGGTGTGGAAAGGGAAGTCGCGCCCGCCGGAGCGGTCGATGTACTCGAGCATCTCTTTGCGGGAAACGCTTTTGGAGCAGCCCGAGTTGGGGCAGGTGCTGGTGAGCAGTTCGCCCATCTCGGTGCCGCGGTGCGTCCGGACAACCAGCTTGGTCCCGCAGCCCGGCTTGACGTCCTCGCTGTACGGGAACTCGCCGATCATTTTCATGGAGCCGAAGCGGACGACCACGGTGTCCGGCGGCTTGAGGCGCTCGTACGCGGCGCGGTCCTCGGCTTCGAGTTGGGCGAGGTCGGCCTCGAACTGGGGCAGGGGCACGATGGGCATACCGGAGGGTACGGTCCGCAAGCGACCCGCGTCGGGCTCGTCTCGGCGAAGCCGGGTTACCGCGGCGGCCGGCCCGCGCGGGCGGATCGGAACAGCTCGGGCAGGTCGGCCCGGTGGATCTGGTCCAGCGAGTTCCGCGGGCCGACGCGGTAGAGCATCAGCGTTTCGGTGTCGTCGTGCAGCACAGCGCACAGCTCGGCGTTGCCGCCGTCAAAGGTGAGCATCGCGATGCGTTCGCCCGCGATCGCCATGTCGGCCAGAGCGACGCCCGGGCCGTCTTGGCTGCCGGTCCATCGGCCGACGAGTGCGCCGACAAGGACCGCGGCCGAGAGCCAGAGCAGCGCCGTCGGGCCGAGGCTTCGGGACCGGGTCGCGATTTCGGGCTGGATCGTTTCCGGGGCGTCGGTGTTCATCGCGGCGCCCTCGCCTGCGCGTCGGCCAGTATGTCCCGGTACCCGATCACGTCGAGCCGTTCGCGGCTGGCGTCCCAGCGGACCGCGATCAGTTCGTGGTTGACCTCGTCGAGGACCCAGATCGCGTGGGTGTTTCCCGAGCCGGTGTCCCCGCTGACGGCCCGGTATCGGCCGGGCGGGCGGAAGTTGGGGATGGGTGAGGCGTCGCGTTCCAGGCCGGGCTGAGCGGCTCGGGCCGTGCCGGCGCTGTCGCCCGAGGGGAGCGCGAGCGCGCCGAGCAGCAGCACGTTCACCCCGGCCGCGACCGCGAGACCGAGCCGACCGGCGCCATGTCGTTGGCTGCGGATCGGCATTAGTCCTGGTGGCCGCGCTTGCTGGGGATGGTGTTGGCGCCGATGACCAGTGCCGCGATCACGGCCAGCACGAAGTACGTCCGCAGCACGGGCGCGTCATCGACGATCTTGGGCTCCGGAGGCCTCGGCGCCGAGTTCTGGGCGCGGGCTTCGGGCGCGGCGGCCCAGAGGGCGCCGGCGAGCACGGCCGAGGCGATGAGTGGACGAAGGGCGCGGGTGGTCATGCCGAGAGCGTAGATCCCAAGACCGCGCCGCCGCAAGAGCGCCGCCGGAAAGCGGGCTGTGCCGACGCTGCGGGAAGCCAGTGCTCCGCGGGCCAATCTTCCAAGAAGCTGTTCTACGAAGCTGTTGCTCAGGTGATCGGCTCGAGGGCCGACTCGGGGGGCGTGTCGATCCAGTCCGCCTCGAATCCCGGAGCGGGGCCCGAACCGGACGCCCCGCCCGGCCCGGGCGGCGGCGCGAACGGCACGCTCACCCGGTCGAAGTCGTGCGTCGACAGGTGCACCGTCCCCCAGCGACGGCTGCGGGGCTTCAGGAGGGCCCGGTAGTCGCTCACCCGGACCGCGCGCAGGGCGTACCACCGGCCGCGGTGCTCGAAGATCTCCTCGAACAGCGCGTCGGGCGGCTGCTCGTCGCACCAGTACACGAACAGGAAGGCGGCCTCGAACTCGGGCCCGAACAGGCCCTCCCAGACCGTCAGCGAGTCGACGTCGTCCTGCGTGACCCAGCATTCCAACCGAGAACGCCTGGGCGTCCCGTCGGCCTTGGCCCGGGCCGGGCGCGGGACCTTGCGGCCTTTGACCTCGATGAGCAGGTTGGAGGCGCCGCCGGTGCCGCCGCCGTACACCACGAAGTCGAACGATTTGAGCGCTCGCCCGCTGTCGCAGGCGTTGCTCGGTTCGGCGCCGGCTGGGGCGGTCGGGAGCATCCGCAACGCCGCGCCTTCCGGCAGCAGGGCCTTGCGGACCTCACGAACCGAGACATACGGCGTCCGCATCGCCCGCAGGCGCGCTTCGAGAGCGACCTCATAGTGATGGCGACGCTGGCCCATGCCGCAATCCTAACGGCATCCTGTTCGGGCTACAACAAGACCCGTGCAGACGGCGTCCCGGCAGAAGCGGTGCGGCTACTTCTGTTCCTGGATCAACCGATCGAGGAGCAGTTGCTCGGCTTCCTGATAGCGGGTGAAGGCCTCGCGGATTTCGTCGGTGATCTGGTTGATCGATTCGGTGCGCACGCGGGCCGCGCCCTCGCCGGCGAGCAGGCCTTCGAGCGACTCGCTGGCGGCGCGCAGGTCGCCCACGCTGGTGGCATAGGTGCGGGCGGCGTCGTAGAGGAGCTGGCGGTTGAGTTCTTTCTCGGTCGGCTGGAGGAAGACCCGCCACGGCTGCTGGCGGACCTCGATCGTCGCGAGCTTGAGCTGGTCGGCGGCGATGCGGGCGTTGGCGAGTGTGCCGCGGACCAACGGCGCCGAGGCGGCGATGACCTCTTCGAGCCGCGCGAATGCCTCTTCGAACTCGTCGGCGCCCTGTTCGAGCTCGGGCACCGTCACATCGCGCAGCCGCTCGGCGGTGTCGCGCGAGGCGTCCACGGTCGCGGCTATCTCGGGCGCGTTGCGGTCCACAACGGCGTCAAGATCCGCAAAGACGCCGCGGAGCTGGTCAACGCCCGCGTTGGCGTTGTCGGCCACGCCGTCGGCCCGGTCCATGAACCCGCCGAAGCGTTCGGTGAAGGCGTTGGTGTTGGCGACGATCCGGTCGATCTCCTCGCGGTGCCCGGGCAGGTCCTCGCCGAGCGCGCGGGCCTCGGCGCTGAGCGACTCGAAGTTCTCCAGCGAGCGATCGATCGTCGGCTGGGTTTGGCCCCACCAGGCGCGCGTCTCGGCCATGAAATCGCGGGCGTCGGCGGTCGTCTCTTCAACGTTGCGGACGATGCGCGGCAGGGCCTGGCTCTCGTTCTCGCCCCAGCCGGCGTCGGCCAGGAACGAAGGCGGCGCGGCGCGGCCCATGACCGTCTCGCCCTCGCCCAGTCTCGGGTCCCCGTCTTGCAGGGCGCCGGCGTCGAGCGTGTCCGGGTCGCCGACCGAGGCGATGTTCAGGTCCGAGCCCGAGCCGAGCAGTTGGCGCTGCAGGTAGACGCCCGCGTTTTCAAACAGCACGATGTCCTCGTCGATCTCGACCTCGACATCGACGAACTCGGGGCTCTGTTCGGAGGGCGCGAATCGGACCTCGTCGACCTCGCCGACCGCCTGGCCGCCGAGGCGCACGACCGAGCCCTTGGCCAGACCCTGCGCGCCCGTCGCGAGCGAGAAGCGCACGACGTAGGTCGAGCGGGGCTCGAGCTGGATCTGGCGGATGATGAAGCTCGTCGCGATGAAGAGCGCGAGGGCCGAGAGCAGGAAGGCCCCGGCGAGCACGTTGTTGCGGTCGGCGTGGCTGGGCATGAGGGCGGCAGTCTACGCCGAACGCGGGGTCGTGCGTGCGGACGCAGCCCGCTCGGTTCGGGACTCACCGCACGCGGCGGGTCGGCTCGACGCTCTTGGACGGCAGCAGCGTCGATTCTTCCGGCGCCCCGAAGAGCGCCCGCTGAAAGGCATCGGCCGATTGCCGCTCGGCCAGCGGGCCGTCGGCATCGCCGCGCAGGAACTGGCGGATGAGCCGCAGGTCGTCGGGCGCGTCCGCGGCCACGTCGGCGGGCAGGTCGCGCACGACCTCGAACCACCGCCTCGTCTCCACCCGGAGCATGCGGCCCTTATCCAGCATCGCCATGCGGTCGGCGATGGTGAAGGCCGAGTCCATCTCGTGTGTCACGACGACACTGGTCACGCCGAGCTTGCTGCTCAGGTCGGTGATGAGCACGTCGATCTGCGCGCTGGTGACGGGGTCGAGCCCGGCGCTGGGTTCGTCGTAGAACAGGATCTGCGGGTCGAGCGCGAGGGCCCGGGCGAGGCCGGCGCGCTTCTTCATGCCGCCGGAGATCTGGCTGGGGAACTTGTCGGCGTGCTCGCGCAGGCCGACGAGTTCGAGCTTGATCGTCACCTGGATATCGATGATCTCGGCGTCGAGGTCGGTGTGTTCCATGAGGGGCAGGGCCACGTTGTCGCCCACGGTCATGGAGTTGAACAACGCGCCGGACTGGAACAGGATGCCGAAGCGCTTGCGCACGTCGTTGAGCCTGTCCTCGCCCATGGAGCAGATGTCCTCGCCGAAGAGCAGGATGCGGCCCTCGGTCGGGCGGATCGAGCCGATCATCATCCGCAGCGTCGTGCTCTTGCCCGAGCCCGAGCCGCCCATCACGACCATCGTCTCGCCCGGATAGACCGACAGGTCCAGCCCGTCGATGACCGTCTGTGCGCCGAAGACTTTCTTGACCCCCTCGCACCGGATGACAGGGTCTTCACCCTCGGGGGGCGCCCAGCCGCTGCCCTCGAGCGCCCACGCGAGCTGCGCGCGGGGGTCGTCCGGGATCGGTCGGAGCCCGGCTGGGCTCGGTCCAGCAGGGCTCGGTTCGGCGGCGGCGTGGGGTGACGTCAAGGTCGCGGCTTTCCGGCTCGTTAACCCTCGCCGTTCTCTTCGGCGCCCGGCTCGGGACCCGATTCCGAATCCGGCTCGGCGTTCGACGCACCGTCGTCTGCGCTTTCATCCATGCTCTCGCTCTCAGGGGGGGCATCAAGCGCGGGCATCGGGGCGCCGGCGTCGAGCACGCCGCGCATCAGCGAGATCAACGTGGCGTCCGGCAGGATGATGATGAGGTCGGAGGGATCGGGGGCTTCGCTGAGGCTGTCGGCGCCGGCGAACTCGTAGATGACGAGCGTGGAGCCGTTCTCGAAGTTGACCGCCAACGGCAGGCCGCCCTGATTGCCCGAATTCCCGCCGATCTGCGCCTGGCCTTGGTTGTTCTGGAGTTGCTGCGTGGCGTCGCCCCAGGACTCGGCGATCGTGCTCCAGTCGGAGGGCGCGTCGACGAAGGCGCCGTAGGCCTCGCGGTACCGATCGCGGAAGGCGTCGAAGTCTGCGGGCGTGAGGTTGCGGGCCCGCGTGCCGATCTCGGCGGCCGCGGCCGTGTAGTCGCCCGCTTCGATCGCCTCGAAGATGATCTGCGTGCGCTGCGCGCCCGACTGATAAAACCTGCTGATCTGCAAGCCAAAGAGACCGACGCCGATCCAGAGGCCCGTGAACAGCAGCCCGAGCAGGATGCCGCCGATCGCCAGGCCCTTGCCGCCGACCCGGCCTTTGGAACTGCCGATGCCGATGAAGGCCAAGATGCCAAGCAGCACCGCGAGCACGCCGAAGAACGGCACGCAGACGATGCCGAACACGAGGCTCAGGATCGCCATCACGCTGGTGCGTTCCGGGCCGGTGGCGTAGGCGTCGGCGTCCCCGGCGCCGAAGTCGGCGTACTGGTTGAGCAGTCGGGCGGTGTGTTCGGTTGAGGGCGCTTGATGACTCATGCGGTAAGCCTACACGCCCGGATCGGGCGGCGTGGGCCGTTCGGTGTCACGAGCCGAGCCGCGCCATCGAGCCCGCGAGCCTTTGCACGGCCTCCGGGATGATCTCCAGCGCCCGGTCGATCTCTTCGGGCGTGGTCTCCCGGCTGAGGCTTAAGCGCACCGAGCCGTGCGCGGTTTCGGGCGCGATGCCCATCGCGAGGAGCACGGGCGAGGGATCGAGCGAGCCCGACGAGCAGGCCGCGCCCGCCGAAGCCTCCAGCCCGCGCTCGCTGAGCAGCAGCAGCAAGGCCTCGGCTTCGAGCCGGGGGAACCCCAAGTTGGTGGTGTTCCACAGTCGCCCGTCCTCGGCCCCGTCGCCGTTGATGGCGACGGTCAGGCCGAACGCGGCGCAGGCGTCGATGACGCCGCGTTCGAGTCGGTCGCGCTCGGCGCGCAGGCGCGCACGGGCGTGGTCATCGGCGAGCCAGGCCGCGGCTTCTCGCGCCGCGGCGCCGGCGCCGAGCAGGCCGGGCGTGTTCTCGGTGCCGCCGCGGGCGCCCAGTTCCTGCGTGCCGTGCACGACCGGGCGCAGCCGGACACCGCGCGCCCGCCACAGCACGCCGACGCCCTTGGGACCGTGGAACTTGTGCGGGCTGAAGCTCAACAGATCGAACGGCGGCGGGTCTTTGACGTTCACCGGCTCCTTGCCGATCCACTGCGTGCCGTCGCAGTGGAAGACGGCGCCCGCCTCTCGGCAGACGGCGCCGATGGCTTCGATCGGCTGCACGGCGCCGGTCTCGTTGTTCGCCCACTGCACACTGACGATCGCGCTGGACCCGAGGTCCGCAAGCAGCGCGCGCACGCCTTCGGGATCTACCACGCCGCGGCCGTCGATCGGCGCCCAGCGGACGTCCGTTCCCGAGGCTTCGAGCGCTTCCGCCAGGTCGCGCACGGCGTTGTGCTCGGCCCGGTCCGTGATCAGCGTGGTCCGCCCCGCGCCCAGCACGCCGCGGATCGCCAGGTCGATCGACTCGGTGCCCGAGCCGGTGAACGTGATGTCGCGGGCTCGGGCGCCGATCAGGTCGGCGATGGCTTGTCGGGCCAGTTCCACGCGGGCCCGGGCCTCTTGGCCGCCGCGGTGAACGCTGGACGGGTTCTGCCACCCGTCGCGCAGGCCCTCGGCGACGGCGTCCATCACGCCGGGCGTGGGGCGGGTGGTCGCGTTGTTGTCGAGATAGATCGTGTCCACAGTGGAGCGTAGGGACTCGGTATGGTCTTGCCGTGGCGAAGCGCACGGGCTCAAAGTCGACCGGCTCTGGACGCATGACCCGGCGGTCCTACGCGGTCGATGTCATGACCCTGGCGCCGCGCCTGCTCGGTGCGACGCTGGTCCGGTTGACGGACGAGGGCGCGCGTCTGGCCGGGCGGATCGTCGAGACCGAGGCGTACGGCGGCGCCGAAGACACCGCCTCGCATGCGCACAAGGGCCGACGCACCGCCCGCAACGAGCCCATGTACGCCGCGGGCGGCACGAGCTACGTCTACTTCACCTACGGCATGCACCACTGCATGAACGTGTCGTCGGGCAAGGCAGACGAAGCGCAGGCGGTGCTGCTGCGGGCGCTGGAGCCGACGGAGGGCCTGGAGGTCATGCACGCCCATCGGGGCGCCCGCAAAGACGGCCGACCGAAGCCCGAGACGGACCTGTGCTCCGGCCCGGCCAAGCTGTGCCAGGCGCTCGGGCTCGATCGGTCGATGACGGGGCTGGATCTGACGACCCATCCGCGGCTCTGGATCGAGCCTCGGCCGCGGGCGCCGATCGAGGCCGACATTGTGACAGCCGCCCGCGTTGGCATCGGGTCGGCCGGCGCGTGGGTTTCGGCGCCGATGCGGTGGTACCTGGGCTCTTCGCCGCACGTCTCCGTCCGGTGACGCAGGGGAGACTTGGGCACGGGCTTCTATAAGCATCCAGTCCAGCAGCCGTTTTGTGGGAACGATTGCGAGTAGAACGCGAACAAAGCGGGTGGTCCGGGTGTTGATCACGCCGTTCAACAGGCCGCCGCATCGATCGTCCGAAACCGCCGTCACAGTCCCGCGTAGGACAGAGTGCAGGCGATCGACCGGATCGTCCGATGCCTTTGCGAATCGTACTGTGGAATGTGAGCGAATCGGTGATTCCTGAGGTACGTTCGTTGTGAGGACGGCCTGGGGTACGGGTCGATTTGGTACGGAACAGGAGTTCACGGCATGGCCGGCGCCGCCGAGATCAATCTGAAGCGGATCCTCGACGACGCGGGTCCCTACCCGTTGGAGGCGTACGAGTTCCTGCGTTCCGGCCTCGCGCACACCGTGAAGATGACCAAGGGCGCCACCACGCAGTTCGGCGACCTCGACGATGAGGACCGCCACGTCAGCGGGCAGCAGCTCTGCCTGGGCCTGCGCGACTACGCGACGCGGGAATACGGCCTGCTCGCCGGCGCGGTGCTGGCGCGCTGGAACGTCCACCGCACCGACGACTTCGGCAAGATGGTCTTCGCGCTGGTGGACGCCGGGCTGATGCGCAAGAGCGACAGCGACCGGCTCGAAGACTTCCAGGGTGTCTACGACTTCACCGAGGCCTTCCCCGGCCCGCGGTCGGTCGGCTTCATCGACCCGCCCGTCGGCCCGGCGCCGACCACGGATAACTAGCCCGTACCGGCGATCGCCCGCGCCGATAGTCTGCCGCCATGGCGGACGAGACCCCTCAATCGGCTGAATCGAACTCAGAAGCAAACGAGCGCACGGCCCGCGTCATCGACTGGCGCCGAACGCACCTGTGGCAGATCCAGCCGGTCCGCGACGTGCTGCTGGTGCTGTTCGTGTTCGGCCTGCTCTATCTCGGTTCGGTGCTGTCGATTGTAACGGTGCCGCTGCTGCTGGCGTTGCTGCTCGCGTATCTGTTCGAGCCGGTGGTGCGTTGGCTGTGCGCCCGGTCGGAGCGCATCAGCCGTCAGGGCGCGGCCACGATCATCATCGTCGCGGTCCTGCTCATCGGCGTCGTCGCGCTGGCCGGTTTGTCGTACGGCGTTGCGCAGGGGTACCACGCGGCGAGCAACTTCGTCAGCAACGTGCGGCAGGTGCAGAGCTCGGTGATGGAAGTCCGCACGCTGCAACAAACCGCTGACGAGAGCGTCAATGAAAGCACAGACGGCAACAGCGGGGCGGCGGCCGAGCGGGACAACGCCGTGGAAGCCCGGACCGAAGCGCTTCGGAACGCGCTGCCCACGGATCTTTGGCGGGAGATCTTCGACAACGCGCTCGACGCCGGCTGGGCGCTCGATGAGCAGAACAGCGCTCCGGGCGAGGACAGCGAGGCCGCCGGGCCGCGCGACCCCGTGCTGGCGTTCCTGCGCAGCTCGGCCGAGGCGATCGACCCGTCTTCGATCGGTGTGAGCCGGGTGGTGCGGCCGACGGTGCGCGCGGGGGCGGAGGTCATCCGGGCGACGCTGGGCTTTGTGGGCACGGTGGTGCTGACGCTGATGAGCGCGTTCTTTACGGGGTTCTTTTTCTTCTTTATCTCGACCGGCTACCCGGCCGTGGTGGAACGCATCCGCTCGCTGATTCCCGATGCGCACCGCGACCGGGCGATCGATCTGGGGCAGAAGTTCGACCGCGTGATCAACGCCTTCATCCGCGGCCGGCTGACGGTGGCGTTCGTGCTGGGAGGCGTGCTGTCGGTCGCGTACTTCCTGATCGGCGTGCCGGGTGCGTTCATCGTCGGGCCGCTTGTGGGCGTGCTTTCTGTGGTGCCGTACCTGTCGCTGGTGGGCATCCCGATCACGGTGCTGCTGATGCTGCTCGATCCGGGCGGGTTCTTCGGGTTCCAGTCGCACTGGCTGTGGGCGATCCTGGCGCCCACGGCCGTGTACTTCCTGGCCCAATCGCTCGATGACTACGTCCTGACGCCGATCATCCAAGGCAAGGCGACGAACATGGATACGCCGACGATCCTGTTCGCCACGCTGGCGGGCGGCGCGCTGGCCGGGTTCTACGGCGTGCTGCTGGCGATCCCCGTCGCGGCGTGCGCGAAGATCGCGCTGACCGAGCTGTTCTGGCCGCGGTTCAAGGCGTGGACCGAGGGCAAAGAGCCGGACTTCCTGCCGATCGGGCGCGATTAAGCCTTCGGCGTTGGGTCCGGGCGATCACCGCCGTCGGACTTCTGTTGCTCCGATCGGCCTCGCCGGCCGACGAGGACGCGGGCGATGATTTCTTGCACGTGGCGCCCGGCTTCGTCTTCGCCGTGGCTGTCCACGCGCATCGCCGCCATGACGCCGTAGCCCATGCCGAGGTGGACGAGCAGCTTGGCGAGCAGTTCGGCGCTGAATCGGTGGGTGACCTGCGCGGCGTTCTGGGCCTCTTCCAACTCGTGCTGCAAGAACGTGCGCACCTGCGTGATGTGGTGCTCGAGCGCCGCCTGAATGGGCGGCTCGTTCGCCTCGGTAATCGCCTGAAGAAAGACGCGGTACGCGGTCCGGCCGTCGCCCGAGACCATCGGGTTGTCGCCGATGAGTCGGCGGAGCCGTTCGGCGGGGTCGGCGGCCGTTGCTAGATCGGCCGACCACTGCTGGAGCGTGCGCCGACCTGTGCGCTCGATCAGCGCGACGAACAGGTCACGCTTGCTCTTGAAGTGTCGGTAGATGATGGGCTCGGTCACGCCGGCGGCTTTGGCGAGCTGGGCGGTCGTGGCGCGGGCGTAGCCGTGGCGCGCAAACTGCTCCAATGCGCAATCCAAAAGCTGCTCTCGGCGTTCGGACGCCGGCAGTCGGCTCATGTGGACCCCTGGGTTGCGCCCCGCGGTTCGTTCTGGTCTTCCTGACCGGAGCCGTTCTGGCTCGGCTCTTCGGCTTGCCGGGGCGCGAGCAGTATACCCGGCGCGCTCTCGGTCTCATGGACCGCGTCGGGGATCGGCACGGGGTCGTACCCGCCGCGGACGAACGGGTGACAGCGGGCCAGCCGGCGCACCGTGAGCAGCGAACCACGCCAAGCCCCGTGCGTGCGGAGCGCTTCGAGCGCGTAGCGGCTGCACGTCGGCTCGTACCGGCATTGCCCGCCGAGCATCGGGCTGAGCGTCAGGCGGTACGCCCACACCGCGCCCATCAACGGCAGGGCCAGCACGCGCATGAGTGGATTCGGGCCGGTCATGGCTTTGGGTCCGCGCCGGGTGTGTCGGGTTTGGATTTGGCCGCGCGCCGGGTCCAGACGGTGTGCAAGTGATCGACGCCGTCGAGCAGGGCTCGCTCGTAGCGTTCCAAGGGCAGCACACCGGCGCGGCCGCCGTGCGGGCGGACCGAGAGCACGATGTCGTAGCCGGTCTGTTCGAGATCCGGGTAGCGGGGCAGGTCGTGCTGGCGGAGTCGGAAGGCCTCGCGGAGCAGGCGTTTGAGTCGCACGCGCACGTGGGCCGGTCCGACGCGTCGGCCCACGGCCAGCCCTAAGCGGTGCTGCGGCAGGCCGTTGGGACGCATGAAGACCACGAGCGGTCCGGCGGCCTTGCGGGCCTTGGCGCCGTAGACCGCCGCGAACTCGAGGTTGTGCCCGAGGCGGTGGCGGCGACGGAACGTGAGCGGCCGGGCGCCGGATTCGGGATGGGTGTTCTCGGCGGGCACACCAGACCCTAGCGGGCCGGGAGGGCTCGGCCGCCGGGAGTCGCGTCGTCATCTCCGATGTCACCGGGCTCGCCATGGCGCTCCGGCTCGGTCCGGAGGCCGATCAAGAGGCCGGCGAACGTGAGCCCGCCCCCGAGGCCGATGAGCCAGAGCCGCGGTCCGAGACCGGCCACGCTGTCGGCCCAGCGTTCGGCGAGGCTGCCCTTCGAACCCGCGTCGGGTTCGGTGGCGCCGAGGCTCTGGCTCGTTTCGGGCGGCGGCGGTTCGAGCCATGCGAAGACATCGGCCGCGGGCAGGCCGTCGGGTCCGAGCGCGGGTTCGGTTGCGGCGTACGAGCCGGGTTCGAGCCCGGGCAGGGGTGATCGGCCGTCGGGCAGGGTGTTGAGCTGAGCGATCCGCAGGCGGTCCATCAGGTCGGGGTCGCCGGCGTCGTAGGCGGCCACGAACGCTTCGTACCGTTCCAGCCGGTCGCGGGTCCATTGCTCGCGGGCGAGTTCGGCGTCGCGGGCCCGGCGGGTCTCGGCGAGCTCAGACCAGGCCGGCGCCAGCATCACCGCGCCCAGCAGTGCCAGGCCGGGCGGCAGCAGGAGCCATCCAAGGTCCCACCGGATCAGCGGGGTCCGCTGATTCGGCTGGCTGGGCCGAGTGTCGGCTGCGGGTGTTGGTTCGGTCCGGTCGGGGCGCACCCACCCGCTATCGGATCAACAGGCTCGGGCGGTCCAGTGTCGGGCTCAGCGGTCCCAGGCGGCGAGCATCGCGGCGGCCTCGAAGACGTGGACGAAGAGCTTCTCTTGGTCGAGCGTGCGCTCCGTGTTGTTCCAGCCGAACGTGAGGCAGAAGATCCGGCCGTCGTCGCGGTGCAGGCGCCAAGTCATGTTGAGCACGCCCGGCTCGGAGCCGCCCTTGTAGGCGATGGTCGGCCAGACGGTCTGATCGAGGGGCAGTCCCGGGTTGGCGGTCAGGCAGCCGGCGACCTGTTTGCCCGCGGCGCCGTGCTCCAGCCGGTGCAGGTGCGCCATGACGCCGGCGAGTTCGGCGGGCGTGGCGAACCACTCGACCCGGTCGATCAGCACGGGGGTGAACCACGCCGAGGCGAGCACAAGCGAGGGCGTGAGTTGTTCGATGGCGCCGCCCGGCGCCAGCATCGCGCGGCGTTCGGCTTCGTCCGCTTGGGCAAAGGCGTCGCGGGCTTCGAGGTCGCCGCCGAGTTTGACCTGGAACATCTCTTTCGTGGTCAGGAACGGGTAGTTGCGCGGGTCGTCGGCGCCGGTGGCCCGGGCGAACGCCTCGACATGCTCGCGCCCGACGACGTGCATGAGGTGATCGGTCGCGGTGTTGTCGGAGATGCGGATCATCTCGGTCGCGACGTGGCTGAGCGGGAAGGTCTGGCCCTCGGCGGCGGTCTGCATCGTGCCGCTGGGCAGGCTTTTGTGGTCGTTGCGCATGGTGATCTCGTCGTCCCAGGCGCGTTCGCCGGCCGCAACTTGTTCGGCGGCTGCGCCGAGCACCCAGAGCTTGAAGGCCGAGCCCATGGCCAGGGCGTGGTCGGGCTCGCGGGCCCAGACGGCGGTGACGTCGGTGTTGTCGGGATCCTGGCTCAGTTCGAACGCGCCGCCGACGATGACGCCGGGCAGCGCGTCGAGGCGGTCGTCGAACTCGTCCCAACTCGCGGGCAGGTCGTCGATCGGGCCGATGCCGGGCTGCACGAGCAGGGTTTGAATGAGCTCGGCGTCGTCCACCCCGATGAGCAGGCTGAGGTATTCGTTGGGCTTGTCGGCGTATGTGAGCGCGACAGTGGTGACGAGCAGCCGGTCTTGGTCGCGGACATCGTCGATGCGGAGCAGGCTCGTCTGGGCGTCGCCGAAGAGTTGGGCGCGCACGCCCTCGAGGCGCGCGGGCGGGACGGCTTGGAGGAACTCGGGCGAGAAGTGGGAGGCGGGGTCGTCGAGGGCTTGGCCGTTGAGCCAGCCGAGGACGAGCCGGAGTTTGGCGCCCGCTGCGGTCTCTGGGATGGCGGGCCCGGCGATGGCGGGTGGGGCTTCGGTTGCGTTGTCGGATGTTTGGGGCTGGGTGAGGGACGACGCCATCGCCCCGGCGCCCGTGAGGAGCGCGGCGAGGGTGAGGGCGATCGGTTGTGTGCGTGCCGCTGGCATGGGTTCCTCCGTCAGCGCTAGGGCTGTAGTGCTTGGAGCAGGTCTTCCGGAATCGTTCGCCGGTGTTTCGCTCGGAGCAGCGTAGAGCGGGCATTGAGGCCGCAAGTCGCTCGGGGCCCTACACTCCGCGTTCATGCGCAGGCGAGTGGTGATTTCTGGTCTCGGCGTGGTGACGGGTCTCGGCGTGGGGCTCGAGCCTTTCTGGGAGGGGTTCGTCGAAGGCCGAAGCGCCCTCGGGCCGATCGAGCGGTTCGACACGAGCGGCTTCGCGTCCCAGTTGGGCTCCGACGTGCGTGATTTTACGGCCAAGACCTGGGTGCCCAAGAGTTACCGCAAGGCCGTGAAGGTCATGGCGCGGGATATCGAACTGGCCGTGGCGGCGGCGCAGATGGCGGCAGACGACGCGGGGCTCAAGACCCGCGCCGGCGCCGACGACGACAGCGAGATGACCTACCCCGCGGGGCGGACGGGCGCGCACATCGGCGCCGGCCTGATCGCGGCCGACACGACCGAGCTCGCCTCGGCGTTTGTCACGGCTTCGGACGGCGACTCGTCGACCTTTGAGTGGGCCCGCTGGGGCACGGGCGAGGGCGGCGACGGGGCGATGAACAACCTGCCGCCTTTGTGGCTGCTCAAGTACCTGCCCAACATGCTCTCGTGCCACGTTTCGATCATCCACGGCGCCTGCGGCCCCTCGAACACGCACACCAACGCCGAGGCCTCGGGCCTGCTGGCGATCGGTGAGTCGAGCCGGGTGATCGAACGCGGGCAGGCGGACGTGTGCTTTGCGGGCTCGGCCGAATCGAAGGTGAACCCGATGGGCTGGATGCGCATGACCAAGGCGGGTCGGCTGGCGGAGACACCGGCCGCGGGCGACGGCTCTGCGTATGTGCGGCCGTTCGATCCCGAGTCCCCCGGCATGCTGCTGGGCGAGGCCGGGGGGATTCTGATTCTGGAGGAATCAGAATCGGCGAAGGCTCGCGGCGCCCGGGTGTACGCGGAGGTGGAAGGCTTCGGCGCCGGGCAGGGCGCGCCACCGTTCCTGCCGCCGTGGCCCGCGCCGGACCAGACGCCGGCGGACGAGGGCCTGATCGGCGCGATCGAGCGGGCGCTGGCGGACGCGGGCACGGACGCGGATTCGATCGACGCGATCGTGCCGCACGGGCTGGGTGCGCCGTCTGCCGACACGGCGGAAGCGGGGGCGTTGCGGGCGGTCTTCGGCGATCGGCTTGGCGAGATCCCGCTCCTGACGTGGACCCCCAACATCGGCGGATGCGTCGCGGGCAACGGGGGCGTGCAGGCGGCTTTGGCCGCCAAGGCGTTGGCCGAGGGCGTGCTGCCGGCACGGGTGCACGCGGGGCGGCCGGCCGAGGGCCTTCGGGCGGGGTCGGGGGCGAGTGAAAAACGGTCCATGCGGCGGGTGCTGGTGTGCGCCTCGGCGTATGGTGGGCAGAGCGCCGCCCTCATCGTGCGGGCGGCTGATTGACTACCGGGCTCTTCGGACCCCTGTCGGGGCGTGTACTTCCCCCATGGGCTCTATGAACCCCTAGCAAGGAGCACCTACTTATGAACGAGGGACGCCATCGTTCCGGCCGCGGCGGCCGGGGACGCGACGACGATCGGGGCGGCTACGGCGGCCGGGGCCGCGGCGGGCACGACCGGGGTCATGATCGCGGTCACGGCGGTGGCGGGTACGACCGCGACCGCGGGCCTCGTGGGACGCCGCTGTCGGACCTGGACCCGGCGCTGACCGAGGTCTCGCGCAAGGTCATCGGCTGCGCGATCGAGGTGCACAAGGCGCTCGGCCCGGGCTACCCGCGCGACGTGTACTACACGGCGCTGCAGATGGAGCTCAAGGCCGAGGACGTCGCCTTCAAGGCCGGGCACGCGCTCAAGGTCGAGTACCGCGACAAAAAGGTCGGTGAGGTCGAGTGCGACCTGTGGGTCAACGACCGCTTCGTCGTCGGCGTACGGGCGCACACGGGCGAGGTCTCGGGCGCCGAGCGGAGCGAACTCCGCGCGCAGCTCCGGGCGGCGGACGTCGAGCTCGGGCTCATCATCAACTTCGGCGAACGCCGACTCAAGGACGGCCTCGTCCGCGTGCTCAACCCCGACAAGCTCAACGCCCTGCGGGCCGAGCGCGAGGAAGAAGAGGACGAGTACGAGGACGACGAGGACGGCGAGGAGTACGAAGACGACGACGAGTACGAGGATGAGGACGAAGACGAAGAAGAGGATGACGACGAGGAAGAGATCTGAGTCGTCTGTAGTTGCTTGATCGTGTGGGCGGCGCCGGCGCCCGTGTTTGGGTTGAGGCGCCGGTTGCTCGTGATGGACGCGTGATGGAAGGGTCGTTCCTTGGCGCAGCGTCGTGTGGTCATTACCGGTTCGGGCTGGGTCACGCCCCTAGGCGCCGATGTGCCCTCGGTCTGGTCGAAGCTGCTGGCCGGCGTGTCGGCGGTCGGTCCGATCGAGCAGTTCGAAGCCAAGACGTTTGCGACGAACTTCGCCGCCGAGGTGAAGGCGTTCGAGCTCGGGCATTTCCTCGATGCGCCCGAGTCGCTGGCTCGGCACGAGCGGTCGGCGCCGGCGACGAAGTTCTGCCTCGCCGCAGCGGCGCAGGCGTGGATGCAGGCGGGGTTCGACCTGCCCGGCTGTTCCAAGGCGCCCTCGGGGCTCGGCACGCCCGACCCGAAGCGCACGGGCGCGTATCTGGGCGCGGGTGAGGGCGCGCTCGACTACGCGGCGATGGTGGAGGCGTGCGTTGATTCGTGGCAGGCCGAGAGCCGGAGCGTGGATGAAGCCGCGTGGGCGCGGACCGCGCACGCGCGCATGACCGCGTCGGGTGAGCTGGAGCAGGACCCGCACTACGTGCTGAGTCACCTCGCGGCCGAGTTCGGCTTCCGCGGGCCGGCGTTCAACTGCATGACCGCGTGCGCCGCGGGCACGCAGTGCGTGGGCGAGGCGTTCGAGATGATCCGCCGGGGCGATTCGGATGTGATGCTGGCCGGCGGCTCGCACAGCATGATCCACCCGCTCGGCTTCACGGGGTTTATCCGCTTGACGGCGATGAGCACGCGGATCGATGAGCCCGACCGGGCGGCGCGGCCGTTCGACCGGACGCGCGACGGGTTTGTGATGGGCGAGGGCGCGGGGATTGTGATCCTCGAAGACCTGGAACATGCCAAGGCGCGGGGCGCGAACATCTTGGCCGAGGTCGCGGGGTTTGGCTCATCGGCCGATGCGTACCGGATTACCGATATCCAGCCCGAGGGCAAGGGCGCGGCCGCGGCGATGCGGATGGCGTTGCAGCAGGCGGGCGTCGACCCGGCCGAGCCGGACGCACAGGGGCGGGCGCCGGTGCAGTACATCAGCGCGCACGGCACGGGCACTCCTGAGAACGACGGCATCGAGACGGCGGCCGTGAAAGCGGTCTTCGGCCCTCAGGCCGGTCGCGTGCCGTTCTCCAGCGTGAAGTCGATGCTGGGGCATCTGATTCAGGCGGCGGGCGTGGTGGAGTTGATTACTTGTCTCAAAGCGATCGAGACGGGGTTCGTCCCGCCGACGATCAACCTGCGCGAGCCGGACCCGCGGTGCGACCTGGACCACGTGCCCAACGAGGCCCGCGACCTGCGGGACTCGGGCGGCGTGGACGTCTGCCTGTCCAACGGCTTCGGCTTCGGCGGGCAGAACAACACGCTGTGCGTGCGGCGGTTCGAGGGCTGAGCGGGATTCGGTGGTTCCGGCTCCTACCATGGGCGTCCGCTAGCCCGCAGGAGCTGATCTGATGACCGCTGAGACGACCGAGACGCCGACTACGAAATCCATGGACGACATCATGGCGCTGTGCAAGCGCCGCGGGTTTGTCTATCAGGCCAGCGAGATCTACGGCGGGATCAACGGCTTCTGGGACTACGGGCCGCTGGGCGCGCAGCTCAAGAAGAACCTGCGGGACGCCTGGTGGGACGACGTCGTGATGCGCGGCTGCAACGGCAAGGTCGGGCCGAACGGGGAGCCCGTGCGCATCGTGCCGGTGGACACGTGCATCATCCAGAACCCGAAGGTGTGGGAGGCGTCGGGGCATGTGGGCGGGTTCAACGACCCGATGGTGGACTGCCGCGAGACCAAGGCGCGGTACCGCGCCGATCATCTGATGTGCCTGGGTGAGAAGGGCGACAAGACGGGGCAGATCTACGCGTACATCGACAACGACGACGCGTCGTACGCGAGCGCGCGCAAGAAGCTGGATAAGTACAAGAAGCGCACGCTCGGCGACGATGAGATCGACACCTGTCCGTTGACCGAACTGTCGGCCGATGAACTCGCGATCACGGCCGGCCCCGATACGAAAGAAGTCGGCACGCTCACCGAGCCGCGCGCGTTCAACCTGATGTTCAAGACGTTCATCGGCGCGCTGGCGACCGAGGACGACACGGCGTACCTGCGCCCGGAGACGGCGCAGGGCATCTTTGTGAACTTCAAGAACGTCGTGGACACGATGCGGGTGCGTGTGCCGTTCGGGATTGCGCAGACGGGTAAGGCGTTTCGGAACGAAGTCACGCCGCGGAACTTCACGTTTCGTTCGCGTGAGTTTGAGCAGATGGAGATCGAGTTCTTCTG
>JBCBZM010000092.1:0-12263 GCA_039815345.1 Planctomycetota bacterium | reverse complement strand
GTCGGCTCGACCTCGTAGCGGTGGCGGAAGCGTTCGCGCACGGTCGGGGCCCCGCCGAACAGGAACGACGCGAGCGTGTCTTCTTGCAGCACGACATCCTGCGCGCCCAGCCGCATGGTGCCGCCGAGGCCTTCGATCCGTTTTTGGTCGGGCAGTTCGCTGATCAGCGCATTGAGCGTGTCGGGTTCGAACTCGGTGCTGGTCGCGTCTTCGATCCGCAGGACGTTGCGGGCAAACTCGATCACCGCGACCTGGAAACCGAGGCAGATGCCCAGCAGCGGGACGTGCTGCTCGCGGCAGTAGCGCACGCACTCGATCTTGCCCTCGATGCCGCGGGAGCCGAACCCTCCCGGCACGATCACGGCGTCGAGCGAGCCGAGCGCCTTGCCCACGTTCTTGGGTGTGATCTCGCTCGTCTCGATCCACTCGAGCTGGATATCGGTGCGGAGTTGGGTCGAGCAGTGCTCGATCGCTTTGTCGATCGACGCGTAGGCGTCGCGGAGGCCCGTGTACTTGCCGGCGATCCCGATGGTGAGCGACCGGTCGCGCGGGCCGTGCAGTCGATCGACGAACTCGCCCCAGCGCACGCGGGCGCGGTCCTCTTTGGACGCGTCCACGCGGTCGTGCAGATCGAGCACACCCAGGATCTCGCGATCGAGGCCCTCGGCCCGCATCTCTTCAGGGATCGCGTAGACGCTCGGGCGATCGTGCATCGAGAAGACCCGACGCATCGGCACGTTCGAGAACATCGCGATCTTCTCCTGCACCGACGAGCCGACGGGGTTGGTCGCGCGGCAGGCGATGATGTGCGGCTGGATCCCCGCCTCCATCAGACGCTTGATGCCGAGCTGAGCGGCCTTGGACTTCTGTTCACCCAGCGTGTTGGGCTCGATCACGTACGTGAGCGCCACAAGGCACGCCGAGCCGGGGCCCTCTTCGAACGCCAGTTCGCGCATCGCCTCGATGTAGAACGAGTTCTCGTAGTCGCCCGCAGTCCCCCCCACTTCCACGATGACCACGTCGGCCGGGTGTTCGCCGTCGCCGCGCACGGCCAGCTCACGAAGCCGCCGCTTCACCTCGCCCGTCACGTGAGGGATCATCTGCACGTCGCGGCCCAAATACACGCCGTGGCGTTCGCGGTCGAGAATCTCGCGGTAGAGCTGGCCGGCGGTGGTGAAGTTGCTTCGGCTCAGATTCTGATCGAGCAGCCGCTCGTAGGTGCCCAGGTCCATATCGCACTCGGTGCCGTCGTCGAGCACGAACACCTCACCGTGACGGTACGGGTTGAGCGTGCCCGCGTCGATGTTGAGGTAGCCCTCCATCTTGATGGGCGCGACCGCGAGGCCTTTGTCCTTCATCAGCTTGGCGAGGCTGGACGCGAAGATGCCCTTGCCCAGGCCCGACATGACGGTGCCGAAGACGATGACGTACTTGTGGAAGCCTTTGCGGTAGCCGTCGGGGACGGGGGAGTAGAACTCGGTCGAGGTCGTCGCGCCTGCGGTCGAGGCGAGCAGGTCGGCTGCGAGCGCCGCGTCGGCGTCGTCGTCGATCACTGTGTGGTGCGATCGCGGACGTCCGGTGTCACGCTCCGAACCGGGTGGTTGGCTTGATGTGTTGGGGGAGGCGCCCTGTCGGCCGGGTTGTGCGTTCGACGATGCGTCCGGGTCGGTGGGCGTCGGGGGCATGTCCCATCGTATCACGGACGCGGCCCGCCTCAAAGCCGGCTTGCAAGCCGGCTCGGCGCCCGACGGGTGAGTCTGGGGGTAGTCTGGGTTGAGCGGGTCGGTTGGCTTGCCCGCCCGAACGCGACTTCGGAGTCCCCAGTCTTGCGAGCAGCACACATCTTCGTTCCGACGTTTACCGTCACGCTGGCGCGGTTGCTCGCGGTTCTGGCCGGGGGATTCGCGGCCTCACAGGCCGAGGCGCAGCCCTCCGCGCCGCCGCGAGTGGACGCATCTACCGGCCAAGACCAGACGCACTGGCCGCGGAGCCACCCGTTTGACCACCTGCATCTCGATCTGTCGCTCGACATTTCCGATCTCCAAAATCCCCAGATCCGCGGCATGGCCCGGCATCGGTTCGTGGCTCTTGGCAGGCCGCGGGGCAAAATGACGCTCGATGCGACGGCGTTGACCATCGACTCGGTCCGCGGACCGGGAGGCGACCTGCCGTTTGTTCACGAGGGCGACCGTCTCGAGATCACCTTCGAGCCGCCGGTTCGGCCGGGCGTCCAGACCGAGCTTGTGATCGAGTACCGCGATCCAGAGCTGCGGACCGACGGCGTCGGGCTGAACTGGGCCAAGCCCCACCGCCGCGGCGGCCGGGGGTTGCGACCGGGCGAACTCCACGTCCAGAGCGCGTCCGACCACGCCCGCCGATGGATGCCCTGCTTCGACGCGCCCTCCGAACGGCTGACGACCGAGATCACCCTCACTGTGCCTGAGGGAGTGACGGCCGTCGCGAACGGCGTGCTGGCCGAACAGCGGGCCGGAGTTGACGGCCGCGTGGCATGGGTCTGGCGCCAGCAACAGCCGCACGCGACGTATCTCATGACGATCGTCGTCGGCGAGTACGAGACCATCGATCTCGGCGGGCCCGACTCGGCCAGGCCGGGGCTCGATATGCCCGCGTACGTGCCCGCGCCCCACGCGCGACACCTCACCCGCATGCTCGAACGCACGCCCGAGATGATCGCGTTCATGGAGTCGTGGACCGGCATGCCGTTCCCTTGGGACCGCTACGCGCAGGCCGTGTGCCGAGAGTTCAAGTTTGGCGGCATGGAGAACACGACGCTGACGATCCTCAACGACGACCTGATCGAAGAACTACCGGGCGACGCCGACGACCTCATTCTGCACGAGATCGCGCATAGCTGGTTCGGCAACCTGGTGACCTGCAAGACGTGGGAGCATCTGTGGCTCAACGAGGGCTGGGCGACGTATTGCGAGGCGCTCTGGTTTGAGCACGATGCCCAGCGTACGAGCGGTGTCGATGCAGCCGCACGCGCGTACGCCGAGTCGATCACATGGCTGATGGACGATGTCGCCGAGACCGCAATGCTGTCGGCGCCGGCGGAACCCTCGATGGCCAGCCTGCGGTGGGAGCATCCCGATGATGTCTATGGTCGGCCCGACAATCCGTACGACAAGGGCGCTGTCGTGCTGCACATGCTCCGGGCTCGACTCGGTGATGCGTTGTTTCAGGCCGGCACGCGGCGGTACCTCGAGCGCTTCGCGTTCCGCGAAGTCGAGACGTCCGACTTCCGCATGGTGCTCGAAGAGGTGAGCGGGCGATCGCTCGAGCGGTTCTTTACCGAGTGGGTCGAGCGGCCCGGCGTGCCGGCGGTGGACGTGACGATCGAGTGGGACGAAAGCGCCGAAACGCTCCAACTGACCGCAAGTCAGACTCAGCCGATCGACGCCGCGAATCCGACATACACGCTGGATATGCCCGTCCGGATCACACTCGCCGGCGGCGTGGTGATCGAGACCGAACTCGAACTGCACGGGCGCAGCGCGTCACGCACGCTCACACTGCCAACCGAGCCCGAAGGCGTCGAGATCGACCCCCGAGCAACGATCGTCGCCGCGTGGAACGTCACCAAGGCGCGGTCGATGTGGCGTTGGCAGCGCGGCGCCGACAGCGCCTTCAGCCGCATCCGTGCGGATCGGGCGTTGGGCGTCGCGAGCGCTGAGCCGCGCCCACGCGCTCGGCTCGGTTGCCGTTGCGGCTTCATCCACGCACCTTCCGCGTTCGCGTCCAAGTGGCGCCGAGACGGCTCAAAGCAACCGACGGAGAACCCATGACCTTCACAGCTCATACTGATCGAACTTTGATCCGGCGCGCCGGGTTCTGCATTGCCGGGCTCACGTTGGCTGCACTGACCGCCTCGGCCGGTGACCGCTACGGCTGCCTAGATGCACGGCTTGATTGGCTCGAATGGCGGTTCGGCGCCGACGAAGCCGAACGCACGATCGCGCATTACGACGCCGACACAGGCCGGTCGTTGCTCAACTTCCCGCCCGACCGCGTTGTGGACTACGACCACATGCGGCTCGAAATCGACATTCCCGATATGAACACGCCGACGTTCACCGCGACGCAGCGGCTGACGTTCAGCCCTATCGGCAAGCCAGCCGGTGAGTTGCGACTCAACGCGGTCTTGCTTGAGATCGCGTCGGTCGAAGCCACGGGCCGACAGGCCACGTTCGAGCACGACGGCGAGTTTTTGACCGTCCGGTTCGATCCGCCCGTGGGTATCGAAGAACGCTGCGAACTCACGATCGCGTACACCGCCGAAGACCCACCCGACGGCCTGTTCTGGACGCCCGAATCTCCCGAGTGGCCCGGCCGACCCGCGCAGATCCACACGCAGGGGCAGCCCGAGACCAACCGCTATTGGTTCCCGTCGCACGATTTCCCCAACGAGCGGCTCACCACCGAACTGATCGTGACCGTCCAGAAGGCCTACGAGGTCAGTTCCAACGGCAAGCTGATGTCGCGTCGCAACGACGCGGGACGCACGACGTTCCGCTGGCTGCAAACACCCAATCACACAACCTATTTGGTGTCGCTGATCGTTGGCCAGTTCGACATCGTTGAACTCGGGACCGAAGACTTGCCCGCGCCGGTGTACGTCCCGCGAGGCCGCGCCGGGGATGTCGAGCACACCTACGGCAACACGATGGAGATGCTCGAGGTCTTCGAAGAACTCCTCGACGAACCCTACCCGTGGGACCGCTACGCGCAGCTCGTGGTGTGGAACTTCGGCGCCGGCGGAATGGAGAACACAAGCGCCACGACGATGTTCGATACGGCGATCTTCGCGGCCGACTCGATCGAAGATCACGACCTCGACGGGCTCATCGCGCACGAACTCGCGCACCAGTGGTTCGGCGATCTGTTGACCTGCAAGTCATGGCAGCACATCTGGATCAACGAGGGCTGGGCGACGTACATGGAATCGCTCTGGCTCGAACATCGCGACGGCCGCGAAGGCTACGACGCCGACACGCTGATCAACTTCGCACGCGTGACCGACCGCGACACGCCCGAGTGGCCTTACAAGCAGCCGATGGCCAGCCGCCAGTACAACCACCCATGGGAAGTGTTCCGTCGCGACGCCAATCCGTACCCGAAAGGCGCGAGCGTGCTGCACATGCTCCGCCGAAAGCTCGGCGACGAGGTCTTCTTCAAGGGCGTGCGGGCCTACGTCGACGAGCACAAATTGACGGCTGTAGAGACGTCGGACTTCCGCATGGCCCTCGAAGAGGCCAGCGGCGAGAGCCTCGAGCGATTTTTCCATCAGTGGGTCTTCCGGCCGGGCGTGCCGACGCTCGATATAGACGTTGAGTGGAAGGCCGGCGTGCTGACGCTTTCGGCAACTCAAACACAGAACATCGACGCCGACAACCCCGCGTTCTGGATCGATTTGCCCGTGCAGGTGACCGGAGCGTTGAGCGGCGCGGTCACGGAGCTTGTGTTCTCGACCGACGAGCGCGAGAAGACGATGGAGTTCGAGATGGGCGAACCGCCCACAATGGTGGTCATCGATCCCGACCTGCACGTGCTCGCATCGATGACGATCAACCAACCCGCCGGTCGGTGGCTCCGGCAACTCGTCAACGGTCCGACGCCCGCGTCGAAGATCCAGGCGGCGCGGCATCTGGTCGACACCGGCGGTCCCGACGCCGCGGCGTTGCTGGAACGCACGGCAATGGATCCCGACGCCGCCCGCAAGCTCCGTCGCGAAGCCGTGCTCGCGCTCGGCGAGCGGAATGACATCCCGGCGCTTGCGCGACTTACCGGGGTCGGGCTGGACGACGCGTACGTGCGCGCAGACCTCGTCAATGCGGGCAAGGGCGCCGCCGAGCGAGCCCGCGACGCCGGCGACGAAACGCAGTTTGAGGCTGCTGCGGCCGTAGTGGTGATGTCGGAGCAGGACCCCACGAGCGAGTTGGTGCGCGATGAGGCGCTCAAGGCGATCGGTGAGCTCGGTCTCACCGATGAACTGCCGCGTCTCTTGGCTGCGACCGAAGTCGAGTCGCAGCACGACCGCGTCCGTCAGGCGGCGCTCGAAGCGATCGGGAACCTGGGCGATGCACGCGGTTTCGACGTGGCGGCCCGCTACGCGCAGTTCGGCTCCCTCAGCCGAACACGGCCGAAGGCGATCGAGGCGCTCGCCAAACTCGCCGAGCACGACCGCGACCGCGCGTTCGGCATCATCGCGGGCATCTACGACAGCGACCGCGAGAAGCGTGCGCTCCGCGCCGCCGGTCAGGCGCTCGTAGACCTGGCCGACCCACGCGGGCTCAAGCGACTCGAAGCCCGCGCCACCGGCGACCGCGACCGCCTGGAACGCGAACGGGCCGAAGACCTGCTCGCCGAGTTGCGTGCAGCCATCGAAGACCCATCAGGCGCGGCTGAGTAGCGCATGCTACGAGGTGCGGTAGCGGCGGACGAACGCTTGGTATTGCTCGGCCGTGTCCACCCCGTGCGACGTGAACGGCACAACCGCGACGCCCAGTTCATAGCCGTGCTCGAGCACGCGCAACTGCTCTAGTCGCTCGGCCTGTTCCAGCGGGGTCGGCGCCAGCCCGGCGTACGTACGCAGGAATCCTGCGGTGGACGCGTACAGCCCGGCGTGCTTCAGCGTCGGCGCGGCGCCGGGGGTGCGCTCAAACGGGATCCGCGACCGCGAGAAGTACAACGCGCGTCCGTCCGCGCGAAGGGTCACCTTCACAATGTTCGAGTCGTCGGGGTCTTCGTCGGGCGTGAAAGGAGCCGCGACGGTTGTCATCGCCAGAACCGAACCCGAGTTGCGTTCCATCATCGCCGCCGCGGCCTCGATCGGCTCGGGGGGCAACTCCGGCTCGTCGCCTTGCACATTCACCACGAAGGCTTCGTCGGGCAGGCCGAGCAGCGTCGTCGCTTCGGCCAGTCGGCTGGAGCCGTTCGGGTGCTCAGGACTGGTCAGAACCGCGTCAAACCCCGCATCACGCACGGCTTTGGCGATGCGCTCGTGATCAGCGGCCACGACGACGCGATCAACGCACGCCGCCCGCGCCGCGGCTTCGCAGACGTGCACAATCATCGGTCGGCCCGTATCGGCGGCGAGCACCTTCTCGGGGAAACGCGTCGAGGCGAGCCGAGCCGGGATCAGCGCCGTCCAACGCGCCGGCGCGGGCATCAGGCGTCCCTGAGCTCGTTGATGAGCTCTTTGATCGCCGCGCGGCGTTCGCGGATGTCGCGGTAGTTGATCTGCTGGATCGCGATCGCCGAGGCGAGTTTGTCTGCCTCCTTGGCCGCTTCGAGATCCCGATCGGCCCCGGCCTTTGCTTCGAGTGAGCTCATCAGGCTGTAGCGCAGCCCCATGCCGATCTCGTTGCCGGTGTCCTCGTGCTGATCGAGAGCGCTGCGGAGCGTTTCGATCGACTCATCCGCCCAGCCCATCGCGCGGAACGATTCGCCCAGATAGAGCATCGCCGCGCTGCGGTTCTTCGTGTCGTCCTTGGCTTCTTGAAGCATCTCCACGGCCTTCTCGTGCTCGCCCAAATCGAAGTGGCGTTTGCCGAGTTCGTATTTGAGCCCGAGGTCCGTGGGATAGGCCTCGATGCGCGCCCGAAGCGCCTTGATCTCCATCTGCGCAAACTGGCGAAGACCCTTCTGATAGCGCTGCGCTGCTTCGGACTCAGCCGGCTGGCCTTCCGCGGCTTTCTTCAGGGCCGAGAGCTGGCGTTTGGCAACACCCAGGCGGATCTTGTCCGATTCGTCGCGGAACCGGAACTGCCGGGTGTTCGCGTACGCCTGGGCAAGCAACTCAAGCGCACGCTTCTCGTCGCCCGGCGCGGCACGCTTCTTCAGATGCTTCACCAACTCGCTGAGTGTCGGCAGGTCGTCCGGCCGCTCCGCCAACGCCGCCTCGGATGCCGCCACCAGGCGATCGAGTTGCTCTTCCGTCGTCACGATGCGGTTCTTCTCTTCGAGAAGCCGCTGCTGGTCGGCGTCTTTGAGGTTCGCACGGAAGCCGCCTGCTTCGCCGGTCTGGTCGAAACCGCCGCCGCTGATCGTTGCCTGGGCCGTGAAGTTGCGCACCCGCGTCGCCAGTTCGGAGTCGCCCGGGTCCGACTTGACCGCCAGGTCGCCCGCCTCGGCGGCCTTCTCGAAGGCGCCGATCGCCGCGAACGCGTCCATGAGCTTGAGGAAGCTGTCTTTCTTTGACTTCTTCGGATCGCGCATCGTGAGGATCAGCGCCCGCTCGCCGATCCAGAACGTCGGCTCGGCGATACCGAGCTTGGCGCCGAGCTCGGCCGCACGGATCGCGTTCGACGCGTCCATGGGCTTGATGCCCCATGCCAGCAGTGCGGACAGATACTTCTCCAGCATGCCCTTATCCGAGAACGCCTTGGCCGTGTCTCGGCTCAGCTTGCTCCCCTCGCCGACGAACGCCGTTGCGGCGGACCAGAAGCCTTCGAGCCCCTCCATGCTGGCCGCGTCTTGTCGCAGCCCGCCGAGCCAGTTCTGCATCGCGTACTCGTATTGGCCCGACTGCTGAACCGTCCGCGCGTGCTCGAAGAAGCGTTTGGCTTTTTCGGGGTGCGACGGCGGCGGGCCGTCCTTGGGCGCCTTTGCCGGTTCCTTCGCCCCGCCGTCTTCGTCTTTCTTCTTGCCGAACAGTGCCAAACCGGTCTCCGCGATCAGTCGCTCAGGTAGCGGTGCGGCAGCGCCCGATCAATGGGCGCCGCGGACGAGGATGGTACGCGATCGGCTCCCGGGTGTGCGGCTTCGCGGCATCCGTGCGGCCGATCGCTTGCAGGATACGATTCAATCATGACGGTCGATCCCGAGACGCTGCAAATCGTTCACTACCCCCACCCGGTGCTCCGCCAGCGGTCCGACGCGATCGAGCAGGTGGACGACCACGTCCGCGCCGTGATCGACCGGATGATCGCGCTGACCGAGCAGGCCGGAGGCATCGGGCTCGCGGCCAACCAGGTCGGGCTCCCCTGGCGGCTGTTCATCTGCGACGTGCCCGAAGGTGACGGCCGATCGGTCGATGACGAGCCCCCCACCGCCTCGCCCGGCCCGGTCGTCTTCGTGAACCCCGAGGTGTCGGAACCCGCGGGCCCCGTCGAGCCATTCGCGGAAGGCTGCCTCAGCCTGCCCGAGATCACCGGCGATGTGCGTCGGCCGGACGAGATTCTGGTCAAAGCCCTCGACCGGGATGGTCAGCCGTTCACGCTCCGCGCGGCGGGGCTGTACGGCCGTTGCATCCAGCACGAGTTCGACCACATCGAGGGCGTGCTGATCCTGGACCGCATGGGCATGATGGACCGCCGCAAGAACCGCAACGCGATCCGGGCCCTCGAGGGCGCCGGCGCCGGTTAGGCTGTTTCTGTGGACCTTCTGTTCTTCGGCTCCGGGGCGTTTGGTTTACCCACGCTGCGCGCGCTCACCGAGCGGCACGCCGTGCGGGCGATCGTCTCGCAGCCCGATCGGCCGTCTGGCCGGGGCAAGCGGCAGGCCGCGACGCCCATCGCCGAGTGGGCCGCCGAGCACGCGCCGCAGATCGCGTTGTATAAGCCCGACCGCGTGAACGAAGAGTCCATCCGAGAGATGCTGCGCGCCACGCCCACCCAAGCCTGGGTCGTGATCGCGTTCGGTCAGAAGCTCGGCCAGAAACTGCTCGCCGACCGGTTCTCGATCAATCTGCACGCTTCGCTGCTGCCAAGATGGCGCGGCGCCGCGCCGATTCATGCGGCGATTCTGGGTGGGGATACGGAGACCGGGAACTCGGTCATCACCCTCGCCGACCGAATGGACGCCGGCGAAGTCCTCGGTCAATCACACCGACCGATCGACCCGACGCTGACGGCCGGTGAAATGCACGACCTGCTCGCGGGAGACGGTCCGGAACTGGTGCTGGACGTGCTGGCCCGGTTCGAAGCGGGCACGCTGGAGCCACAGACGCAGGACGAATCGCTCGTCACGCTCGCCTCCAAGCTGAGCAAGGGCGACGGCGTGCTCGATTTCACCCAACCCGCCGAGGCGCTCCGCCGCCGGGTGCACGGCTTGACACCCTGGCCGGGCGTCGCGGTTGCGCTGGCGGGCGTTCGGCTCAAACTCCTGCGTGTGGAACCGGGGCCAGCCGTTTCCGAGCAAGCACCGGGCCGGCTCGCAGACCCCGCCGAGGGACTGGTTTCTTGCGGCGGCGAGGCGTCGCTACGCCTGCTCGAGGTGCAGCCGGCGGGCAAGCGGGCGATGCCCTGGTCCGCGTTTGCGGCGGGCCGATCGATCGAGTCTGGCGCCGCGTTGGAGAACCCCTCGTGATGCAGTTGCTGCTGTGGCGACTTCCGAGCAAGCGGAAGCGCAAGCCGGCCCGTCGCGGCCCGTCTGCCAAGCGACCCGCGGCGCGAGCGGTCGCCGAAGCGCCGCGTCGAAAGCCGGCGCCGCCCGCGGCCAACTCGATGGCCGAACGCTACAAACGCATGACCCGCACGATGCTTGATCGCCACGGCGTCCGCGTCCGCAAGTGGCGGACATCCATGTCGGGTGTCGCGTGGCAGGTGACGTACCACGACGGAACCGTCAGCCGGTTGATCGAGTCGCCAAGACCGCGCGGGCCGATGTCAGCCGCTGTGTTCTTGCACGAGATTGGCCACCACGCGATCGGTTTCAACGTCTACCGCCCGCGCTGTCTTGAGGAGTACCACGCCTGGCGGTACTCGCTCGAGCAGATGCGCGAGTGGGACCTGAATGTCACACCCGCGGTGGAGCGACGGATGCACGAATCGCTGCACTACGCGATCGCCAAGGCCGCGAGGCGCGGGCTCAAGAAGCTGCCGGTCGAGTTGATTCCCTACGCCGACGAGCCGCCGCCCAGACCGGCTCGCGGTGCCAGGCGACATTCCGCCGATCTCGCGTGAGCTTCGAGCCCTTCGACGCGGGCGATCGTGACCGCGTCGTCGATGATCGGCTGAGCCTCGCGGGCGTCGTCGATTCGCAGCCACGTGCGCACACGGAGGAAATCGAACACGCTGAGCCCCCCGACCGAGCGGGCGGCGCCGCCGGTGGGCAGCGTGTGATTCGGCCCGGCGCCGTAATCGCCCAGCACCTCGGCCGCGCTCTCACCGACAAAGACGGCGCCGTAGTGCTTGCACGTTCGGGCGACTCGGTCGGCGTCTCTTGTCAGGATCTCCAGGTGCTCCGGTGCGTATCGATCGGAGAGGTCAATCGCTTCGGTCAGGTCACGCGCGATCACGCAGTAGCCGTTGGCGAGCGCGGCTCTGGCGACGTCGGCTGTGGGCAATGACTCGAGCGCTCGCGCGAGGGCTTCGTCAACGCGGCCGGGCAGGCCCGGGTCGGTGGTGACCAGGATCACGGCCGCGTCGGTGTCGTGCTCGGCCTGGGCGAGCAGGTCCGCGGCGACTGTGTCGGGGTTCGCGGTGTCGTCGGCGATGATGAGCAGTTCACTCGGACCGGCGAGTGAATCGATGCGGACAAAGCCCGAGACAAGCTGTTTCGCGGCCGTCACCCAGCGGTTGCCCGGTCCGACCACGACATCGCACGCGGGGACCGGGCCCGCGCCGAAGGCCATCGCGGCGATCGCCTGCGCGCCGCCGACGGCGAGCACACCGTCCGCGCCCGACAGCGCGGCCGCGGCGAGTGTCGCATCGGCCGGGCGCGGGCTGGCGACCCAGACCTGCTCGCACCCGGCGATTCGGGCGGTCACCGCCGTCATGAGCACGGACGACGGCAAGGGGTGCCGACCACCCGGGGCGTAGCAGCCCGCGATGTCCACCGGCGCGACGCGGTGCCCCGCGACGCCGCCTGGCACCGCAACTTTGGCTTCGCCGAGGCTGCGCTTCTGGGCATCGGCGAAGCGTGCGACACGCTCGGCGGCACGCTCGAGCGCGCCCCGTGTGGTCGCGTCGATGCGATCGAGCGCCGCTTTCATTTCCGGGATCCCGTGAATCATGGGGGCGCCGGCAGCAAGATCCCCCAGTCGTTCTGCATGGCGGCGGAGCGCGGTCTCGCCGTTCGTGCGCACGTCTTCGATGATCGCCGCGGCCTGAGACAGCGTGTCGGGATCGGTCGGCTGCCGCCGACTCATCGGGATGTCCGCTGGCTGTGCGAGGCGTAGGAACGGTGCGGCGCGTGTCATGGGATGGTCCTCAGGCGGATGGCTTGGCGTTGCCGGGGCGCCGGGTGACGCGGCGCGATCGGGCGTCGAGTTGTTTGTTGATCGCGTCGAGATCGGCGCC
>JBCBZM010000049.1:0-20338 GCA_039815345.1 Planctomycetota bacterium | reverse complement strand
TCTCGCTGCCGAAGGCCGAACGCACCGGAGACATCGTCGCCAGCGTGCGCGCGCTGACGAAGGTCTACCCCACGGACGACGGCGGCGAGAAGGTGCTGTACAACCTCCTCGAACTTGACATCTGTCGAGCCGAGTGCTGTGGTGTGATCGCGCCGAACGGCGCGGGCAAGACCACGTTGGTGCGGTGTCTGCTGGGTGAGCAGCAGGCCGACTCGGGCAAGGTTTCGCTTGGGTCGAACGTCGCGATCGGGCACTTCAGCCAGACGGACGACTGGATCGACCCGGACAAGAACGTCTACCGCTTCATCCAGAAGACAATCAAGGACGAGACCGACGGTGCCACCGAGCTGAGCGAGCAGGAATCACGCACGCTCGCCGGGGCGTTCTTGTTCAGCGGCGAAGAGCAAGAGAAGGAGATGGGCGTCCTCAGCGGCGGCGAACGCTCGCGCGCCCGGCTCGCAGCGCTGTTTGCGTGCCGAAAGAACGTGCTCGTGCTCGACGAGCCGACCAACCACCTCGACATCCCCGCGGCCGAACGGCTCGAAGAAGCGCTCGGCTTGATCGATCCCGAACAACCGGGCCAACGCAAAGGCGCCTTCGACGGCACGCTGATCCTCATCAGCCACGACCGCGCGCTCATCGACGCGACGTGTGACCGGCTCATCGTGCTGGACGGACAGGGCGGCGCCGACGCGTTCCTGGGCAACTACACCGAGTGGCGGGCGCGGGAAGACCGGAGAGCGAGGCAGTACGCGGAGGACGCGGAGAAGATGCGGAGAACGCAAAGAGGGAAGGATGGGGCGCCGGCGGCGAAGGCGTCTGGCGCGGCAACACCGACGGCCGATTCGCGCGCAAAGCAGGCGCTCGCCGACACGACGCCCGCCAAGCCGACCGAGAAAAGCAAGTACTCGTGGATGCGGCTGGAGCAGCTCGAAGAGAAGATCGCCCGGTTGGAAGAGCGGCGGAAAGAGATTGACCAGAAACTGGCCGACCCGGACGTGTGGCTGGATGCGGAGCGGGCGAACAAGCTGACCGAGGAGCGGGACGGGGTGACGACGGAGTTGGAGCCGTTGGAGGCGGAGTGGTTGCGGAAGGCGGAGTAAAGGTCGAAACCAAGGGCGACCTGGAGGTGTTCGTCCACCCTGAGGGGGGTGGAGTCCTCATCGACCGCAAGTACCGCCAGCATCAGAGACCGGGACCGCTGCTCGGCGCGTTCCTGATTCTTGCACTGTTTTGGTCGGCATCTGGCGTGATGGCACTGCGAGGCAGTCAAATGCCGACAGCCTTTCTGCGCCATGATTACTACCTTGCCGCGATGCTGCTCGTCGGCTGCTCGACGCCTCTTGTCCTAATGTTCGTTCCACACTTCCTGCGTCGTCGACGGAACGCCATTGAACGCGAGAGCGACCCACCGAGACTTGTTGTCCGTGCCGACACCTACGACGTGCAGGCGATGGGTCTCGGCCAGCCGGAGGATCTGCCACCTTCAAGCATCTTGACGACCTACCTATGGCCACAACGGGTCGGCAAGCAAGCGTGCCGGTGGCAGATCTTGCTTCACGAAGATACCTACGAGTTTCTGGACCTCCGGCGGTACACGCCTTCGTTGGAACACGACTTGCTGCTCGCATGCGAGCAGCTTGGTCTCGCGGTGCGGATCGTGACTTGCCGGAAGTGTCTCGCGCCGATGCGTGGCAATCCGGATCCCAAGTGCCGGGTTTGCGGACACATCAACGCCGGGCCTGGATTCCATGGGCGCGAAATGGAGTGCGGACGCGCGCAGGCGATCCACTACACCGAAGGCGTGGTCTGGAAACCGGGCGACCGGTTCTAGCATCGGGGCATCGACGATTGTCGATTCCGGGCGTGGTGGTCTAATCGCATTGAAGACAAAGAACACCGACGCTCATTCGTGGCCTTCCTCGCTGCGCTCGTCAGACCACGGCACCCAGATCATCGCTCTTCGCGCACAGAAAACCGCCGGTGTGTCCGCCGGCGGCTTGGGAGAGAGATCAAGATGTTGTCGTCGCGCACTCAGCCGCGGCGGCGGCGGGCGGCGATGAGGGTGGCGCCGAGGGCCAGTGAGACCGTGCCCGGGGTGGGGACGCGGAAGCTCAGTGCGCTGATGTTCAGGCCCGGGTCGCCCGCGGATGTGAGCGCGCCGGTGTTGATGTCGACGGTGAAGAGCTCGGTGCCGTTGTCGGCGAGGAGGAGCGTGGAGCCGTCGGCGTTGAAGTCCATGCCGCCGATGGCGGCGAGGTCCTCGTTGCTCGCGCCGACGAGCGTGGCGGAGCCGTCGGCCGTGCTGATGGTGTAGAGGGCCTCGGTGTCGCTGTCGTAGCCGTAGAGGACGCCGGTGGTTGGGTGGACGGCGATGCCGATGAGCTGACTCAGGCCGGTCTCGCCGATCTCGGTGAACGACGGTGTGCCGTTAAGGTTCGTGAAGGCGTACAGGGAATCGCCGCCGATGCCGTCATCGTCGTCGACGGAAACGTAGAAGGTGGAGCCGTCGGCGCTGAGGCTGGCGTCGCCGTCGCCCGAATCCTCGAAGGGCGCCTCGAAGAGTTGGGTGTTTACGCCGTTATCGAAGCGCCACAGGCCGCGATCGCCCGGGTCGTTCAGAATGTCGGTGCTGACGTAGTAGTAGAACGAGTTCGGCGAATCGAAGTCCATGCCGCGGTTGAAGTTGCCGTCAACGAAGCCGAGGCTGACCTGGCTGCCGATGGGGTCGGCGAGGTCGAAGCCGGTGACCGGATCGGGATCGCCGACCGTCGAGATCACGCCCCAGTCTTGGGCAAGGGTGGTACCGGCGCACAGCGACAGCATGGCCGCCGAGGCGGCTGCAAACCTTCTGACCTGCATGATGTGGGTTCCTTTCTTCTCTTCTCGATCGCTCTCGAAACGATCATCGTGCCGGCGGTCCGTTGGTCGAACGACGCAGGCGGGGTCCTTCTCGGCCCGCAGATTACCAGTCGGCCGGGTCAGGTCCAATAAAAACTTCGCAAAGTCACTTGCCGCCGCGGCAGCTGGGACTTGAGTCGATCAATTTGCTGTCGCTGATCACACCGGCCCATCCCCGGGCCGCACGAGCAAGCGGGTTCACGGAAGTGATCTAGAGTTCTGCATGTCAGGGCGACACCCGAAAGACGTACAGGCGGACAAGTACGCGCTGCGTGCGCTTCGCCATCTCAAGCTGAGGGCTCCTTGGTTGCTGGAGCATCAAGTCGCTGTTCCACAACTCACGTTCAGCGAACAAACTATCGCCGAGACGCGGAAATGGATTGAAAGTCGAGGCTTTTTGTTGCCGCCGGGGTGGCCGAAAAGGAATCGGATTCGACACACTCGCTTTGAACTGTGGGCGCCGAAGTTGCCCCGCGACCTCGAGATCCACAATGAGTACCGAAAGGAGAACCTTGGCGATCTGCGACTCATCGTGGACGTAGACGGAGACGGTCCGCGGTGCTTAACGCGGTTCGCGGGCGCCCAGCGGTCTAGTCTTCGGCCGCTGACCTACGAACAGGCACTAGCCCAGGAAAGGTTTCAATTCTACCCAATCGAACCCGAGGCTGACATCGATCGCCTTATCGACTTTATCGATGCCATTCTCGACGACCGAGTCGTCATTCTCCGCTCGGTGCACTACGGCGAGATTGGACACGGCAGCGCTCTGTTTCCACTGACAGGTGACCACTTCGTCGAATCTCACAAGCCGATCAATGAGCAGCTCAAACGGCTCGGAGGGCGTTCACTGGAACATGCCGCAGAAGCGATTATCTACACATGGAGCGGCGATGGGGACCGAGTCCTTGTTGAGCCTTCGTATGATGACCCGCCGCGCTGACGGAACCGCCCAGTTTATGGCACATAACTCTAGCGCGAGCTCATGGAGTCGTGGAAGCCTCAGCCGAGTTCCTTGACCGCCTCCAGCACCGCCTCGGCGTGGCCCGGCACTTTCACCTTGTCCCACCGCTCGGCGACCTTGCCGTCGGCGTTGATGAGGTAGGTGGTTCGGTTGGCGCCCATGTACTTGCGGCCGTACATCGATTTCTCGGCCCACACGCCGTACTTGTCGCAGACGGTCGGGTTGTCGTCCTTGTTGAGCTTGATGTCTGCGAGCACGGGGAAGTTGAGCTCGTGCTTGGTCGCGAACTTGGCCTTGCTCTTTTCGTCCTGCGGGCTGACGCCGAGGACGGGGACCTTGAGCTTCTTGAACTTGGGGTGCAGGTCTCGGAACTGGCAGGCCTGGGCGGTGCAGCCGCTGGTGTCGTCTTTGGGGTAGAAGTAGAGCACGAGCGGCTGGCCCGCGTAGTCCTTGAGCGCGTGCGTGTTGCCGTCCTGGTCCTTGAGGCTGAAGGCTGGGGCTTTCTTGCCGACGTCGATGAGGGGCATGAGGGGGCTCCGGGATTTTGGTTGGGGGCTTGGTGCGCGTGTGCGCAGGAGCGTAGTCGCCGAAGCGGCGTGTTTGGATGCGTGGGATAGACAAGAGCGCCGCGCTTAGGACAGCAGCCAGAGCGCGGCGATCGCGAAGAGGCCGGCGCCGAGAAGCATGGACGCGGCGAGTTGCATCGCGATGCCCGCGGATCGCGGCTCGGCCTTGTCGCCCGGAGCCGGGGGCGCGGGGATGAGCGCGAGGCGGTCGAGCAGGTCGGGGTCGCGCATCGCGGCGAGGGCCTCGGCGCCCGTGCCGCCGGTGATCGCCGAGGCGCTCCCGCCCAGCGGGCTCGCGCGCCGGGCGGCGTCCTGCACGATCGCGATGACCAGATTGGCGTCGAACGGGCGCAGGCCGAGGCGCGTGGCTAGATGCACGAGGCGCTCGCGGCGTTCGGGGCTGAGGATCGCGGCTCGGCCGCCCTGGAGCGACGACGCCGTGCGGATCGCGAGGAGCCAGCGGGCATCGGTCGGGCTGATCTCGGGCGCTGGCCGATGGCTGGGCGCGGGCGTTGGCTGTACGGGGAGCGCCCCCGCAGGCAGCGTGGTCCGGGGCGCGGCGTTGCAGTGCGCCGAGTTGGCAGTGCGATCCGAGCGGCGACGCCTCGGGCGGCTGGGCCGATCGCCGGCCGCATCGTCCGCGAAACGGAGGTGCGGCGTGGGACCCGGCAGGGCGCCGGGGCGGCTGTGGCGACCCGCGAGCGTGTTGCGGCGACGCCTCATCGACGCCGTGGCGGCATCATCCGTGTTGACCAAACGCAACGCGGGCGGGTCCGAGGGCCGATCTGGAGGGGTCTGGGAGGGCACCGGTGGAAAGGGGGCGAAGGGTGTGCCAGTTCGTGTTCCCGGCCGAGCGCCCGACGACCGATACACTCCCGCCCGCGTTGGCCCGGACCAACGCGCACCTGTGGAGACCCCATGGACGAGCCCCGGGAGACTGAGAACGCGACCGACGCGGCGAAGACCACGCCCGCGCCCGCATCAGCCGCCGTCGCCGTGGGCGAGGGACGGGTGCTCGGTCGGCTGACAACGACCCTACCGCCGGCCGGCGTGGCGGAGAAGCTCAACAAGCTCTCGAAGCGTGGCAAGCTGCCCGGGTTCGAGAGGCCTTCGGGAGCCGTCTTTGGCGTAACGCTCTTCGGGCAGCCGTTCGATCAGAACCTGCTCGCGTACGAGGACGCCGGCGGCCTGCGGCTGGAACGCACCTGGAAACTGCGCACGCCGATGTTCATGGTCGTGCTGCTGCTGATCTCGTTCGAGCCGGGCGCCACGCTGCTCAAGAGCTTCCTGCCCGCGTCGTTCGGCTGGTTCCAGAGCCACCTGCGCTGGTGGTACTACCCGCTGATGATCTTGCAGATCCCGCTGGTCTGGCGGATGTTCCCGAAATCAAAGGCCGCCGCCTTGGAGCACGCGCGCGAGACGATCGCGAAGATCTCGGCCGAGGTCGACGGAACGTTCGAAGCGCACAAAGAAGCCCCGCGCGCCTGATCGGGCGGCGGGGCTTGAGAATCTGCGGCGGGCCTTGACCGGACTCTTTACTCGACGTCCTTGCCTTCAACAACGTCTGTAATCGGCGCCGGAGTGTGCGGGCCGTCTTCGCCCGACTTGAGCTTCTTGAAGTAGCCGTGGTAGGCCTTCATGGCCTGGGCGCCGAAGATCCACATGATCGGGATGTTGGCGACCAGCATGACGCCGAGGCCGAGCGTGGTCCACATGTCGAGCTGCGTGTCGTTGCCGATGATGGCTCGGTCGCCGCCGGGCCCGAAGTACGGCATCGCGAGGACGGTCGTCAGCAGGATGAGCAGGCAGTAGATGAGCTTGTAGATCAGCACCGCGCCGTTCGCGTTCTTGCCAAAGAAGTAGTAGATGCCCTGCTCGCCGTAGTACGACCAGGAGATCATCGTCGAGATCGCGAACAGCCACGCGGCGATCGAGATGAGCCACTTGCCGAGGCCCGGCGTGGCACGGTCGAACGCGTACGCGGTCAGCGACGCGGCCGAGTAATCGCTGTAGAGGCCGAGGTCGGGCGTGCCGTCCTCGTTGGCGCGAATAACCGGCTTGGTCTCCGACTCGAGCGTGTTCCAGTCGGCGACCCACTCCAGGCTGTCGTCGTCCTGGGTCACGGTGGCGGTGAGCTTGCGCAGCTCGCGGCCTGTGTTCTCGTCGACATCACCGGCGAGCACGATGAAGATGGTCTCGCCCTCTCGCCAGCCGGATTCCATCTCGCCCGCCCGGCGGATATCTCGGGCGTCGTTGGTCATCGCCGGCAGCGAAGGCGATTGCAGCGTCCACGTGTTCTCGATTGCCGTGCCGTCTTCGTCGGTTGCCTGCACCACGCGGACGCCGGTTTCGTCGAAGAAGGAGGACTCGGCCTCGCGGTTGTAGGCGCCGGTGGACAGGATCACGAGCGCGGTCATCGTGCAGACGACGATCGTGTCGATGAACGGCTCGAGCCCGGCGACCACGCCCTCGCGCACGGGCTCGTCTGTCTTGGCGGCCGAGTGAGCGATCGGGCTGGAGCCCTGACCGGCCTCCGAGCTGAACAGCGCCCGCTTGATGCCCCAGAGCGCGGCGTACGCGAACGTACCGCCGAGGAACGCGCCCACCGGCGCGGCGTCCTGACCGCCGAGGAATGCGGGCAGCCCGCTCTTGACGATGAGCGCGAGCATGGCCGGAATCTGATCGATGTTGAGCGCGAGCACGTAGGCGGCGCCGAGCATGTAGAGCACGCACATGAGCGGGACGATGCGGCCGGCGACGGCGCCGATGCGCTTGATCCCGCCGATGATCACGAGCCCGACCACGATCGTCATAATCACGCCGGTCACGACCTGCGGGACTTGGAAGTAGGTATTCGTGATGTCGGCCACGTTCCACGCCTGGAACATGTTGCCGCCGGTGATGGCTGAGGTGAGCAGGGTGACGACAAAGATGCCGCCGATGACCGCGCCGATCGGCCCGAGCCCCCACTTCTCGAAGCCCTTCTTGACGACAAACATGGGCCCGCCGTGCGGGTTGTCGGGGTCGTCGGTGTTGCGGTAGAGCATGGACTGGGTGACCTCGGTCATCTTCAAGGACATGCCGAGGATGCCGATGATCCACATCCAGAAGACCGCGCCGGGCCCCCCGAGCGCCACGGCCACGGCCACGCCGCCGATGTTGCCGAGACCCACCGTCGCCGAGAGCGCGGCGGAGAGCGCCTGGAAGTGGTTGATGGCGCCCGGGTCGTTCTTGTCGTCGTACTTACCGCGGACGACCGCGACGCCGTGGGTCAGCGCCCGGAACTGGCCGAAGCCGGACCAGAACGTAAAGAGCAGGCCGGTGAGCAGGAGCGCATAGACCGTGTAGTTGGAGAACAGGATCCCGTTGAGACCCTTCACGAGGCTTTCGATTTGTGACATCAGAGAAGGATCGTTCACGGGGTCCTCGCAGCGGCCGGCGCCCGAGAGCCGGGCGTCGTCGGAGTTCGATCTGGCGTAACGGCGCCGCGTCGAAACGCGAGCGCGTCGCCCATCCGAGCTAGCATGGCGGGCGAGCCCCGATTCTGCAAGCCGAGGGGCCGGTTCGTCCGTTCACCTTCCGCACGGAGCCGCCCGCGTGTGGACTTCTGAGACACTGCTCGAATCGATCGAAGCCGCGGTCACGAAGGCCGCGCGACGCGTCGAGGCCGAGCAATCCTGGCGAGGTGTCGACGCGTTCGACGAAATCGAATGGCACGCCGAGATGGCAGCGGCCTTCCGGGCCGCGGGCTTCGGGGCCCATCGCGAGACGCTGTACCCCGGCCAACGGCAACGCCAAGGCGCCAAGGCCCGGCTGCCGCGCGAGCGAGAGCGTTGCGACCTGGCCCTCACCGAGCGAGCCGGCCTTCAGATCGGCGACGGCGAGGAAGCCGGTCGCCGCGCCGAGCGCGAAGCCGGCGGCGGGCTTTTCAATGCCGTCGCCCAAGCGCGGGCCGAGGCCGAGACCAAAGGCCTCGCCGATCACGCCGATGTCTGCTGGCTGGAGTTCAAGGCGGTCGGCCAGTTCGCCTATTGCGACGGCGCCCCGGGACCAAACGCGAAGTACGCCTCCGAACTCGTGGCCGCGCTGCGCGACGTGACCAAGCTCGCTCGCGACCCCGGCATCGTGCACGGCTGGCTGTGCGTGCTGCTCTTCGCAAGGGACGAAGCGACGGCCAGACACGATCTGCACGCGGCGGCGCAGGCGGCGATCGGCAAAGGCACGCCCGTGATCGATACGCACGTGCGCGCTTGGCCCATCCCAGACCGCATCGGCAACAGCGTTGCCAGCGCGGGGCTATACCGAGCGGCGGTGATGGCGTGATCGAGCAGCCCTAAGCCCGAACGGGCTCGGGCGGCACGACGCGAGGAGTCGCTCTCGGAATGCCCGCGATCTCTTCGATTGCGTCGGCCGCGAGCCGATCCGCCCGCCGATCGCCGAACGCTTCGACGACTTCCGCGAGGGCCGCGCGTTGCTCCTCGGCCCGCTCGGGCGAATGGAGCAGTTCGCGCATCGCCGCGATGACGGGCTCGGGCGAGCCGAACATCGGCACGACCTCGGGTGCAATCTCGCGGCCGGCGACCAGATTGGGCAGTGTGAAAAACTCTGCCTCGAACAGCATCGGCGCAGGCACCGTGTACAGCGCACGGTTCTTGGTTTTGTAGAACACCGTCATCGGTGTGCCGTGCCGAGCGACGCGCAGCGTGACCGTCCCGCTGGCGACGGCCGCCACGTCCGCCCAGCGCAGCACCGCGTCCGCCCGGCCGATCGCGATGTCGAGCCCCTCTGGCCAGTTCGCCCGGCCAGAACCCATCGAGACCAACCGATCCGCGGCCCGCTGGTTCGTCGCCGCGATCATGCCGGTCAAGCCGGGCGTATCCGCCCGCAGCGCCCCGAACACCTCGAGCAACACGGGGAAGTTCCGCTCGAGCTCGCCCGGGCGCGAACCGGGCAGCAGCGCGATGCGCGGGTGTGTGTCCGGCATCTCCCGCACGGCTGCATCGAGCGCGGCGATATCCAGCGGCTCGGTGAACATGGGATGCCCGACGAACCGTGCATTCACCCCGCGCTCGCGGAACCAGCCCTCTTCGAACGGCAGCACGCACAGCACCAGATCGGTCAGGCGCCGCAACTTGCGGATCCGCCACGAGCCCCAGGCCCAGACCTGCGGCGCCACGAGGTGGACCACCTTCAAGCCGTGCTTCTTCGCGAGCTTGCAGATGGGGAAGTTGGCCGCGGGAGAATCCACCGGGACGTGGACCGACGCGAGGCCTTTGGTCATCCAAGCGCCCACGCGCTTGTTGAGCCGGCGGTGCTCTTGGATCTTTTCCCAACCCGGCAGGCCCATGACCGCGTCGTCACCCGTGCGCTCGATGACCGTGGCGCCCGCGGCCGCCATCTTCGGCCCGCCCCAGGCATAGATCGCCAGGTCCGGATGCCGCGCGCGCAGCTCGGCGATCACCACCGCGGCGTGTTCGTCGCCCGAAGGCTCGAACGCCGTGAACAGCACACCGGGGAGTCCGCCGGTGGGCTCTTGGGTCGTCGAATCGATTGTCGAATCAGCGTCGGGCACGCCGCAACTCCACGCAGGCACACGGGCGAAGTCAACCGATCACGGTCAGAACCCGGCCGAATCGAGCCACGCGGAAGGCCGATGACCCAGCGCCTCGGCGATCGTGAGGAGTGATTCCAAACTCGGCAGGTGGGCCCCGCGTTCAACAGAAGAGAGCTGGCTGACGGAGACCCCGGAGGTTTCGCTCAGTTCCTTGAGCGTCCAGCCGCGATCGGTCCTCGCCAGCCGGATCGCCCGGCCGAGCTCGGTGCGCAGTCGGTCCTGCGGGCGTCCGCCCAGATCGAACGCGACCGCCGCCTGCGAGAGCACGCGCCGAAGTTCATCCAGAGAGAACGGCTTGGCGAGGTAGTCAAAGACGTCTTGCTTGAACGTCTGCCGCATGGAATCGAGCGACGGGTAGCCCGTCACGATCACCACGCACAGTCTGCTCCATCGCCGGCGGACCTCGCTCAGCACGTCCTCGCCGTGGTGCGGGCCCATTTTGATATCCAGCAGCACGATGTCCGGCATCGCGCTCTCGATCGCGCGGTACAGCTCGTCCGGCGTCGCAGCAACGCGGACATTGTGCCCTTCGCGCTCCAGCGTGCCGCTGATGTAGTCGCGGAAATCCGCGTCGTCGTCCAGCGCGACGATGGAGAGCGCCGGGCCCGGCTCGGTCGGTGTTGCGGCGTGTTCTTCGGTCAAGCGGTCTCATCCTTTGTGACGGATTCGATCGACTTGTCTTCGATCGACCCGCTTTCAATCGGCCCATCGACGTACGGCCCACGTGGGAGCAGCACCTCGAAGACCGCGCCTGTGCGCCCGCCCCGGGCGTCCGTGCGGTTCTTGGCAAGGATAACGCCGCCGTGCTCCCGCACGATCCCTTCCGAAACCGCGAGCCCCAGGCCGGTCCCCCGGGCGTCCATCCGCGTGGAAACAAACGGCTCGAACAGATGCGCGAGCACCGCCGGCTCGATGCCCGGGCCGTCGTCCTCGATGCGGACCTGAGCCCAGCGGGCGCCGTCGCGTTCGATCGGCTCGGCGGCGATGACAATCCGCCCGCGATCGCCGGCTTCGAGCGCGTCCACGGCGTTGCGGATCAGGTTCACAAAGACCTGCACCAGCCGATCGGCGTCCCCGGCGATCGCGATCTCGCCGCACGCTTCGAGCACGATCTCGATGCCCTCGGGCTCGCGATCCATCCGCACCAGCGTGATCGCTTCGTCGAGTGTCTGGCGAAGCTCGACGCGCGCGCCGACCGGCGCCCGGGCACGGGCCACGTCCAGAAGGGACTCGCTGAGCCGCTCCAGCCGCCCGACAACGCGGTGCGTCAGCTCGGCGTCCGATCTCGAAAGTGAAGGCTCTTGCTGCGAGAGCATCCGCTCGACCAGCCCTTTGAGCACCGCCAGCGGGGTGTTCAGCTCGTGCGCCACGCCCGCAGACATCATGCCCAGCGAGGCCAAACGATCCGACTCGGCCAAGTTCTGACGCGCGCGTTCGAGCAGGTGGTTTTTGGCGCGCAGGTCGGCCGCGGCTTCCTCGATTTGCCCGAACGCGCGCCCTAGCGCTGACTCGGTCTCGCGCAGCAACGAGACGGACTCATTCCGCGAGCGCATGATCGCACCGAGTTCGTCGCGCGGGATCAGGCGGTCGGGGATGAGCTCGCCCCCGCGGTCGCCGTCGCGCACCGCACGGTCGGCTTCGAGCATCGACCGAATCGGGCCGTAGACGTGTCGCGGGAGCACGAAGACCTCGAGCGCGACAACAACGAGCGCGTACACGATCAGCAGCGCGACGATCAGCAGCGCATACAGCCGCCCCACCGCCGCCCGAGACTCGGCCAATACCACCGAGACTCCGACCCAGGGCCCGCCGAACCGCTCGGCGATGCGCGTTCCGGGCGCATGCATCGCAACCAAGGTCGGCTCGCTCGCCGGGCCGGGCGCCGTTTCGGGGGCGCCTTCGCGCAGGGCGACGCCCGCGGCGAAGACCTCCGACAGCCCCAGATCCTCGGCCGTGCCCGCGACCACGCGCGAGTCGGGTTCGGCCGCGATGGAGCCGTCTTCCCCAGCCAGCCACGGGTCCGCGGCGATCTGCACCAGCAAACCTCGCGCGTGGGCCGCCTCCGCCTTGCGGATGATCTCGCCCAGCGCCGGCTGGAGTGCGACGATCAGAATGCCGGCCAATCCCAGCGAGAAAAGCGTGTGCAGCAGGAGCAGCTTCTTGCGGATACGCATCTGCGCCAGCGGGCCGCGCGGACGCGCAGAACCGCCGCGCCCGGCGTCTGCGGGCACACTCGGGCCTTCCGCGCCTGCATCGAGTTGGCCTTCACCTAGCATCACCTGTGAGCGAGCCTACCCGACCCTCCAAACGCCCCCGACCCGTGCACGCCCGACCGCGTCGGCAGGCGTCACTCAAGCCGACCGGGCGGACCGTCGCCCTCGACGCCTTGGCCGAGCACGCCAAGCGGTTCCCGCGCCTCGCGATCTCGCCCGTCTCGACCGGCGGGCTCGACCCGCGGTCGGCGGCCTTTGCCCGGGCGATGCACGACGCCGCCGTGCGGCGGTGGATGACCTCCGTCTGGATCGCCGAGCAGTTCGCCGCCCAACCCTGGCGACGGACCCAGCCCATGCTCCAGGCCGCTTTGATCGGCGGGGTCACCCAACTCGCGTTCCTCGGCGGCGTGGCGGACCACGCGGCGCTGTTCGAAACCGTCGATTGGACCAAGGCCCGGGCCAAGCCGAAGCTCGGCGGTGTTGTCAACGCCATCCTGCGCAAGGTCATCGCTGCGCTGGGCGAGCCCGAAGACGGCCCGTGGAACGAACGCCGAGACGCCCTCCCGCTCTCCGATGGTCGCGTCCTTCCGCTCCGCGGCATCCGCCTGCCCGATGACCGCCGCAAAGCCGTATCAATCGCGACGAGCTGCCCGACGCCGCTGCTGGACCGCTGGGCCGAGGCGTTCGAACCCGACGAAGCCGCCCGCCTGGCGCTGCACGGCATCGTCGAAGCGCCCGTCTGGCTCAATACCGAGCAGGCCGGAGGCCCGATCGAGCCGGCCGAGTGGGTCAAAGCGATCGAGCCTCACGCAGCGCTGTGGGAAGGCCCGCCCGGTGAACTGGGCGCCTGGCTCACGGCGCGGGGTGATGTCTGGGCCCAAGACCCTTCCGCGGCCGAGCCGGTCCGTCTCATCGCCGATCGGCGCCCGGCACGGGTGCTGGATCTGTGCGCCGGGCGGGGCACCAAGACCCGCCAACTCCTGCACGCGCTGCCCGAAGCCCAGATCACGGCGACCGATACCGACGACGCCCGCCGGCGAGACCTGCGCGCGGTCTTTGCGGGTGTGGACCGATCACGGGTCATCGAGCCGGCCGAGTTAGCCAAGGCCGGCCCGTTTGATCTCATTTTGCTCGATGTGCCGTGCTCCAACACGGGCGTGCTGCCCCGGCGCGTCGAGGCGCGGTATCGGCTCGGGCCGGGCGACGTGTCGCGGATGGTCGGCTTGCAGCGGGAAATCCTGACCTCGGCGGCCGGCCTGCTCGCGCCCGGTGGCGCCGTGCTCTACGCGACCTGCAGTCTCGAGCGCGAGGAGAACGAGGCCCAAGCCCTGTGGTCTGCGCAACAACTCGGGCTGAGACTGCTCCACGATGCTCGCCGATCCCCAGCGGGCGTGCCGGGTGACGGACCGGAGGCGTACCGCGACGGCTCGTACGCGGCGGTGCTGGAACGGCCTTCGGACAGGGTTGAGTAAAGAAACCGGGTAAACGGGTCGGCCGAACTTTCGGCCGCCCGCGGACGGCGCGGGGTACACTTGCCGCTCGGCCGGGATCGACCCGGCGCATCACCGATCCGATACCCGATCGCACGGGTTGGTCGGCCGACCGTCGAACGTCTGCTGTGAGGGACACGCCGCGTGAAGTTGCTCGAGATGCTCACCAAGCCGTGCGTCCGGGCCCCGCTGCAAGCGACGGACAAGAAGGGCGTGATCGACGAACTGGTCGACCTGCTCCACGAAGCGGGCCAGGTCACCGACGCCGATTCGCTCAAGGACGCCGTCTGGACACGCGAACAGACCCGCACCACGGGCATCGGCCACGGGCTGGCGATCCCCCACGGCAAGTGCGCCGGCATGCCCGACCTGGCAATGGCGATCGGGCGTCCGGCCGAGCCCATGGACTTCGAGGCGATCGATGGTCAGCCGGTCCGGCTGATCGTCCTGCTCGCCAGCCCGCCCGACCGCACGAGCGACCACATCCAGGCGCTTGCGCGAGTGAGCCGACTCATGACGCTCGAGGCGTTCCGCAACAAGATCTACGCCGCCGAGTCGGCCGAGGAAATCTTCGGGCTGATCGAAGCCGAAGAGATCGCCTGAGCCAGCACAATCAGTTGGGTTGAGCCCGCATTGTTCAGGCTGCGTCTGGCTTGGGCTTGGCCGACTTGGACTTGGCTTTGCCCGAGGCCTGATCCGCGTCGCGCCCGTTCGGCACGACCGACGCGGCTACCGCGGCCGAGATCGCTTCCAGTCGCCCGAGGCATCGGTCCGCGTGCGAGCGGAAGACGGCGTACGGAAACAACGTCACGATCGCGATGACCAACCCGAACGCCGTGGTCACGAGCGCCTCGGAGATCCCGCCGGCCACGAGCGACGGATCGACCGCGGCCTGCTCGGAATCGAGCAGACGAAACGAGCGGATGATGCCCGAGACCGTGCCGAGAATTCCCAGCATGGGCGCCGCGGTGATGATGGTCGTGAGCGTCGCGCCGAAGCGTTCGATCGAGCCGCGGGCCTGTTCGGCCAGGTCGTGGGCGATCGCGTTGACGGCCTCGGGGTTGCGGGTCGCGGCGACGCGGTCGAGCAGTTCGATCGCGAAGGCGCCGTAGACGCCCTTGTCCGAACGAGCCGCGGACCGGGCCGCGTCGAGCCGGCCCGCGGCGGCTTCGGCCGAGATCGCCGAGGCCCGCGCCGCGCGACCACCGCCGTGGGCTTTCCACCAGAACACCGCCCGCTCGATCGTGAGCGCGACCGAGGTGATGCTGAGCGCGAGCAGCGGGTACATCACCCACCCGCCCGAGCGGAACCACTGCCCCACGTCGATCTGGGCGATGAGCGGAGAGAGGGCGTTGAAACTGGCGGATTCCATCGCGGGCATCGTAAGTCCGCCCGAACCTCGGCGCCGATCCGACCCCACGAGTCGATCCGAGACCGATCCACGGCCGCGGCCGGCTCGGCCGCTAAACTCCGCCGCGATGGAGAGCCCCGCACCGATGGCCCTGGACTTTGACGCGATTCGCGCGGCCGTGGAACGCCGGATGGGCGAGGTGATCGATGCGTGCGTCTCGCCCGCAAATCTGCGAGACGCCGTGCGGTACGCCGCGCTCAGCGGCGGCAAACGCCTGAGGCCGGCGCTGGCGTGGGCTTGCTGCGAAGCGGTCGGCGCCGAGGGGGCCCGATCCGTGACCGCGGGCGCGTCTGTGGAGTTCGTCCACGCCTTCAGCCTCGTGCACGATGACCTGCCGGCGCTCGACAACGACGACCTGCGCCGAGGCCGCGCGACCCTGCACATCCACGCGGGCGAGGCCATGGCGATCCTCGCCGGGGATAGCCTGCTGACGTTGGCGTTCCAGGCGATGCGCCGCGAGCCCGAGCCGGACGCAGCTGTCACACTACGATTGATCGACGAGCTAGCGCCCGCGACGCAGGCGATGATCGCCGGGCAGGTGCTGGACACCCTGGGCGGGTTCGAGCCGACCGACGGCGACGCCGCGGGCCGGGTCGAAGCGGTGCATCGGCAAAAGACCGGCGCACTGATCCGGGCGGCGTGCCGCATGGGCGCCATCGCGGGCGGGTGCGATGAGACGCAACTCGGGCACGTCACCGGCTACGCCGAGGCGATGGGCCTGATGTTCCAGATCGTCGACGACCTGATCGACGCAACGGGCGAGACCGAGCACGTCGGCAAACGCACGGGCAAAGACGAAGCCGCGGGCAAGCTCACGTTTCCGGGCGTCCACGGCATCGAGGGCGCCCGGGCCGAAGCCGAGCGGGCCCTCGCCGACGCCTTATCCGCCGCCGAAGCGCTCGGGCCGAACGCGGCGGCGTTGACCGATCTCGCGCGTTCCATGGCCTACCGAACTTCTTGAGGGGCGGGTTGAAGGGTTGGCTCAGGCGCCCGGTAACCCGCGTGGCACCGGCTATCGGACGCTCCGCGATCAGCGGACAACGCTACACTTCTTTCAGTAACTTTTGAAAGACTGACTTCTTGGTACGGAACGGCGAACCCGACCCCTGCCGGCCAGCGAACGCACGCCGGGACCTTCCCCAAGACCTTTCCGCACGCCTCCCGCTCCCGATCGATCCGAAAGGCCACGCATGGGCTTGCTTGAGACCATCCATTCGCCCGCCGACCTCCGAGCCCTGCCCATCGAGCGGCTCCCGGAAGTGGCTCAGGAAATCCGCGACGCGATCGTGGGACAGGTCTCGCAGTCGGGCGGGCACTTGGCGCCCAACCTGGGCGTCGTTGAGCTGACCATCGCGATGCACTACGTCTTCGACTTCGGGCACGACCGCCTGCTCTTCGACGTCGGCCACCAGTGCTACCCGCACAAGCTGCTCACCGGGCGCCAAGACATGCTCCCCAAGCTCCGCACGCGCGAGGGCATGGCCGGCTTCCCCGAGCCCCGCGAGAGCCATTTCGACCTCTTCAGCGTCGGCCACGCGGGCACGGGCATCTCCACGGCCGTGGGCATGGCCCGCGGCGATGACCTGAACCAGGAAGCGTTCGACCCCAAGACCAACCCCGAAGGCCGGCGCGTGGTGACGCTTATCGGGGACGCCTCGATTGTCAACGGCGTCGCGATGGAGGGGCTCAACAACGCCGGCACGCTCAAGCGGCAGTTCCTCGTCGTGCTCAACGACAACGGCATGTCGATCAGCAAGCCGCAGGGCGCGGTGGCGCAGTACTTCGACCGCGTCCGGCTCAGCCATCTTTACGGTGACTTCAAACGCTCCGCCCGCCGCGTACTCGAAAACATCCCCGGCGGCTCGCTCCTCGAAGAGGCGTACCACAAAGCGGGCGAAGCGACCAAGGCCCTCCTCGACGACAACGGCTGGTTCGAGCACTTCGGCCTCGTCACCGTCGGCCCGATCGACGGGCACGACATCCCGCAGTTGGTCGAGTTCCTGGCCGAGGCCAAGGCGTTCGATCGGCCGATGGTCCTGCACGTCAAGACGGTCAAGGGCAAGGGGCTCGACTTCGCCGAGGGCGACGCGACGACGTTCCACTCACCCAAGCCGTTCACCGTGGAGCGATTCGATGACGAGGGCTGCCGGGTTGAGCTCAAGGGCGGCGGCCGGGCCTTCACCGCCGCCGCGGCCGACGCGCTTTCCAACGCCATGGAAGCCGACCCGAGCATCGTCGCCTGCACGGCCGCCATGCCCGACGGCACGGGCATCAGCAAGGTCATGGCGCGCTTCCCCGACCGCACGTGGGACACGGGCATCTGCGAGAGCCACGCGATGGACATGATGGCCGGGCTCGCTAAGACCGGCCGCAAGCCCTTCTTCGCGGTCTACTCCACGTTCCTGCAGCGCGCGTTCGATCAGGCGTTCCAAGAGGCGGCGTTGCAGGGCCTGCCCGTCCGCCTATTGCTCGACCGCGCCGGCCTCGTCGGCGGTGACGGCGCCGTGCACCACGGATTCTGCGACATCTCGCTGCTGCGCACGCTTCCCAATGCCGCGCTGCTCGCGCCGATGGACGAACCCAGCCTGATCGCGTCGATCGAGTTCTGCCGGACGTACGAAGAAGGCCTCAGCGCCGTCCGCTACCCGCGGGACGACGTCTCAAGCCGATTCGCCGCGGACTGCCCGGCGTTCGAACTGGGCAAGGCACGCTCGCTCTCGCCCGATCTTGATCCAGCCGACGCCGACGCCGTGGTGCTCGCGCTCGGCACGTGCGTGATCGACGCGGCCGAGGCGATGGACACGCTGGCCGGTGAGTACCGCGTCGCGCTCTACGACGCCCGCTTCGCCAAGCCGGTGGACCACGAGCTGATCCGCGCGTGTCTGCAAGCGGGCACGCCGGTCGTCACAGTCGAGGACCACGGCCTCACGGGCGGGTTCGGCTCGGCGGTGCTGGAAGCGGCGCAGGAGTTGGGCCTCGACGCCTCACGCGTTCGTCGCGTGGGCCTGCCCGATGCGTGGATCTACCAGGACAGCCGGGCCAAGCAGCAGGCCGAGGCGGGCACCGACGCGGCCGGCATCGCCCGGGCGATCCGCGCGGCTGTGGACTCGGCGCGGCAGCCCGGCAGCGCCGATGTCGGGCTGAACGAAACCGCGACCCCCGCGCGCCGGTAAGCTCCGTCCATGCCGCGACGCGTGCTGCTCCTGGTCAATCGCGACAAGCCCGACGCGGCCGAAGCCGCCACGCGTATCCGCGCTGCCATCGAACGCCACGGCGAGTTCGTTGCCGAAGAGGACGCGGTCCTTGAAAGCGAAGCAGCGCCGCGGCACAACGTCGATCTCGTCGTCGTGCTCGGCGGCGACGGCACACTTCTCACACAGGCGCGCCGGTGCGTGCCGCTCGGCGTGCCGCTGCTGGGCGTCAACGTTGGTCGGCTCGGCTTCATGGCCGAGTTCGACGCCGACTCGGTGGAAGCGCAGGCCGCCGAGCTGTTCGGCGACGCGCCGTTGCAGACCAGCGACGCCTCGATGCTGCGCGTGGACGTGCGCACACCGACGGGCGAGACGCGCTCCTGCGGGTTCGCGCTCAACGAAGCGGTCGTCACCGCCGGACCGCCCTTCCGCATGATCGAACTCCGCCTGTGGATCGACGGCGCCCAGGGCCCGCGGCTCTCGGGCGACGGGCTGCTCGTCTCCACGCCGCTCGGGTCGACCGCGTACAACCTCTCGGCCGGCGGCCCGATCGTGGCGCCGGGCGTCGCGGCCTGGTCGATCACACCGCTGGCCGCGCACTCGCTGGCCTTCCGCCCGATCGTGACGCCCGAGGAAACCACGCTGGAAGTCGAAGCGCTGCGCGTGAACGACGCGGCTGAGAACGAAGATCCGAACGCCCTCGGCACCTCGATCGTGCTCGACGGTCAGGTCCTGGCGCCGATCCGTACCGGCGACCGCATGCTGGTGCGCAAGGCCGACGACACCGTCCGCTTCGTGCGCAACCCCGAGGCGCGGTTCTGGCGCACCGTGATCAACAAGCTGCACTGGGGGGCCACGCCCCGGCTCCGCGGCGAGCCGCAAGACTTGTCGTAGCACGGCTCGATTTGGTCGCTCAAGCCAAGAACAGCGCGTCCGGGTCCACGAGCGCGATGATCGTGTCGCCCGGCTCGGGCGTGATCGGGCGATCGGGCGAGACGAGCCGAACGAGGTTGTCCGGTGTGCAGACCGCGATCATCAAGGCCGACGAGCCGTAGAGCGTGCGGTAATCGGCAAAAGTGAACTCATCCGACAGGGTCGTGGATTTGACGACGTGCCCGTGACCCTTGCGCTGCGAGAGATTCGCGTACGTCGCGTGCGCGGCGAACGCGACCCGGCCGTTCGGCCCGGTGGTGTTGTCGTCCGCCGGGCCGGGTTCGGCGCCCGTGGCATCCGGCTTCACGGTGTTCGGCCCGATCACGGCGGCCTTGGCGGCGTCGGATTTTTTGGGCTCCCGCGCCGGGATGCGGTACACACCCGCACGCCCGAACACAGGCAAGAAGCGGTGCACCGTCAGCACGTTGACCTCGGCGTTGGGCGTCGCGGCCAGCAGCCGGCCCATCCCGCCCAGGTCCATGTCCTCGATCGCGTACTCGTCCAGCACGTTGCCGTAGTAGGTGTCGAGCTCTTCCATGCGGGCCGCGCGGATGTTCTCTCGGTTCGAGTCGGCCAGCACGACGCGGATGCCGCGTTTGCGGAGCGCCTGCGCGAAGGCGCGGGCCCAGGGGCTGGCGCCGACGATCAGCAAACCCTGCGGGTTCGGGTCGCTGAGACCAAGGCGCCGGGCGAAGAGCGTCGCGGTCAACCCGTACGCGGCGACCGTGCCGAGGATCACCGAGAAGATAACGGGGGCGATCTGGTTCGCGTCCTCTCGGCCTGTATTCTCCAGCGCGAGCGCAAACACCGACGCCACCGCCGCCGCCACGATGCCCCGCGGCGCCATCCACGCGATGAACGCCCGCTCATTCCAGTTGAGCGACGAACCCCGCGTCGAAACCAGCACGCTCAGCGGGCGGACGACCAGAATCAGCACCACTACAAACAGGAACGCCCGCCAATCGAGCGATTGCAAATCGCCCAGTGTCAGCCGGGCGCTCAGCACCACGAACAGCGAGCTGATCAGCAGCACACGGAGGTTTTCTTTGAACTCGAGG
>JBCBZM010000117.1:0-8559 GCA_039815345.1 Planctomycetota bacterium | reverse complement strand
GCCGGATCGGGGGTCTGGTCCCGGGTCTGGTCCTCGGTCTGAGATGGCTTGTTGGCGTCTTCGGCGGTCACGGGGGCTCTCAGGGGATGGCTGACGCGGAGGGTAGGGGGACGCCGGGAGGTGGGGGCCGGAGGGGACAAATCTTGCACGCGTCGGGCCCGGGCGATTGACACGGGCGGTGACCCCGGTACGTTACCGCGCTCCCGGCGGTGGGGTCCGTGAACGCCCGCGGCGGCGTGGCGAGGCCCGGTCGGGATGGGTCCTTTGAGAGGGGCCGAGGAGCTGGCGATGGTGGCGACGCTGGAAGTAACAGAGTTGATCGACGACACGACCGATCGGGCGTGGGGCCTTGCGGCGCCGGGCGGTTCGGCCGGCGGGCCCGCCGGGTCCGGTATCTCGTGGGCGGGCGGGGGCGCGGCGACGTTGCTCGCCTCGGACGAGGACGATGAGGACGATCAGTTCCTTGATGACGATTACGACGATGAAGAGGACGACGTTGAGGACCCGGACTTCCTTGATGACGAAGAAGACGAGGACGAAGACGAAGAAGATGACGATGACGACCTCTGAGTGTCCGCCGCTCGGATGACCTTTGGCGGACACGTGGAACGGATCGGGCGACAGATCCCCGATCGTGCGCGAACGCCGGAGGTGGTTATGGGGACGGGACAGTCATCGGGACAGGATTCGCAGTCGGCGTCGGGCGGGCGCCCGGTCGACCGCCGGCGTGCGTCGGATCGCCGCGATGGCGAGCGTGCCGCATCGACAGGGCTCGAGCGACGCCGGGGTCCGGGTCGGCGTCTGAGCGATTCGCTCCGCGCGGCCGAAGAGGGCGAGATGACCAAGGAGCAGTTCTTGTTCCTGGTCGCGATCGACGCGTTCAAGCAGGCGAACCAGGTGCACTTCCCGACGTGGACGGACGTGCTCGAGGTGGTGCGCCTCTTGGGCTACCGCAAGACGATGACCAGCGAGGTGAACCTGCCGCGGGCCGAGGACTGGCGCGAGCCGGCCAACGCACCTGCGAATGTCCGCCCGGACAAGTTCGACAAGCGCGTGGCTAAGGAACTCGGTATCCCTTCGGAGGCCGAGTTCGAGTCGATCGAAGATGAGGAAGACCGGCGCGAGGCGGCCTGAGCGCCGGCCGAGGCCGAGGCGTCAGACCGGGCGGACGAACTTGAGCAGCTCGGCGCCTTGATCGTTGAGCAGTCGGAGGACGCCGTCGGCCAGGGACGAGGCGTCGAACGACGTGACCTCGCTGAGGGCGCTCATGAACTGATTTTCGATGGTCATCGCTTCGGGCGTGCCGGCCATGCGTGTCATGGCGGCGGGGCTGAGGTCGAAGTTGCCCTGCGCGATGGCGGCGGGATCGAACGCGCTGGTGAACCGGTTGACGCCGGAGAAGCCGCTGATGGCGCCGTCGTCGGCGATGGAGAGGTTGGGGGCCGCGATGTTCTGGGAGCCGCCGGCGGGGATGAGGCTGGCGAGGTCGGCGCCGCGGAGGGAGTCGAGCGACCAGTCGCCGGTGAGTCGGCTGAGTGCGTTTTCCATGATCGAGCTGCCGATTGAGCTGTTGGTGGATCCGCCGTCGAGGCCCGGGAGGCCTGGCAGGCCGGGCGAGCCGCCCTCGGTGCTGCAGCCGGCGAGGCCGCTTGTGAGCGAGAGGGCGCCGGCGAGGGCGAGGGTGGTCGTCAGGGCTTGGGTGGTACGCGTGGTCATGGTCGGATGCTCCGGCGCTTGTGGGTAATGGGTCGGGGGTCGGGGTTGGGGGTTGGGGATGCGGGCAGTGCGTATTTGTTGAAACGGACATGGGACGCTCACGCGTTCGTGGGCTCGCAACGCGGAGGTTAGTCTCCCCGTCCGGGCCGGTACGGCTCTGATGATGGTGCTTGTGTCGATTCGCGCGTATTGCGGTGAAGCACGGAACGCGGCCGAGGATTCGGGGCGCCGGGCGTTCGAGTGATTCGCAAACCGGTTGGATGCAAAGGGGTTGATGATGGCCGGACTGGACGGCAAAGAACTGACGGCCGCGTTGAAGATGGCCAAGAAGAAACCGCGGAACTTCGTGTTCAGCGCGGGGTCGAAGCTGGAGCAGCATTTTATCCAGTTGTCGAAGAAGAAGATCCCCAAGGGGGTCATCAAGGACGCCAAGGCCGCGACGAAGAGCCCGAAGGCCTTCGCGGGCGTGTGCGAGTTCCAGGACGGCGTGCTGGTCTTCAAGACCAAGCTGAGCTTCGGGGACATGCACTCGAAGGCGTTGCGGCAGCTCGTGAAGAAGCGGGCCGGCCTGACCTCGCTCACGGTCGAGCTCAAGCAGGTGGACAAGCTCGAAGAGAAAGACTTCGAGGACGAGGAAGAGAAGAAGGACGAAGCCGCCAAGACGGGGCCGGCGGTCAAGAAAGACGCGGAGGGGGATGAGCCGGATCTCAAGAAGGACGCCGAGACCGGTGGCGGCGACGCCGACGAGGGCGCGATGTCGGCGAAGGAGAAGGAAGAAGCCCTCAAAGAGATCAAGAAGATCCAGAAAGAGATGGATCAGATCATGAAGACCCTGAAGGCGAAGGCCTGAGGCCGCGCGGAGAACACGACGATGAGCACCACGGCAGACAAACTCCGCAAGCGTCTCGAGGACCAGCGCAAGAAGCTGGACGGGTACAAGAAGCGGTTCATGCGCGACGGGAAGATCGACAAGACCGAGCAGGCGCTGCTCGACGCGGTCTACAAGCAGATGGACGAGCTCGAAGAGAAGCTCATGGACCACGGCGAGTTCCCGCCGATGGACGTCACGAGCGATCTGAGGCCATACGACGACCCCAAGTTCAAGTCGGCGTTTGCCGACAGCGTGCGCGAGTGGTGCCAGGATGCGCGCATCGCGCTCAACGAGGTCTCGCACTACTTCGAGAAAGAAGAGAAGCCCGACAGCCTCAAGTACGGCGATATCCTGGACGTGGTCTCGCTGGCGCTCGGGCCGAAGGGTGCCGCGGCGGTGGGCACGATCAAGACGATCGCCACGGTCGTCGAGGGGATCTACAAGTCGACACTGCCCGCCAAGCCGAAGCTCTCGGACATCCACGAATCATGGGTCGAGGCGATCGACAACTACTCGAAGCGCAGCAGCTACGACAAAGAGTTCGCGGCGTACGTGCTGGACTACAAGAAGGCCGAGGGCATCCCGGCGAGCAACAATCAGGCCGTGTACGACCTGTTCCTCGAAGCGTGCAAAACGGCGCACAAGAAGGGTTTCCCGGACCGCAAGCAGATCCAGAAGGCGTTCCTCACGAAGATCGTCGCCAACCTCGACGACACGATGGACTGGGACGACTACGCGGGCGTGGCCGAGTGCGAGATGATGGAGATCGCGCACATCTTTACGGCCAAGGGCGGCCAGATCGACGACGCCGACGAGAAGCTGGTCAACGCGATCCGAACGGTGTGGAAGAGCGAGCCGGTGATCCAGCTGCCGATCCCGCTGATCTTCACGCTGCGGAACAACATGGGCGCGCACCAGGCGACGATCAAGCGCACGTCCAAGAAGCCGGGCAACACGAGCTTCAAGCTGACCGACGGCAAGAAGGACGTGTTCGACGCGTTCATGAAGAAGAAGGCGTACAACATGGTCCGCGTGAACACGCTCAAGCACGACAGCTAGTTTGCCGGGTCGGGTGTCTCACCGGCCGGGGGGCGCCTCGGCCCATCGGTTGTAGCGGTCTTGCAGCACGCGGAAGATCTGTTTGCGTTCGCCGGTCTCGGAGACGAGGCCTTTGCGGTTGAAGCCGTCCTGGATGCCGTAGAGCGGTCGGCGTGGCGAGCGGAAGTCCTTGAGGATCCACGGGCTCAGCCCTGCGACGGATTCGAGGGTTTCGATCCAGTCGAGGTTGGCGTTGTAGTAGCGCACGCCGAAGTCTTCGGTCCAGATCGCGGTCGGCTCGCCGCGGAGGCCGTGCTTCACGCCGGCGCCGAACTCGCTGAACATAAACGGCTTGTCCCACTTGCGGATGATTTCGACGCCTTCGAGCGATTCGGGCGCGTCGTGGTACCAGCCGACGTACTGGTTGATCGCGAGCACATCGGCGACGGCGCCGAAGGGGTCGTCAACGATCATGCGCGCGATCGCGTCCCCGTCTTGTTCCATGCGCGCAAAGAGCGCGGCCGAGAGCAGCCGTGAGGGATCGAGCGTCTTGACGTGCTCGCCCAGCGCGACGCGGAAGCGCGTGCGGGCTTCGTCCTGCCCGGTCTCGTTGCCGATGGACCAGATGATGATGCTCGCACGGTTGTGATCGCGGGCGATCATTTCGGTCAGGTGGGCTTTGGCTTCGTTGAGAGTGTCCGGGTTCTCGTAGTCGAGCTTCCAGTAGACGGGGACCTCCGCCCAGACGAGCAGGCCGAGTTCATCGGCGACGCGCAGCGTGGCGCTGTCGTGCGGGTAGTGGGCGAGGCGGACGTAGTTGGCGCCGAGTTCTTGTGCGAGCGTGAGCAGTTCGCGGGCGTGGGCTTCGCCGTGCGAGCGGCCGCCGTTCGGGCCGAAGCGTTCTTCGTGCAGGCAGATGCCGCGGAGGAAGATCGGCTCGCCGTTGAGCAGAATCTGATCGCCGTTTGTTTCGATGGTGCGCAGGCCGACACGGTCTCGGAGCGTGTCGCCTTCGATGCGGACTTCCAGTTCGTGCAGCGTGGGCGCTTCGGGCGACCAGAGCGGCAGGCCTTGGGCATCCATCGTGATTGAAGCCAGGCCACGGTCATCGGTCTCGAGGGTTACGGGTGTGCCGGCGAACGTGACGTTGACCGTTGCGCCCGCGGCGTCCGGGCCGTCGAGCTTCACCCAGCCCGCGGCGCGCTGCTGGTCCGGGGTCAGCTCGATGTGCGCATCGGCGATGTAGGTCTCGGGCACGGTGATGAGTTGCACGCTTCGGGTGATCCCGCCGTAGTTGTACCAGTCGGTCTGCATCGCCGGCACGGCGTCGGGCCGGCGTGTGTTGTCGACCCGCACGACCAGGCTGTTGGCGCCCGGGCGCAGCGCGTCGGTCGCTTCGAACGCAAAGGGTGTGAAGCCCACGGCGCTCGACCCGAGGCGTTCGCCGTTGAGCCAGACGGCGGACCGCTTGTTGGCGGCGCCGAATCGGATGAAGGAGCGTTCTTGATCGTTTGGCTGAACGTCAAAGGCCGTGCGGTACCACATCACGCCTTCGTAGTGCAGCAACTCGGGCTTCTGCGTGTTCCAATCGCCGGGCACGTCGAGTGTGTGCTCGTCGGTGAAGGCGTATTCGAGGCGTTCGGCGGGGGAAGCGGGGGTGGTGTCCATCCAGAACCCGTCGTTCCGCGGGCGCGACCAGTAGTCGATGCTGCCGTGGTCGTACGGGTCGATGATGTAGGACCAGGCGCCGTCGAGGGAGCGGCCCGCGCGGGCGTCGCTGATGGGCCCGGCGACTTCGGCGAGTGGCGTGGCGCCGAGCGCAGCGATCAAGAGGAAGCTTTCCATTGGCATACCCGCAGATTAGGCCGATCTGGATCGCGTGCGCGGCGCGTGGCGTCTTCGTGTTGCAACGCCCGTGTCCGGCGGCTTCGAGAGCCCGATAACCGGTCGGCGCCCATAAAGGCGTCTGATCCCGTGCGGATCGTGCCCGGATCCGGGCGTCGGTGTGAAGATGGGCAGTTTGCACGCCGATGCCCGGTGAGCGAACGCGGGCGGTCTGGGCAATGACGACCCGACGGGATTGGTACCGGGCCACGGATAGGCCCCGCCGTGTTCGCCGACCCCGCGATGGGGCAGTCGCAGAGCATGGACGCGGAGCGTCCGGTTGTGCGTCGGAGGTGGCTCGATGTCCGACTCCGCGAAGCATCACAACAACGGCGCCAGCCACGACTCGGGCGGCGGTGATCCCGCGCCGATCGATTGGGGCTCCAAGAAGATCTTCACCACGGGTGAAGCCGCCCAAGTCTGCAAGGTCAGCCAGCAAACCATTATTCGCTGCTTCGATTCGGGCCGGCTCAACGGCTTCCGTGTGCCGGGCTCGCGGTTCCGCCGCATCCCGCGCGATGAACTGATCCGCTTCATGAAGTCCAACAGCATCCCGCTGGACGCCATCGAGTCGGGCAGCGTCAAGCGCGTGCTCGTGGTGGACGACGACCCCAACATCGTCGAACTGTTCGAGGACATGCTCCGGGGCGACGGCCGATTCGAGGTCAAAACCGCGGGCACCGGGTACGACGCCGGGCTGCTCACCGAGAGCTTCCGCCCGCACGTCATCGTGCTCGACTACATGCTGCCGGACATCAACGGCAACGTCGTCTGCGAGCGCATCCGCGCCAATGAAGACCTGTCCGATACGAAAATCGTGTTTGTCTCGGGCGTGGTGAACCGTGAAGAGATCGACCAGTTGCTCGGCGCCGGCGCCGACGGGTTCGTCAAGAAGCCCTTCGACGTGACCGACTTCATGACCAAGCTCGAGTCGTTGCTCGAACTCGAGCCGGCCGGCGCGGGCCAGCGCGGCGGCTCGGAAGACGCCTGATCGGCGGCGCCCGGCGCGTCCGCAGTCCGCTGGCTTTGGGGCGCCCATGAGTACGACCTTCGGCATGTACGGACCAACGGGCGAGCGGGAACCCAACCCGGCCGCCGTGCCCTTCTCGGCGCCCTCGCCCTCGCTGGCCGAGCGTGCCGATGAACGCGCCCGCGCCCGCCAGGTCGAACTGATCCTCGAACAGATCGACCATCTGCCGACGCTCAGCCCGGTCGCGACGCGGCTGATGTCGATCACCGCGTCCGACGACGCGGACATCAACGAGGTCGCCCGGCTGATCGAGTCCGACCCCGCGCTGACAACACGCATGTTGAGCTTGTGCCGACGCGCCGACCGACCGATGATGGACAAGGTCGAGACCGTCCGCCGCGCGGTTGTGCTGCTCGGGCTCGACGCGGTGCAGTCGGCGGTGCTGAGCATCTCTGTGTACGACGTGATGGAGCGCGCGGGCAGCGCGCTCGACGAAGCCGTCGGCCAGTCTGCCGGCTCATCAACTTCGGAACTCGCGGGCTTGCCGATGGACGCCGGCGAGACCGGCGCGTTCGATCGCGCGGGGTTGTGGCGGCATCTGATCGGCACGGCCTGCGCCGCGGAGATGATCGCCGACGCCGCCAAGGGCCTTGCTGTCAAGAGCGAGCGGGCCTTTGTCGCCGGGCTCTTGCACGATCTCGGCCGACTCGCGCTCGAGCTGGTGCTGCCGAAGGCGTCCGAGCGCGTCCTGCGCCTCGCCGAGCGGCGGCAGTGCGACAGCGCGTCGGTCGAGACCGAGATTCTGGGCCTCGATCACCACACCGCGGGGCGCCGTCTGGCCGAGTGCTGGCGGCTGCCCGAGAGCGTTCAGCAGGTCATCTGGCTGCACGGCCAGCCGTGGCGGAGCGTGCCGGAAGTCGAGCATCGTGCGCTCATCGGCGTGGTGTCGCTCGCGAAGTCCCTGTGCCGAGAGCTGCACGTCGGTTGGTGCGGCGACCACGGCCGGGGCGCGCGTTCGACCGATTTGGCTCGGCAGCTCGGTGTGGAAGAACGCACGCTCGAACGCATCGCGGGCGAGTTGCACGAACGTACGGCGGCCCGGTGCGCGGACATCGGGCTCGAAGAAGAGCCCACGCCGCAGTTGCTCTTGCGGTCGATCGCGCAGGCGAACCGGCGTCTGAGCATTCTGAACCGTGGGCTCGACGAGCGCGCGCACCAGAGCCAGCAGATGGCCCGCGTGCTTGAAGAGGTCTGCCAGTTCCAGTCGGGCCGCGGTTCCGGGCCGATCGGCCTGACGTCGACGTATGGCGAGATCGTGCGTTCGGCGCGTCGGCTGATGGGCGAGGGGCTGTACGCCGTGCTGGATCAGGCCGGGCCGGACGCCGACTGGACGGTGCAGCAGTTCACGCCCGACGGGCGTGTGCAGCGGTGCGAGTCGATGCGGCCGCCGCCCGGCTCCGAAGCGGTCGGCCGATCGCTGGCGGCGATGACGGACCCGTCGCAGATGAGCGTGGCGGCGATCGGGATGCTGCCCTGGCTGAGCGATTACCTGGGTGATGCCGCGGACGTGCGCACGGTGAAGATCGTGCCGCTGGCCGCGGGCGCCGACGGCTCGGGCGGGCCCTCGGCGGCGCTGCTGCACGACCGGGACCCGCGCGAAACCGGTCTCGACCCGCGCGGCCTGCGGGCCTTGCTGGCGACCTGGTCGTCGGCGGTGCAGGACGCGGCGCGGCACGAGCAGGCGTTGCGCCTGGGCGATCAGCTCGCGGTGACCAACCGTTCGCTGGCCGAGGCGCAGGCGAGCCTGACCGAGGCCGAGTCGATGGCGCGCCTGGGCGAGATGACGGCGGGCGCCGCGCACGAGATGAACAACCCGCTGACGGTGATCCGGGGTCGCAGCCAGTTGCTGACGACGCGGCTGACGGACCCGGGCGATCGCGCGGCGTCGGCGGCGATCGCCGAAGCCGCGGCGGATCTGTCGGAGCTCATCACGAGCCTGCACCTGCTCTCGGACTCGCCGACGCTCCGGCGGGCGCCGACGGATGTCCGAGTATGGCTGACGCGGGCGTCGGCCCATGCG
>JBCBZM010000043.1:0-21489 GCA_039815345.1 Planctomycetota bacterium | reverse complement strand
AGAGCAGCGGCACGCGGTTGGCGAAGCGGATGACCCGCGCGGGCTGGTCGCCCGGCAGGTCGCCGCCGAAGGCCACGGCCGCTTCGATCTGGAACGGGTTGCCGCGGTAGACGGCGGGCGAGCGCGTGCTGGCGGCGTAGAACTCGGCCCGCACGCCCTTGAGCATGCCGGCGAGCATCTGCCGCACGCCGATCGGCGAGAGGCAGTCGGTGGGGGGGCTGCGGAGCTTGGCGTTCTGGAGTCCCTTGTAGATCTTCTCGGCGGTCGCGTGGTCGATGTTCTTGATCCACGACTGGCCGGTGATGGTCTTCTCGCCCTTGCCTTTCGACGCCGCGTCGGTGACTTCCTTGATGACGGCCGGCGTGACGCGGCAGAACTCGCGCTTGAAGAAGCCGCCGAGCTGCTTTTCGGGCGTGCTCTTGAGCATGCGGAGGAACGAGCCCAGCTCAACGCCGTAGGGGTGCGGCTTGATCTCCTGGGTTTCGGCGGGCAGTTCGTGGACCGTGCGCGGGAAGACGATGCGGTCGCCGAGGTCGGAGGTCTCGGTCAGCTCGGGCTTCGGCGGGTCGCTCTGATCGGCGCCGGCATCTTCAAGCGTCGGCTGGTCTTCATCCGCCTCAGCTTTCCCGGGCGGGTAGAACGTGATCTGCGTGTGCGGGTTGGCGATGGCCGTCTGTTCGAGGTACGCGTCGACGGAGGCTTTGCCTTTGACGTATTTGGCTTCGAGAAGGAGTGAGACGCGCGTGCCGGTGCCGCTGGTGGTGGGGTAGAAGTCGTCGGTCTCGACGTCCTTGGTCACCTCGGGCGTGTTGCGCGTGGTGTCCATCGCGAGTTCGATCTGGTGGGCGGGCTTCTTCTTGTTGGGGCGGGTGGTGATGACCATGGGCTTGCCGGTGGTCATGAGCCCGTACATGCCGGCGGCGGAGATGCCGATGCCCTGCTGCCCGCGGGACATCTTGAGGCGGTGGAACTTGGAGCCGTAGAGCAGCTTGCCGAAGATGTTCTCGACCTGCCGGCGGACGATGCCGGGCCCGTTGTCGGCGATGGTGACGCGGTACTTGCCCGACTTGCTGGGCCCATCCGGCGGGTCGACCTCCTCGATGCGGACCTCGATATCGGGGAGGATGCCGCCCTCCTCGCAGGCGTCGAGCGCGTTGTCCACGGCCTCCTTGACCGTGGTCAGCAAGGCCTTCCGCGGATTGTCGAACCCCAGCAGGTGGCGGTTCTTAGCGAAAAACTCGCTGACGGAGATGTCGCGTTGGCGTCCCGCCATGGTCTCGGCGGTGGCGCCCTTGCGTTTGCCGCCGGTGGAGGCCTTGGCGGGCTTTGCGGAGTCAGATCTTGGGGCCTTCGCCACGCGCGCCTCCCTGGCTGCTTCGGTCGGGTCTATCGGTAGAGGGCGTGGTGACGATTGGCCCTCTATCTCGTGGCTCCGCTACGGCGGCCGCAGAATAGGCGAGATCGCTGCCGAGCGCTCAGAAGGAGATGGAGTCAGTCCTGCGGGCGTGGTTGAGAAGCTGGGTAAACCCTTTGCGGCGAGGTTCTTGGGGGGTGTCGGTGGAGCGCGGAGGATCTTCACAAAGGCTTAACCGTGGTTTTGCTTGCCGCAGCGCGCAGCCGTGCGGTGGGGTTTCTACCCTTCTGCTCTGAGAGTTTCAGGCCCGCGGCTTGTCCATGTGTTCCGCGTGTTTGGATGTGTGAGAGCCCCCTCGTTTACGACCCAACCCTGGAGAGAATGAGATGAAGAAGACCCTTGCTGTGATTGCGCTCGCCGGTATCGCCGGCGCCGCTCAGGCCGACCTCCTCGCCTGGTGGAGCTTCAACAACTCGAACAACGACAGCGACCTGCTGAACTCGACCGGCGACGACAACGCCCGCGCGAACTTCGGCCACATGCTCGACAACAACGACGGCTTCGACGACGGGTTCTACGACCCGGCCGCCGGTCGTCTGTACCCCGTGTCCGACAGCTTCACGATCAACCCCGGCGCCCTGATCGATAACCCCGATCCCGGCCCCGGCATCCCCAACGCCGCTGATTACGGCGCCTACATCGACGTGAGCAACCTCGTCGGTGACAACTTCGCCACCAGCGCCAACAACAACTGGGGCTCGTTCCAGGGCACCGGCGACAACCGCCCCGACGGCGGTACTTTCGGCGGCGGCTCCCTGTCCGTCACCGGCGAAGCCAACAACTTCAGCACGTTCTCCATCGTCGCCGACCTCACCGGCTTCCAGGACATCGCCATCTCCTGGGCCAACCGTGGCACTGGCACGGGCTTCAACGCCCGCTTCGTCGAAGTCTCCACCGACGGTGTGAACTTCGACAACATCTACAGCGATGGTGGCGCCCTCACCAGCAGTTGGTCCGTCGAGACCGCCTCCGCCGGCTCGCTGCTCGACAACGCCTCCAACGCCATCCTCCGCTTCACGATCTCCGGCGCCTCCTCCGTCAACGGCAACAACCGCTTCGACAACATCCAGCTCACGGGCAACGTCATCCCGGCCCCGGCCGGTCTGGCCGCCCTCGGCCTCGGCCTCGTCGCCGCCGGCCGTCGTCGCCGCTAATCGCGACGGCTCACCGAGCCTGATGCTTTGACTTTCGCAACGGCCTTCCCTCGGGAGGGCCGTTGTTCTTTTTAGGACCCCAACGCACCCGCCTCGGGCGCTATCCTTCCGCCCGATTTGGCATCACACACCCGCAGACAGGAACCCGACCCATGGAAACCACACTGATCATCTTCAAGCCCGACGCCGTGCAGCGTGGGCTCTCCGGCCGCATCCTGTCCCGCTTCGAGGACAAGGGCCTCCAACTCGTCGGCTGCAAGATGATGACCATCTCGCGCGAGCTGGCCGAGACGCACTACGAGTCGCACAAGGGCAAGCCGTTCTACGACGGGCTGGTCGGCTTCATGACGTCCAGCCCGGTGATCGTGCTCGCGCTCCGCGGCGTCGGCGCGATCTCCATCTGCCGCAAGCTGATGGGCGCGACGTTCGGCTCCAACGCCGAGGCCGGCACTATCCGCGGCGACTTCGGTGTGTCGAACTCGTTCAACCTGATCCACGGCTCCGACAGCCCGGAAGCCGCCGAGCGCGAGCTGGGCCTGTTCTTCCAGGCGGGCGAGGTCCAGAACTGGGACCGCGCGGGCGAGAAGTGGATCTACGACCTCTCCGGCGGCAAGCCCGAGTAATCGAGCTCGCCCCGCCGATGATCACATGACAAAACGAACGACGCCGCGCGTACCGCGCGGCATTGTTTCATTTTCGAGTTTCATTTTCGAGTTTCATTTTCGAGTTGTCGAGCACGCGCACTGCGAGGCGTCGGCGGTCAGCTCACCGGCGCTGCGTTGCGACCCGGGACAACCACGGCCGGCTGGCCTTCGGCGTCTTCAACGATCTGCTCGGCGATCTCGCGGCGGTGGATCTCGACTTCGCGTGGGAAGTCGAACGCCACGCGGACGCGTTCGCCTTTGATCGATGCGATACGGACGACTCCGATGGGGTTGCGAGGATCGCCGATGACGACTTCCTCTCCCTCACGCCGGGTAATGACGAGCACGTCGGCCTCCCATGCCTCGAGCGCTGCCTCGAACAAACACCGCGGAGAACGCCCGTGCAACGACGTTCCAATGACCGCGGCTTACGCGGACGGGTTTGCGAGCCACCAAGCTCTGCCCGTTCCGCGGCTTACCACCGGGCGGAGCGTACCACGCAACGCTCGATCGGCCAACGCAATCACCTAAACAGGCGGTACAGATTGCCTATTTTGACATTCAGTGGATTCACCCGGCGTGGTGTCGGCCTACTCGACCGCTTTCACGGCCGTGATCTCCGGCACGTGGGCCTTGAGGTTCATCTCGATCCCGGATTGCAGCGTGATGGTCGCCGAGGGGCAACCGACACAGGCGCCGTGGAGGCGGATGGTGACCGAGCGGTCATCCTTGACGCCGACGAGTTCCACATCGCCGCCGTCGGCCTGGATGGACGGGCGGAGCCGATCGATCACGAGCGCGACGCGGGATTCGAGATCGCGATCGCGTTCCTCGGGCGTGAGGGACGCATCGGCGTCGGGTGAGGGGTTGTGCTGCCGGAGAGGCGTGTCCACGGGGTCATGGTAGTGCCGTGGGGGCGCGTGCGCCATTGGGCTCGGTGGGGTTTCTAGACTCCTTGCATGACGACGGTTGTACAACGCGGGCGATGGCTCCGTTCGGGCGTGCCTTCTTCGGGCTGGGCTGCGGCGGGTTTGGCCGCGGGTTTGGCGGCGGGCGTGTGGCTGATGGCTTCGGGGTGCTCGGGCGGCGGGTCGCACCCGTCGAGCACGGGCGACCCGCTGCTGGATGTCCAGAACACCGAGTTGCCGATGAGCCGGCGGGTGAAGTCAATCGACGAGGCCTGGGCCGAGGCGCAGGCGGGGCGGTATGAGCGGGACCTGACGCGGAAGGCGCTGGCCGAGGAGATCGTCTGGGATCGCTCCTCGCACCCGAACCTGCGTCTGACGGCGATGCGCGTGCTGGTGAGCGACGAGACGCCGGGCGGCGCCGAGTTCGCTCAAGACCTGTGCGCGGCGCTGCTGCCGACGGAGGACAACCGCGACATCGTCGAACTCGTGAGCGAGACCAGCGCCCGCCGGGGATGGACGGGGCTGAAGCCCTCGCTCGTGCGCGCGCTGGCGACCCCCGTTCCGAGAGTCGAAGACCTCGACCGGCCCGAAGCGGCGGCGCTGCGATCGCTCGGCGGGGGGCAGCCCTTGAACAACGTCGTGTTCGACGTATTTGTCGAGCCGTTGAACGACGTGGAACTCGGCGGCCAGCGGGCCGAGCGGGTGGCGACAATCCGTCGCGAGGCGGCGTGGGACCTGCTCGCGCGGCTCGACCCGACGGGCGGCCAGCGGATGGACCTGGTGCGCGCGCGGCTGGCGAGCGGGAGCGATGAGCCGGCGCTGGCCGCGGTCGTCGCGACGACGGATACGTTCGGCGTCATTCCGGTGACGGGCGACGAGCTGAGTTGGGCCGTGAGTCTGCATGACGGCTCGAACGCCTCGAATCAGGCGTGGTGGCGTGAGACGTCCGCCGCCGTGGCCCGTCTTTCGCCGCAAGCGCGTGCGGGGCTTCGGATGCGTCACTTGGAGGCGATCCGGTGGACGGCGCAGCACGAGCCGTCCCGGTTGAGCATGACTCTGGCCGAGTTGATCAGCGAGGCGTCGGCCCGCGTTGCGGGGCGGTCTGTCTACCAACGCTCGGCGGATTCGGGCATGTTCGGGCGCAACCCCAGCGAGCGGCTGGACCGCAATGCGCGCGGGCTGGTGTGGGGTGATGCGTTGGCGTTGCTCGCGGTGGACGACGCGTTGCAGGATCCGGGCGTGCGGGCGTCGTTGTACGGGCAGGCCGAGTCGGACCGGGCGGACGAGACGACGGAGTACGGCGGGGCTTTGGAGTTGATCGGCGCGGGCCGCGAATACATCGCCGCGCCCTATCTGCCCCGGCCGATGCAGCGAGAGCACGACCGCAAGTACGTGCCGCCGGTGGAGTTGGTGCGGCAGACGGAGCGGGCGCTGGCGCACTACCACTTCCACGTGCAGGACCTGCGGAACGAAGCGTTCGCCGGGCCGGGCGAGGGCGACCTGATCTACGCGGCGCGATCGGGGCGGACGTGCCTGGTGCTGACGTCGGTAGACCGCGACGGCACGATGAACGTGGATTACTTCCAGCCGAACGGGCTGATCGTGGACTTGGGCTTGATCGCTCGGCCTTAGCGGGTCGATGAGCGCGGCAGCGGGGGTGTTGGCATGGAGTGCGGGGCGTGACGGGGCACCTGGCGTTCGTGGCCGCGTTTCTGGTGCTGGTCCTGCGCGACGGGTTCGGCGCCCCAGCGCTGGCGGGGCGGCTGGGTCCCTGGGGCGCGGCGGGCGCGACGCTGGGCGCCATGGCGCTGTTCGGCGTCCTCGTGTGGATGCGCATGGTGTGGCTGTGCCGGGCGATCGATCGACGCGGGTCGGTGCGGGCGCTGCGGAAGGCCTCGCGGCTCGCGGGCGCGGCGCCGACGTTGGGGGCCGCGGTGTTCTGCGTCGGCGTGCTGGTCTTCGGCTGGCTCGACGCGGTGCGTTGGTGGGTGGGTGACGGTGTGGGCTACGACGAGGCGATTGCGCTCGCGCCGATGCTCGCGCTTTCGTTGTGTCTCTCGGCGTCGGTGTGGGGGCTCGAGCGGCGCTCGCGCGAGGCGACTCTTTGGCGCGCGCTCGGTGAGGGCCAGCCGGTGTACGCGATCCCGTCGCGGTGGGGGTATACATGGAGCGCGGCGCGGCACGGCGCCTTGTTCGTGCTCATACCCGCGATGACGATCTTTGCCTGGAGCGAAGCCGTCGCGTGGTGGTTCGATGTGCGCGACGATGCGTTGCTGGCCGGCGAGGGTGATGCGGCGTTCTGGTGGGCGGCGGCGGTGCAGGGCGGGGGCGCCGTGCTGGTGGTGTGCGCGACGCCCTGGCTGGCGCGGGTGCTGTGGGACACGACGCCCTTGCGGGACGGCCCGTTGCACGACCGGCTCGCGCGGACGGCGGCTCGGCGGCGGGTGCGGATCCGGGAGTACCTGGTATGGCACACCGGCGGCGCCCACGCGAACGGCGCGGTCGTCGGCGTGGTGCCGTGGCTGCGGTACGTGCTCTTGACCGATGCGCTGCTGGATGCGTTGCCCGAGGATGAACTCGAGGCGGTTGTTGCGCACGAGATCGGTCATGTCGCCTCGCGGCACATCCCGTGGATGCTGGCGTCGGTCCTGGGCTTGGCGATGACCGTCTCGGCCGTGGGTGTCTGGGTGGGCGATGTCGTGGCGCTGGGCGCGTGGGTCAGCGCGGCCGCGTGGATTGCGGGCGGCGTCGGCGCGATCGCGCTGTTCGGGGTCATCAGCCGACGGTTCGAACGGCAGGCGGACGTGTTCGCGGCGGGGGCGCTCGGCGGCGGTGATGAGCGGGGTCAGGAACGGATCGCGGCGGATGGCGTGCAGGCCATGGGTGGGGCGCTGGCGCGGGTCACGGCATTGAGCGGCATGAATGCGGATCGGTTCACCTGGCGGCACGGGTCGATCCGGTCGCGGCAGCGATCGCTGGACGCTCAGATCGGCGCTCCGATCGGGCGGACGCGGGCCGACCGCGACGCGCGGCGGGCGAAGGGGATGATTGCGCTGGCACTGGCTGTGGGGTTGGGGTTGACCGTTTGGACGGAAGCGAGCGGATTCCCAGGCGAGGCCGAGGAAGCGGGCCGCGGCGCCTCGATCGGCACGCTAGACTAGAAGCCTGCCCTGCTGATCGCGGTGTGCGTTCGGCGGCGTCTACCGCACTCTTCTACCCGTGAGCGCGATGACACTGTCAAGCCGCGAGAGGAAGGTCTGCCTCGGCATCGAGTCGAAGGCGGGGGCCCTCCTTGACGATCTGAAACTTCATGTGGGTCTGCCGACCGGCGGCGGCAATGCCGATGCGCTGGACGAGACCCGCGAGCGGTTCACCGCGCGCATGGCGGCGCTGGGCGCAAGCGTGCGCACGGTTCCGGGCGTGGCCAAGCCAGAGTGGATCGACCCGAACCCGAAGCCCCCGCCGCCGACGGCGGTGTGCGATCGGCGTCGCGAAGGCGCGGGCGCCCGCATTCTGATCGCGGGCCACCTCGACACGGTGCATGACCCGCAAGGCCGGTTCCGCGCGTTGTCGATCCGGCCGGACGGCAAGACGGCGACCGGACCGGGCTGCGTGGATATGAAGGGCGGCCTGGTGATCGCGGCCGCGGCGCTGGAAGCGCTGGAAGAAGCGGGGGAGTCGTTGTCTTGGAGCTACCTGCTCAACAGCGACGAAGAGACGGGGACGTTCTGCTCCGAACAGACATTGCGGGACGAGGCGAGCGAGCACGACGTCGGTCTGGCGCTCGAGCCGGCGCTGCCGGACGGCTCGCTCGTGGTCGAGCGGCTCGGCTCAGGGCAGTTCCAGATCGAGGCCCGCGGGCGATCGGCGCACGTGGGGCGGGCGTTCACCGAGGGCGTCAGCGCGGTGACGGCTTTGGCGAAGGCTGTGGTTCGTGTCGCGGAGATGCCGGACCCATCGCAGGGGCGGATTCTGAATATCGGTCCTCTCCGGGGGAATGAGGCGCCCAATGCGGTGCCCGATCGTGCGCAGGCTTGGGGCAACTGCCGATTCCCGACCCGCGCTGTCGCCGATGACATCGAGCGGATGCTTGATGGGCTCGAGACCGATCACGACGCGATGCCGAGTGTGCGGGTGCACCGTGTGCTCAACCGCCCGGCGAAGCCGCAGATCCCCGCGACGGAGCGGGTGGCGTTGGTGGCGCGGAGCGCGGCCGAGTCGATCGGGCAGTCGCTGCCGTTCGCGAGCACGGGCGGTGTGTGCGACGGGAACATCCTGCAAGACGCGGGGCTCCCGACCATCGACACGATGGGCGTGCGCGGCGGCGGGCTGCACACGCCGGACGAATGGATCGAACTGGCTTCGCTCGTCGAGCGGTGCCAGCTTCTCGCGGTGACGATGCTGCGCCTGAGCGAGACGGACCCCGAGGCGCTGCGGGCGCCCCGCCGACTCGGGCGCGAGTTGAAAGGATGACGGGTATGAGCTCTACGGATACGCACAACGCCGCCTCGCTCGGCCAGCGCATGCTGGCCCGCCCGGAGGTCACCGGGGCGCTCGACACGCTGGTGCAGCAGGTGCAGCACGCGAGCGCCGAGATCACCGGGCCTCGCGGGCCGATCGACGGGCTGAGCGAGAGCTACGAGGCGTTCATGGCCCGCGCGGGCGAGGTGCGCGGTCGGCCTTTGGTCTATCCGTACATCGGCTCGGGCCTGGGCAACGGCGCGTTGGTCGAGATGCTCGACGGCTCTGTGAAGTGGGACATGATCTGCGGCATCGGCGTGCACTTCTTCGGGCACTCAGACCCGGACCTGACCCGCGCGAACCTTGAAGCGGGTCTCGCCGACACCGTCAAGAACGGCAACCTGCAATCGAACTTCGAGGCGTACGAGTTCGGCGAGGTGCTGCTCAAACAGGCGGCCAAGCGGTCGAACCTGAAGCACGCGTTCTTGACGACCTCGGGTGCGATGGCCAATGAGAGCGCGCTCAAGGTGTGCTATCAGAAGAAAGCCCCGGCGTCGCGTGTGATCGCGTTCAAGGACTGCTTCATGGGTCGGTCGATCACGATGGCGCAGATCGGCGACTCGGCCGGCGGGCGCCAGGGGATCCCGCTCAACACGCACGTGGACTACATGCCGTTCTATGACCACGTCGCCGCGGAGCGCATGGGCGGGACGCGGTACATCGACATGGCGCTGTTCCACCTCCAGCAGTACCTCGACCGCTACCCGGGGCAGCACGCCTGCTTCATCTTCGAGCTGGTGCAGGGTGAGGGCGGGTTCAACACCTCGACGCGGGACTACTTCAAGGCCTTGATGGAGTGCTGCAAAGCCAACGGCGTGCCGGTGTGGGACGACGAGATCCAGAGCTTCGGCCGAACCAACGAGATGTTCGCCTACGAGATGTATGACCTGGGCGAATACGTCGACGTGTTCTGCGTGGGCAAGATGACGCAGGCGTGCGCGACGCTGTTTACCGAGGAGTTCAACCCGAAGCCCGGCTTGCTCAGCGGCACGTTCACGGGCGCGGCCAACGCGTTTAGGGTCGGCACGCGGATCATCGAGCGGCTGGCCTCGGGCGGGTACTACGGCGAAGACGGGCTGATCGCCAAGCACCACGCCGCGTTCCGCGAGCAGGTGAAGGCGCTGGAAGCCAAGCACCCGGACTGGTTCCCGGATGTGCCGGCGGTGCCCGGCACGCCGAGCGTGGCCGAGCACTCGGGCGGCGTGGGCGGGATGATGCGGTTCACGCCGTTCGGCGGTGACCGGGCCAAGCTCGCGGCGGCGTGCAAGACCTGTTTCGAGGAGCACGTCGTGCTGTTCTACTGCGGCCACGGCCCGTACCACCTGCGGATGCTGCCGCCGCTGGGCGTGATGAAGCTCGAGGACTGGCCTCGCGTGTTCGAGTGCGTGGAGCGTGGTCTGGCGAAGATCGCGAACGGCTGATTGGAGATGCCGCCGATGCACCGGATGCGACAGGCCCGTGTGTCCGATCTTGCGCCGCTGTTGGAGCTGGCGAAGACGGGCAACTTCATCAACCTGCCGCCGCAGGAGCGGCAGCTGCGCGCGATCCTGGAGCAATCCGAGCGGACGTTCGAGGTTGCGCAGTCGGGCGAGCCGCCCGAGGGGTACAACCGGTCGGAGCATTTGGGCGTGTTCGTGCTGGAAGCGCCCGACGGCAAGGTGATCGGCACGTCGGGCATCCGATTCGGCATGGGCGACGCGCAGCACCCGAACCTGTCGTTCCAGCTCGTGAAAGTGTTGCGACGGAGCCCGAGCCTGCGCAAGGAAGAGCTGCCCGGCGCGGGCGAACACGTGATCATCTCGGGCGAGATCGAGCACATCTACGCGGTGCTGTTTCAAGACACGAACTCGCCGACCGAGCTGGGCGGGAACGTGATCCACCATGAGCACCGTGGCGGCGGGCTCGGCAAGCTCTTGAGCTACAGCCGATTCCAGTACATGCACCGCCGGCCGGCGTTCTTCAGCGACCGCATCATGGCGGAGATGATGGCGCCGATTGATCCGTACAACGACGGCAACCAGTTCTGGCGCCACGTCGCCCGGCGGTTTATCAACCTGAGCTACGAGAACGCGGACCGTCTCAGCACGGTGCGCGATCGGCGTGAGTTCATGTACAACCTGCTCCCGCCGTTGGTGAATCTGTCGCTGCTGGAAGAGGACGTGCTTGAGTTCCTCGGCAGCGTCGGGCCGCACACCAAGGGCGCGGCGAAGATGCTCGCGGACATCGGCTTCCGGTATGTGCATCGCGTGGATCCGTTCGACGCGGGCGCGCACCTGGAGACGAAGCTGAGCAATCTGTGGCGGCTGCCGACCGTGCCGGCGCGGGTCGCTGTGGAGGCGCCGAACCCGGGGCAGGTCGTGGACACGATCGTGTCGGCCGAGGACCCGGACCGCGGGTTCCGTGCGCTGCGCGGGAGGTTCGGCCTCAGCGGCGACGGCGCGAGCATCGAGTTGTCGGCCGAGGCGGCCAAGACGCTGGAAGTTGAGCCGGGCGAGCGTGTGACGTACGCACGGCTGGACTCCACGCCCGCGCCGGGTGTTCCGAAGGCGCTGCCGGAGGTCAACCTCGACCGCGAGCATCATCGGATTCATCCGGACGCGGAGGTGCCCGGAGCCGCGGCGATCGGTCTGGTCGAGTTCGCGGAGATCATCGCGGGCGTGATCCAGGAGATTCAGGACGAGACCTGATCGAAGCGCGCATCGCGCCAGCGGTGACAACGAAGCCGATACCCGACCTTCAAGAACCAGGAGCGATGCCCATGCCGCACACAACCTTGCACCCGAGCCTCCGGCGTCCGCCCTGTGATCTAATTGCCGGGGTGGAACGCCCGCTCAACGGGGGTGGTCTTGTTTCAACCAATCCGGCTCGGCCCGATCAGGTGGTGTGGCAGGGCACGCCCGAGCTATCGCACGCGGATGAGGCGGTCGCCGCGGCCCGCGCCGCGCTCGGCCCGTGGTCGCGGATGCCCGAAGAGAAACGCTTCGCCGTGCTGCACCGGGCGCGGGATCTGTTCGACGAGCGCAAGGACGAGTTCGCGTCGATCATCTGCGACGAGACGGGCAAGACGCTGTGGGACTCGGCCGGCGAGGCGGGGATCCTGGGCGCGAAGGTCAACATCACGCTTGAGCGCTCGGCGAACAGCGGGATGTCGCGCGTGACCGGGTTCGAAGCCGGGCTGACCGACACGCGCGTCGGCAAGTGCTGGTTCCGTCCGCACGGCGTGATGGCGGTGATCGGCCCCTTTAACTTCCCCGCGCATCTGCCCAACGGGCACATCGTCCCGGCGCTGGCGATGGGCAACACGGTCGTGTTCAAGCCCTCGGACAAGACGCCCGGCGTCGGGCAACTGCTCGCGGAGGTCTACCGGGAAGCGCTCGCGGCGGAGGGCGCGCCGGGGGGCGTTGTGAACCTCGTGCAGGGTGGCGCCGAGACCGCACAGAAGCTGACGACGCACGACGGCATCGACGGCATTCTGTTTACGGGTTCCTGGCCCGTCGGGCGGAAGATCCTTGAGTCGAACCTCGATCGCCCGGGGCGGATCGTGGCGCTCGAGATGGGCGGGAACAACGCGACTGTGGTGCTGCCGGATGCGGATCTGCGGCAAGCCGCGATCGAGTGCGTGCGCTGCGCGTTTATCACCACGGGCCAGCGCTGCACCTGCACGCGTCGTGTGATCGTGCACGAATCGGTGGCCGAGCGGTTCATCGGCGCGGTGGTCAAGTCGGCGTCGACGCTGGTGGTGGGCGACCCGCGTGCCGAACACCCGGTGTTCATGGGGCCGCCCGTGAACGAAGCGTCGCGCGACGCCGTGCTGGCGGCGCAGGCGAGCTACGCGAAGTCGGGCGGCGACGTGCTGCTGCAAGCGACCGCGCCCGAGATCCCCGGCGGCGGCGCTTATGTGACGCCTTCCATCGTGCAGGTCGATCGCTTCACGCCCACCGACGGAACCGACGCCCCCCACCCGGGCTGCGACGTCGAGGTCTTCGGCCCGCTGCTGCGCATCGCGGTTGTCTCAAGCGAAGACGAGGCGATCGAGCAGGCCAATGCGACGCGATTCGGGTTAGCCGCGTCGATCTTCACCAAGAGCGAGGCGTCGGTCGAGCGGTTCCTGACCGAGGCCCGGGCCGGCTGCGTCAACGTGAACTGCGGCACCGCGGGCGCGTCCAGCAAACTCCCCTTCGGCGGGCTCGGCCTCTCGGGCAACCACCGCCCGGCGGGCGCGTTCAGCCTGGATTACTGCGCGTACCCGGTGGCGGGCATGATCGAATCGGGCGACGCCGCGGGCGTGGCGAAGGGGATGCTGTTTAAAGACGATTGGTTAAGCGATTAACGCGGGAGGGATCGATCGTGTCCATGGTGAAGCAGCGAGCGACGGTGACGGTTGTGATTCGCGTGATCGGGCTCATCGGCACGCTGATTCTGGGATGGTTCTGGTTACAATTCGCCTTCCATTTCATCAAGTTTTTGCTCAATCCTGGCAGCCCTGGCGTGTCCTTGGTTGGGTCGCAATTGGTTGGATTGCTCGTTTACGTACTGCCCACGGCGTTGTTTGTCTACATGTTCTGTTCCGGTCGATGGATTGTCGATCGCATCTTCAGTGGCTTGGCACGTGGTTGCCCAAGTTGCGGCTACGACACCCGCGGCATCCGCGGCTCGGTCTGCCCCGAGTGCGGGGTTGATCTGTACACCGAGTAGACGGACACGGGGCGGTCTGAGGTACGCTGTGTCGATGCAGTCCCAAGCCCTGGCCACGCTCGGTGTTCGGTTCGCGGGTCTGGTGTCGGTATTGGTTTCGCTGCCGACGCTGGGTCGCTACGCCGGCGAGACCATCACGGCGTTCTCACTCGGCTACGGCTGGGATTACCTCTCGCCGACCGTCGGCTACGGCGACACAGACACGATGAACTCGATCGGATGGCTCGCGCTCTTCGCAATCGGCGTCTATTTGCTGTGCTTCGGCCGATGGGTCATCGGTCGGGTCACACGGGGTATCGGCGTGGGGTGCGGCGTGTGCGGGTATGACCTGCGCGGGGTGAAGGGCGATGTGTGCCCGGAGTGTGGGTCGACGAACGCGACATCGACATCCGAGCCTTAAGCCCGCTTTCTCAGCGCCAGGATCAACTCCACCTGTCCCGTCGGCTGGCCGAGTTCGCGGGCGATGTCGATCGGGCCTCGGCCCGCGTCGGCGAGTTCGTAGACGCGGCGGTGCATCGGGTCGGATTCTGGGCCGAACGCTGGTTCCGGCGCGGGCGGCTCGGTCGCGGTCGTCGTTCGGGCAGTGGCCGTTCGGGCGGGCGACGCCGGTGGGGCGGCAAGGTCCGCGGCTGAGAGCCGATCGATCGCCGCTTCGGCTCGGTCCACGAGTGTTTCCAGCCGCACGGCCCGCGCGTCGAGTTGGGCGATCAACTGCGTGACGGTGTCCACGGTCTCGGCGGTCACGGGGTCGGAGGGCGGGCCGGTTCGGACGCCGCGTGCCTGGGCCTGCTCGCGGATCTGTTCGAGGCGTTCGGTCGGGTCGCCGCCATCGCGGGCGCGTCGGGCGGCGCCGCGGCGGAACATGCGGATCAGGACCGTAAAGATCGCGAACGCGGCGACGCCCATAAAGATGGCGGACAGAACCGGCGAGGTCGCCGGATCAGTCGCCGCTTCGGCGGCCGGGTCGTTGGCGTTGGGCGCGGGCATGGCGGCTTCGCCCGTACTCGCTTCGTCTGGTTCGAAGTCCTCTGCCAGTGGCGGGCGCTCGGGGGCGACGTCATCGCGCGCGGCCGATGTCGTCTCGTTCGACACGGTGACGGGGGCCGGCATCGGTGGGCCGAGTGGCAGGATGGCGTCGGGCGATTGGGGCATGGCTTTGGCAAGGTACGGGTCGGGCTTGGCTCCGTCGGTTCGTGATTCCATTGGTTCCGGGCGATGGGTTCCGGGCGCTGGTGAAGTAGTATCGTCGAGTGAGCGAGTCGGCGCCAAAATCAGTCGGGCCAACCGCCGAAGCGGCACGCCTCGATCTGCCGAACCGGCGAGACCCCGCGGTCGCCGAGATCGCGCGGGCGTGGCGGGCGCGGTCCGGCGGCAAGGTCCGTCGGGATACCGATCGGCGGACGCTGATCGCGTGTTCGGGCGGCGCGGATTCGTCGGCGCTGGCGATCGTGCTGCGTGTCGCGGCCGCACGAGGAGACAACCTTGTTCTAGCGCACGTCGTTCACGATCTGCGTCGGCCGAGAGAAGCCGACGCAGACCGCGACCGGGCGCGTGCGCTTGCCGGGCGCCTCGGGATGGCGTTCGCCGAGGCACGGATCGAGGTCGCCGGGCGGAAGGGCAACGCCGAGTCGCTCGCGCGCAAGGCCCGCTACGCGCGGCTCGCCGAGTTGGCCGACGAGCACGGCTGCCCGTACGTCGTCACGGGGCACCACGCGGACGATCAGCTCGAAACGATGCTCATGGCGATGGTCCGGGGTTCGGGCGTGCGCGGGCTGCGCGGCGTGGCGGAGGCGCGGTGGCTGCGAACGCCGAACGGCGACGCTGGGGTCCGCCTCATCCGCCCGGCGTTGCGGGTGACGCGCGAGGACACGGAGCGCCTGTGCCAAGAGGCCGGGTGGGTGTGGGCGCACGACCGGACCAACGAGGACCGGTCGCGGCTGCGGGCGGCGGTGCGGGCGGAGGTGCTGCCGGCATTGCGAGCGATCCGGCCGAAGGCGGCGGTGAAGGCGTCGGACACCGCGGCTCGGCTCGGCGAGGTCTCGGCGTGTGTCTGGGACCTGGCTCGAGCGGTGTGCGATTCGGGCGGCGACGGGCGTGACGGCGTGTTGCGGTGGACACGGCATGAACTGCGGAAGACGCCGCGGGCGGTGCTGGGTGAGGCGTTGCGGCTGGGCGTGGCCCGGCTCGGCTCGGGCGCGGGGATGGACCGGTTGCCGGCGCGGAGCCTTTCGGCGGCCACGAAAGCGGTGCGATCTTCATCGGGCATGGCGCGATCGTTCGTCTGGTCACGCGTCACGCTCGTGGTGACGCGCGAAGCGGTTACGCTCTCACGCCGTGCCGATGCAGGCCCGGGCCCGAGGACCGCGCGCGATGCCGAGGAGTATGCGAAGGATGACGAAGCCGATTTCGACGGATGAGTACCGCAAGCGTCGCGAGCGGGTGCTGCGGAGCCTGAAGGGAGCCGTGGGCCTGGTGTATTCGGGCGACGCGACGCACGGCCGCGGCGAGCGGTGGCGGAGCAACGACGACTTCCTGTATCTGACGGGCATGGAAGAAGAGAGCGGCGCGGCGTTGCTGTTTGACCCGACCGCCCCCGACCCGACGCGGCGGTGCATTCTGTTCCTTCGGCCTCGGGATCCGGACATGGAAACGTGGGAAGGCCGGCGCGATCCGCTTGGGGACGAACTGCGCGCGCGGACCGGGTTCGACCGGGTCATGCGCACGTGGGCGATGCCGCGGTCCTTAGGGCTCGGCGCCCAGCGTGCGAAACGGCTGGCCTGTCTGCACCCGTTCGCGACGCACACGCAGAGCGTGTCGCCCGATCTGGAGACGTTCAATAAGGTCGTGCAGCGTCGGATCGGCGTCTCGATCGAGGACCGGACGGAGCTGCTTTCGTCGATGCGTGGCGTGAAGTCGCCGGCCGAGCGGGCGATTATCAAGCGAGCGATCGAGATCACGCACAGCGGGCTCGACGCCGCGATCGCGGCGATGAAGCCGGGCGGCAACGAGGCGGACGTGCAGGCGGCGATCGACCACGCGTATCGCGCGGGGGGGGCGCCCCGCTCGGCGTTCGACACGATCGTGGGTTCGGGCGGCAACGCGACCGTGCTGCACTACATCTCAAACGACCAGCCGCTGGGCAAGAACGACCTGGTGCTGATCGATACGGGCTCGGAGTACCACGGGTACGCCTCAGACATCACGCGGTGTTTCCCGGTGTCGGGCAAGTTCACCGATCGCCAGCGCGAGGTGTACAACGTCGTGCTCAAGGCGCAGCGCGCCGCGATCCGTGCGGTGGCGCCGGGGCAGACGCTCGCCAAGGCGGAGGGCGCGGCACGGGCGGTGCTAGAGAAGGCGGGGCTCGGCGGCTCGATGGTCCACGGCATCGGGCACCACATGGGGCTCGATGTGCACGACGTCGAGCCAGGCGGGCCGCTGAAGCCGGGCGCCATCGTCACGATCGAGCCGGGTGTGTACCTCGAAGACGAGGGCATCGGCGTGCGGCTGGAGGACGACATTCTGGTCACGGCGAACGGTCGGCAGAACCTGTCGGCGAAGGTGCCGATCGACGCCGACGAGGTCGAGGCGTGGATGGCGCGTGTGCGCAAGGCCCACGCCAAGAGTCGTCGCTGAGCGGGGTCGCTACGCGTCCCGGCCGGGTGTTCTGGGCCGGCGTCGATCTTCGGTTTGTCTCGGCCCGGCTTGGTGCGCCCGGTGTGCCGCGCCTGCAAAGCGCGGCGGCGGGTGTGGTTTGGACAGCGCGCACCGCTCGGCGCCGGTCAGCCGGAGCCAACTCGGCGTCCAGGGTGTTCGGTCGCATCCCTTGCTCGGCTGGTATGGCGTGCCTTGGTGCATCGCTCTTCCTGTAAAGATGGGATGTTTGAAACAACCACGTTTAGGTGGTTTGTCGGTCTCAGAGTCACATATGGTCACAAATCGCGACTTCAATGAGAAGATGGGCAAGATATCTCTGGTCTTTCAGGTCCATTCGTGGCAATCTAGAGAAACTTGTTGAAAGGGTGTCGGTTGGCACGGGTTGTACCCCGTGTAACACAAGGGACGTTGGTTCGGGTGGATACGAACCGGCGCCGGCTGCTCTCGGAGGCGTTCTGAGCTTCCGGCCGGTCCCTTGCGACATCTTGAGAGAGGAGGACCCTCGGGTCACGCTGGGTGGAGCGTCCGAGGGAACCGATGCGTCTCCGGCTGACCGGAGTGCGCACATGTTGGGAGGCCTCTCGATGCCCTCGTCTTGTCGTCGCGGATCGATCGTTCTTGAGTTGTTCGAACGGTACTACGAGCGCGTGTACTTGTTCGCGCGTCGGTCGGTGGACCCGGCGCTGGCCGAGGACATCGCCCAGGAGGTTTTCGTGCGAATGCTCTCGGTTCGCGACCTTGAGGGAAAGGAGATCTCGATCAGCTACCTTCTCAAGGTGGCGGACAACCTGATCAAACGGTCCCACCGCCGCCGGCGTCGGCTCGAGTCATTCATCGAGCGCGAAGCGCAGCAGAGCGGCGGACCCGGTCGCAACGAGGCGGCGCACACGGCCTCGTCGATCGCCGAACCGGCGCCCCTGGATCGCGCAGCGGAGACGCTGAGCCGGGGCGAGCGAGATGCGCTCGCGATGATTGTGTGCAGGGGGATGAGCTATGAAGAAGCGGCTCGCTCGCTGGACGTCAAAGTCTCCACCGTTAACAACTGGAAGTTCCGTGGTATCCAGAAGCTCCGACAATCACCCGCGTTGCTCGACGAACGGGCGCCCGAACGGCCCGGCGACCGTGCCGTTGAACGGAGCAGCGATCGGATCCGAGAACGGGCCGATGCTGTTGCTCGCAGCCGAGGCGGCGCAGGCCAAAGAGCGGGCTAGGGATCGGCTGCACCGCGCACTGATCCGCGGCTTGGTCGCCTCACTGAGCCGCGGCGAGGGCACGGGCCCGGTCACGCATCGCGTTGACCTCGCCGACGCTGCTGAAGGATGCGAGGCTGAGGACGCGGCGGTCGGGCCCGATGAGAAAGAGCCGGGTGGGGTGGGCGATGTTGAACATCTCGCCGCCGTCCTTGAGCTCGATCGTTCGGGTCTCGTCGATCTGGATGTTGAACTTCAGATGCTCGCCGACGATGCGGTTGATTTGTTCGCTGTCGCCCGTAAAGAACTCCCACCGGTCGAAGCCGGTGAGCCCGAGGGATTCCTGCGCGTACGCGCGTAGGCGTTCGGGGGTGTCGCGTTCGGAATCAACGCTGAAGCTGGCGAAGCGGACGCCCGTGCCTTCGAGTTCGGAGTGCAGCCGCGACATGGCCGCGCCGAGACCCGGGCACGCGAACGGGCAGTTGGTGAAGATGAAATCGACGATCGTGACCTCTCCGTCGAGGACTGATTCGTCCACTTCGTTGCCGTCCTGATCCATCAGCGCGAACTCGGGGATGCGCAGGTGTTCGAGCCCCGGGTCGGGCACGCCGACCTCCTGGACGGCCGGCGCGTTCGAGGCGGCGCCAAGGCTGGGCAGCACGAGCAGCGCTCCGACGATCGCGATCAGGCCGACGGTGGCGACGATAAACAAGGGCGCAAACCACTTGGGCATGTCAGGGCTCCCGGTGGGTCGGCGTCGCGTTTCCGCTCCGCGGTCGCCGACCAATGGAACCGTAGGCGACGACCGCGCCCAAGAGCGCAAAGCCCGCGGCGCCCACGATCGCGACAGCGCCTGGCGTCTCGCCTGCGAGCAGTGTGCGCAGCGCGTCGGTCGGCCACGTGAGCGGGTTGACCGCGACGACCGAGGCCATCCAGCCGGAGGCGGATTCTTTCGGCACGACGGCGCCGCTGAGCAGCCACATCGGCATCAGCACCAGGTTCATGATGCCGTGAAACCCGCTGGTGGAGTCGATGATCCAAGCCAACGCGAGGCAGAGCCCGCTGATGCCGATCGCGATGCACGCGAGCACGGCGACCGCCGCGAGCACATGCACAGGTGTGGGCGAGAGCCCGACCATCCAGGCGAGCGGCAGCAGCAGGGCGGCCTGCGCCAGGCAGAGCACGCTGCCGCCAAGGGTCTTGCCGAGCGCGACGGTTGCGGGCGCGGTCGGCCCGGCGAGCACGGACTGCAGCAGCCCGCTGGCCCGGTCCTCGATAAGCGAGATCGCGGCAAACACGGAGCCGAACAGGACCACGAGCGTGAGTGCCCCGGGCAGCGCGAAGGCGGCGAAGCCTTCCTGCGCCCCGGGCAGTCCCACGGCCCGCGCGAAGCCGGCGCCGAGAAACGCCCAGACCAGCAGCGGCGCCCCGAGTGTGGCGATCAAACGCGAAGGCTGTCGCGCAAAGCGACGCAGTTCGCTCCCGGCGAGCGCGGCCGCGGCAGTCATGGGCGCGGCGCCGCGGATCAAGTCTCGCTCCGTTCACGCGAATCGGTAAAGAGGTCATCGAGTGACGGCGGGCCAAGCGTGAACGCTTCGCCGGCACGCGTCAGTTCGGCGGCCACGGCCGCGAGCGACGCACGCTGATTCTCGGTGTCGGCGGTCATGATGGGCTCACGACCCGCGGCACGCGTCCGCAAAACGGTTCGGCTCCGCATTCGGCGCCACGCGTCGGTGTCGGCGTCGAGCACGATCTTGCCCTCGTCCATCATCACGACGCGGTCGGCGATCTCGGCCTCGTCGAGCAGGTGCGTGGCCATCACGATGGTGAGCGGGTCGTTCGGCTTGTCGCCTGAGTCATCGCTGGCGCCGCGCAGCAGCGCGATCAGTTCGGCTCGGGCGGAAGGGTCCAGCGAGGCCGTGGCTTCGTCGAGGATCAGCAGCTTGGGCTCGGTGAGCAGGGCCCGCGCGACATCCGCACGGCGTGTGAGCCCGCCGGAGAGCGAGCCGACACGCTGGTCGAGCCGGTCGGCGAGGCCGAGGCGTTCGATGGAATGCGCGACGCGTTCGCTTGCATCGTGGCGTGAGAGCCCGAAGAGCCGTGCGTGCAGCGTCAGGTTCTCGCGGATGGTCAGGAGCGGGTCGAGCGCGGGTTGCTGAAAGACCACGCCCAGGTCGGCCCGCGCCCCGGTCGAACGGGCCGGGTCGGCGTCCAGCACCCGCACGGCGCCGGCGCTCGGCGTCATGACACCGGCGAGCAGGCGGATGATCGTGGATTTCCCGCTGCCGTTGCGGCCGAGGAGCGCGGCGGTTTCGCCCGGGCGGATCTCGAGCGTCACGCCGCGGAGCGCGGGGCGTTCGGGTTGGGCGTGGCGGCCTCGGATGCGCGGGTAGGTGTGCGACACGCCATCGAGACGCGCGACCGTGTCGTTGGCGTTCATCGCAGCAGGACGGTCGCGAACGCGTCGGCGACGAGCGCGATGAGCAGGAGCGGGAGCTGGATGATCGAAAGAAAGAACACCCGCCGGGCGCGGTCGCGTGAACGGTCCTCGGCCAGTTGCAGGCAGAGCCGGGCGAACAGCACGCCGATGGCGATCGCTGCAACGACGTAGACCGGCCCGATCAACTCGGGCATCGCCCACCACGGCAACAGGCTGACGGGCAGGAGCAGCAGCGACCAGAACCGCATCGAGCGTGCGGTGCGCGAGCCGTCGGGATCAACGACGGGCAGCACCTTGAACCCGCCCGCGGCATAGTCGTCGCGGTACATCCACGCGATCGCCCAGAAGTGCGGCATCTGCCAGACGAGCATGAGCAGGAAGAGGCTGAGTCCGCCGAAGAGGTTGGTTGCAAGGGGCAGCTCGGCCCCGTGCATCGCGGCGGACCAGCCGATCATCGGCGGCAGGGCGCCCGGCACCGCGCCGACGAGCGTGCACCAGGGCGTGAGCGGTTTCATGGGCGTGTAGATGAGCACGTAGATGAGGATGGAGCTGAGCCCGATCGCCGCGGCCTCGGCGCCGCAACCGAGCCAGAGGATCAAGAGACCGGCGCAACGATTGTGATGTCCATCGCTCAGGTTAATTTCAACGGTATCGACGGCACGCTCTACGCGGAGGTCAGCCGGTCCGATGATCTGGCCAACCCCTTTCGCCAGGTCATCATGCGGCTCTACCGCTTTGATGGTGAGCTTCGCCTTCGCACGCTCGAGTTCCGGGGCGAGGCGGGGCCGATGCTTGCCGGCATGTCGTACCTGTGTGTGTGTGTGTGTTTGTTTGTTGTCACGTTGGACCGTAATTTTATTCATATTCTT
>JBCBZM010000002.1:0-64162 GCA_039815345.1 Planctomycetota bacterium | reverse complement strand
CGGGCAAAAAAGAGATCGGCCCGCCAAGAGAACGGCGGGCCGACCGAGAGAGGAGGCTGTTTGAACCGGGGTAAGGCCTTAAGACGATTCGATCGCGACTCCCGGTTGTTTCCGATATCGGCCTTGGATCGTTACTATCTCAAGTATTTTTGCTGGGGCTCGGCGGCCTGTCAATGGGCTCACTTGCCCCATTTACCATTTTGGGCCATTCGGCGTGCCAACAAACTTCTGTCACTCTCATTTCGCGTGTTGCATTCCGACGGATTTGAGTTCGCGCGGAGAACTGTGCAAAACGCACGCATTTTCGATCTACACACCTATTTGGGGTTGATCAACACCATCGGTTTGTCGCGGCCGACGATCGGTGGATGAGCGTGACGGGGCCCGCAGGGTCACCGACGCTCAAACGCCCGCGCGTCCCGAGCCGAACAGCCGCTCGGCCAGCAGGGCGCCCGCCGCCGCCGCGAGCAGACAGAGCAGCACGCTCAGCCCCGCATGTCCCAACGCGGCCAACGCCCGGCCCTCACGCCACAGCGTCCAGTTCTCGTGGCTGAAGGTCGAAAACGTCTTAAACGAGCCCAGCCGGCCGACCGCGAGCAGGAGACGCCACGCCGCGCCGGCGCCGGCGGCGACTCCCTCCGGGCTCTGCGCCTATCGATGGGCCGCCATCACACCCAGCAAGACAACCAGCGCCCAGTAGCCGACGATGTTCACCGCCGTGGTCCTCCAAGGCAGTCCGTGGCGATCGCCGATTGCCGCGAGCCCTTCGACCGCGCCGAACCGTAACGCGGCGCCAACCGCGCCACCAGTTGCCACCAACGCAATCTGAGACCAAAGCGAGAGCGCGATAGGATCCGGAGACGCAGGCGCCGACATCAGTTTCTCCGCCAATCCCGCACGCCGATCCGATCCGGGCGGGGCCATGAAACACCAATCAAAAATCTATCAAAAAACAATAATAACCCTTACAATCGACCAGCAATATCCCTAGAAGATGGCGGAGACCATCTCATAGAGGCATTCTGACGGGGCATACCCACAGAAACATTTGCTCCATCTGAGGTTGTCAGCCGACGATTCTTGTAGGATATGAAGATAGGGATAACCCGGTCACCGCTACGGGAGGCGCGACGGACGCGCTGCCGGGCCCCGTAGCAAACACTATTGCAGTTCACTCAAAATAAGGGTCCCCATGTCATCAAGCTCTCCCGCGGCGGGCGCCCCATCACAAATCTTAACACAACCGGGCGGCCACTTGGCCCATGCTTCGGCCCTGCCCATCGTTCTGGACTCGCTCGCTTCCGACACCGGCGCGGTGGTCTTCATCGCCGACGGCAAGGGGTCGATCCTCTGGCACAACCGGACGCTCGAGTGCCGCTGCGAAGGCGCGAGCCCGGCCGCGGAACCTGATGTCATCGTCGATATCCAGCAGGCGGACAAGTACTCGTCGGCCTGCAATGCGCGCCCTGATACCGATGCCAACGGGGCCCGCCCGGTGTCCGCCCACGCGACACTCGAAAGCATCTTCCCGAGACCCGTCGCCGACGAACGCCTCGAATGGGTCCGCAAGTGCATCGAGACCAACACGCCCGCCACCGTCCGAGGCATGCTCTGGGGTGAGATGCGGCAGATGACCTTTCGCCCGCTCCCTTGCCCCGACGGCGGCGCCCCCACCACGGTCCTGTGCGTGTGCGTCTCCACCGTCCACGAAGACGAGAACCGAGCCGAAGCCTCGGACGCGCGATGTGAAGACCGGGGTGAGCTCGCACAACTGACCGAACGCGAACTGGAAGTGCTGACCCTGATCTCAAAGGGCCTGACCACCCAGCAGGTCGCCGACCATCTGTCGCGCAGCGTGAAAACGGTCGAGTGGCACCGCCTGAGCCTCGGCAACAAGCTGGGCGTCTCCAACCGGGTCGAACTCGCACAGATCGCGATTCGTGCCGGGCTGGTTCATATCTGATCGCAGATCCTCCGGACGGACCCGACCGCCGCCCCGAAGCGACGGTCCGTCCCAAGCGGTTCGAAGCCGCTACCGTACGATTCGAGCATCCGCATGGAAGCGGTGGTGCTCGGGGGGCTTACGGGTGACGAAAGCATCAGCACGGCATCTCGCAATGGGCAACGCCGCGGTCTCGGCCGCGGCTGCTCTGCTGTCTGCGTGCGCCCTCGCCGCCCCCGCGGCCGCCCAAGGCATCGCGAGTGCCGACCTGCGACCGCTCGAACCGCCGCAGCCTCAACAGGCGTCGATGAGTGAACCCGCGACAGCGCCGTTCCAACTCGATGTCCTCAGCGGCGACGACATCGGGCTCATCTCCTTGCCCATCGGCCGATGGGAGCGACCCGCGCCGTCGAGCCGGTCGCCCGTACCCGACTGGCTCGGCGATCAACCGGCCGGTCTGCCGCGGTTTGCAGCAAACCCGTTCGGTCCAGGCCCGGCCGACCTGCCGCCGAGAGGACTCGCGCAGTCTGTCGCGCTCGGATGGGACGTCAACGAAGCGCTGCGCCTGCGCACCGCGGGCTGGAAGCGTTCGATCGATCTCGAGCAGTCATACTTCGCGATCTCCGCCGAAGCCGAGTGGGCCGTGACCGGCAACGCCGGCTTGTGGATCGGGTACGACCTCTTCCGCGACCTGCTGCAGGACGAGCTGCCCGACACGGACCTCGCCCGCGAGGGCATGTTCGTCGAGTTCCGCATGAGTTTCTGACAGGCCCGCTCACCGCGTCGACGTAAGCCGCACGACCGTGTCAGCCGCCCATCAACTCGACGATGACATCGAGCCCGCGTTCGAGTTGGTCACGCTTCGTGGCATAGCTGAGGCGGAAGTGCGTATCCGAGCGTGAGAAGACGGCGCCCGGGATCACCAGCACGCTGCGCTCGATGCAACGCTCGACGAACTCGGTCCCGGTCAGGCCGAGCCGTTCGGGCACACGCGGGAAGGCGTAGAACGCGCCGCCGGGCGTCGACACCTCGGTCACGGCGCTCAGCCGTTCGACCACGAGGTCCCGCCGGGCCTGATACTCGGCGACCGGGCCGGACATGTCCACGTCGAACGCCTCGACGCACCCCCACTGCAAGGGCTGCGGCGCGCACACGTACGTGTACTGCTGGAACTTGGCCATCTGCTCGATGATCGGCTTCGGACCCGCGGCGTAGCCCATCCGCCAGCCGGTCACGCCGAACGTCTTGCCGAACCCGCGGACCAGGAGCGTGCAGTCCTCCGCGCCCTCGAATCGGCACGGGCTCGGGCACCGGGGCGCCGCGTCATCGCCCGCGGCCGAGTCGGTCATCGACTCGGCGTACGTGAACTCGTCGTAGATCTCGTCCGAGATCAGCAGCACGCCCTTGCGCCGGCAGAGATCGAGCAGATCCCGGCACTCGTCGCGCGACGCGACCACGCCGGCCGGGTTGGAAGGCGAGTTGAACAGGATCGCCTTGGTGCGATCGGTGATGAGCGGCTCGACGCGCTCGGCCGTCAGGCGCAGGTCGGGGTAGGTGTCGCAATAGACCGGCGTCGCGTCGCACATCGTCGCCAGGTGCGGGTACATGACAAAGTACGGGTCGGGGATGATGAGTTCGTCGCCTCTGCCGAGCATCGCCAGCGCGAGCGAGAGGAGCGAGCCCGTGGTGCCGCTGGTCACGAGGGCGCCCGTCGGTGTGTCCGGGCCGGCCGACCAACCGAGGTCAAACTTCAGATGCCGGGTGACCCGATCGAGCAGCGCGGGCACGCCCTGCGTGACCGAGTACCCGTTGCGGTCCTCACGAATCGCGCGGACCGCGGCGTCCTTGATCGCGTCGGGCGCCGGGAAGTCGGGCTGGCCGATCGAGAGGTTGATCGGGTCCTTGAGCCGAGCGCCGAGATCAAAGACTCGACGGATACCCGACGCATCGATCGCGCGGGCTCGATCACAGATCAGCCGATCGAAGTCCAAAGCGAATCCTCTCGCTGTGCGTGACGCGGGGCTCGGAGCAAGCCCGACCGAACTCAATCAGGTATCGACGCGGGTCTTGGGAAGCCCGAGCGGCTTCTTGTGGGCGTCGAAGGTCTTCTGAGCCTTCATCTTGGCGATGCGCTCGTCGCGCTTGAGCACGTTGCGCTTGCCGGCGAGGCCGCCTTTGATCTTGAGAGAGGTGTCCAGGCTCATCGTGCCGCTCCATCCCGGGTCCGAGCCCGTCACACTGCGGCCGCCTCTGCGGCGACCCGATCGATTGCTACCCGGCCCACCCCGTGGGCCCGCGTGCTCAAGGCTGATACTTGGTCCAGAAGGTCTGATCGAAGTTGATCAGCCCCTCGGGACGCTCCAGCCACGCCCGCCCGAGCCGTTGCAGCGTTTGCTGGTGCTCGCGGCGTTCGTCCGCCGAACTCGAATACCGCTCCGAGGCGATGCCGCGGAGGGAGAACAAGTCATAGCGGACAGCATTGTTCGCCACGGTTCCCGCCCGATCAACCGGGCCCGTTGCGACGGCCAAGACCTGCACCCCGCGCTCGGCCAAAAAGACCGCGGCGCCCGCGGCCTGCTCCATCGGGACGTTCGAGACCAGCTTCAGGTAGTTATATCCCTCGATGCGGGGGTCGGCGCCCACGGCGCCGTCGGCCGTGAACAAGGCTGGCAGTCGGTCGCCCGCGGCCACGGTCGGGGCTGGGCGTGTCTCAGGGCCGTTGGAAGGCGCGGCGCGCCCCGCGGTTTGGGGCGTCGGACGCGCAGGAAGGCTCTCGGGGACGCGTTGGGGCGTGGCAGGGTCGGATTGGAGGGGTTCGGTCGGCGTGGGCCGCTGCCCGGTGAGTTGGGCGGCGTACTGGGCCTCGGCACGGGATTCGCCGAAGCTGACACCCAGGGACCAGATCACGAGGACGAGCACGACCACCGCGACCCCGGTGCCGTAGACCCAGGACTTGGGCACACGCCATTCGCCCGAAAAAGCGGGCCGGGACGCGGAGGCGCTGCTCGTGGCGGCTGGGCTGGGCTTGGCTGATGGAGCGGCCTGAGCCGGTGTCGCCCGAGGGCCGGCGGTTCTTGGGTCGGCGATGGGCTGCGGCTTCGAGGTCGGCCCGGGCGCCGCGCCTTTGGATTTGGCCTGGGGTTCGGGCTTCGGCGCCGGCTTGTCCGAGTTTGGGCTCGGAGGGGTCACCTCGACGGGCGCTTTGGGCTCTGTGGATGTTTGAGCGGGAGTTGCAGCGGGCGTCTCGGCCGGCGCTCGGCTTCGCTCCAGCAAATCGAACAGGGGTGGATGGGATCGCCCGGGCATCGCGTGACATTGTACGGGCGGACGCTGCCGGCGCGCAGTGCCGAGCGGGGCATCGCGGAGACCCGCTTCAAGATGAGAGCCCGCCGGTTCGAAGCGACGCCGGGGAAACGTCTATACTCGGCGCGAGATGGCCATCCGCGACGAAGACATCAAAGTGCTCACCCCCGCCCCGCTCTCGCGCTCCGAGAGCTTCTATCTCCCGCAGGTGTTTAAGGGCTTCGGCACGACGCTGCGGCACTTCTTTACCTCGTTCGGGCAGGGCAAAACCAGCCGAACCATCCAATACCCCGAGCAGCGGCGCGAGCAGATGGATGTCGAGGACGGCGGCCTGCACGCGGGCAACTTCCGGGCCTTCCACCGCCTCAACCGCGACGAAGAAGGCCGGGTCAAGTGCGTCGCGTGCATGATGTGCCCCACCATCTGCCCGGCGAACTGCATCCACATCACGGCCGCCGAGTCGCCCTGGGACGACCGGGAGAAGTACCCGGCCAAGTTCGAGATCGACGAGCTGCGGTGCATTTTCTGCGGCATGTGCGAAGAGGCCTGCCCGGTGGACCCGAGTACGACTTCGCCGGTCGCACACGCCAAGAGATGATCTTCGACAAAGAGAAGCTCTTGCACATCTACGACGTGACGATCGACAAGAAGCCGATGTAGCCCCACCGGCGCGTGGTGTCGCGTTATCGGACGGATTTTGCCGGGCGCCTGACCGCCCGCACTATCTTCCTAACCCACTTTCACGTCCGATCTTACGATTCTCTGATTTTTCCCCAGATCAAGTGGCAACCCCTTGAACAAGTGGTCAGAGCGCGTACGCTCTGTTCGACGCCGCACGTCGTGCGCTCTGGGCTTTCCGTATGGGGGCCCGAGCGCCCGTCGTGTTGATGCGGGCCCCGGCGGACGAGAGCGGCGGGGTGTCCTCGAAAGAGGGCGGGAAGAAAGGGATCGAGATCATGCGTGGATTGAATGTGGCCGTTCCGGCCTTGGCTATCGCTGCGCTCGCGGGCAGCGCCGGGGCACAGACGGTGTCCAGTTTCGCTTTCAACGCCCTCGCCGGCGCGTACACCTCGGCGAACGTGGGCTCGGAGTATGTCGCCCAGGCCTCCGACGCGCCCGGCGTCACGTCGAGCGGCTCGGTCGCCCGGCAGGACGGCCCCGGCGGGACGGCCTTCTTCGATCAGGGCTTCGTCGGCGACGCCGACGATTCCGACGTGGTCATCTCGCTCTCGGTCGATCCGATGAGCCCCACGTTCGCCATGGGCTCGGGCACGCTCGAGATCCACGATGTGAACGGTGACTCGATCACCGCCGACATCAACGGCGCCTGGGTCACGCCGTTCGCCGGCAGCAACTTCATCTTCTACGACGGCACGTTCTCCAACGTCGCCTTCAACGATGTGGGGATGCTCGACGGGTTCGAGGGCCAGTTCGGCAACTCGCTCGGCCCGAACTTCCTGCAAGGCCTGATCACGGGCAGCTTCAGCATTCAGTTCATCTCGCCCGACCCGGTCTTCTTCGGCTCGGACTTCGAGGCCGTGGTGACCAACGCGATTGGCTCGTTCACGCTGGTGCCCGCTCCGGCGGCGCTGAGCGCGTTCGGCGTCTTCCTGGTCGCGCCCCGTCGCCGTCGGCGCTGAGGTTCGGTCTGATCTCGATCGATTCCCCCGGGCGGTTAGACGCGCTCGGGGGTGACGGCCGCGGCGATCTCGTCGCGCATCCGTTCGGCCGCGTCGGCGATGGCTTGCTGCCAGCCGCCGGCGGTCTCGTTTTGGACTTGTTTTTTAGGTTCTACGCCTGAGTCCGGATTGGGATAGATGATCGACCGGCTCGCCGTGACAAGCACACCCGCGTCGGCGGCGCCGGTGCGATCGGGGCGGAGCATCGCGCGGATGTCATCGGCCGTGCCGCCCTGGGCGCCGAAGCCCGGGATGAGGAAGACCTGATCGGGCATCACGGCCCGGAGCGCCGCGCCCTCGGAGGACTGCGTGGCGCCGACGACCGCGCCGACACCGCTGAGCCCGAGCGTGTCGTCGCGGTGGTCCTGGCCGAGCCTTGAAACGATGCGGGCGATGTGATGCGCGACGCCCCGGCCGTCCATGAGCGCGGGCGTCTGCACGGGCGCCGAGCCCGGGTTGGACGTGCGCACCAGCACAAAGACGCCGAGCCCGGTTTCGAGATAGGGCTCGATGGTCTCCGGCCCGAGGTAAGGGCTGGCGGTGATCGCGTCGGCGCCCAGGTTCTTGGCCGCTTCGGCGTAGTGCCGGGCGCTGATGCCGATGTCGCCGCGTTTCGCGTCGTAGATGACTATGAGCCCGAGTTCGCGTGCCCGCGTAGCGACGGTTTCCATCGCGGCGAACCCGGCCGAGCCGTAACGCTCGAAGCAGGCAGACTGGATTTTGACGGCCGGGGCGGCCGGGGCGACAGCTTCGAGCACGCCCAGAGAGAAGGCCTCGATGGCCGCCGCGGGCATGCCGCTTGCATCGCGCACGGCTTGCGGCAGGCGATCGAGGACGGGGTCGAGACCGACGCAGACGGGCGAACCCTTGGCGGCGATGGCTTCGGCGAGTCGGGCAATAAAGACGCGGGGCATCCGCCGAGCGTAGCGTTCTGCGTGCACGACACACCGACTCACATCGACCTGAAGCGTGACGAGGGCCTGCTCATCGAATGGGCGGACGGGACCACGTCGTACTACACCGTGCATTACCTGCGGAAGATGTCGCCCTCGGCCGACATGCGGCAACTGCGCGAGGACATGGACAAGAACCCGCTCGCGGTGCTGCCGTCTGGGTTTGGCACGACCGGCGGCGCGGGCACGCCGCTGACCGTGACCGACGCGGGGCCGGTGGGCAACTACGCCCTGCGGATCGAGTTCAGCGACGGCCATCGGACGGGGATCTACTCGTGGCGGTACCTGCGTGAGATCGATCCGGATCAGCAGCAGCCCGCTGACACGCCCGAGTCGTGAGCGGTGACAAGCCTTGAACAGTAAAGTCGCGTGATGGCAGGCCGGTCGGACGCAACGCAGCAAGACGAGCCGAAGCGAGGCCGGGGGCTGACGTCTCGGCTCGCCGACGTCCGCGGCATCTCAAAGAACCGAGCCGAGGATCTTGCGCGGCTGGGACTGACCAACGTCGGTCGATTGCTGGCGCACCTGCCGTCGAGGCACGAGTGGCTCGAGCCAGAGTCGGGCCTCGAGGGCGTAGAGGCGGACGCGAACGTCTCCATCATCGGCGAGGTCACCGCGTGCCGACCCGTCACGTACGGGCGCCCGCGATTCGAGGCGGTGCTGTCCGACGGCGAGCACCGCGTCGAGCTGGTCTGGTTCAACCAGGTCTGGCTGCGCAACAAGATCCACGCGGGCGTTCGGCTGCGCGTGCAGGGACGGACCAAGTCGCGCGGCGGGACGGTGCAGATCGCCAACGCGAAGTGGGAAGTGCTCAAACCCGAAGAGGACGACCCGGCGCCGACGCGGACGCAGCGGACGCTGCGCGCGATCTACCCGGCGGGCGACGGCGTGACGACGGACGAGATCGCCGAAGCGATGGGGAAGATCGTGCCCTGGGCGCCCGCGCTCATCGAGGACCATCTGCCCGACGCGTACCGGCGCGAGAAAGCGATGCCGACGCTGGCCGACGCGTACCGGATGCAGCATCGGCCCGAGTCGGACGCGGAGGTGGCCGAGAGCCAGCGGCGGCTTGCGTTCGATGAGCTGCTGCTCTTGCAACTCGGCGTGCATCTGAAGCGGGCGGAGCGTCGCGCGACGCTGAAGGCGCCGAAGCTGGACGCGACCGAGGCGATCGATGCGCACATCCGCGAGCGCTTGCCGCACACGCTGACCGAGCAGCAGGACAAGGTGGTGCGGGAGATCTGCGCCGATCTCGCCAAGCCGACGCCCGCGAACCGGCTGATCCAGGGCGACGTGGGCAGCGGCAAGACGCTCGTAGCGGTGTACGCGATGCTGCTGGCGGTGGCGACCGGCTCGCAGGGCGCCCTGATGGCGCCGACGGAGATTCTGGCCGAGCAGCACTTCGCTTCGATCCGTGAGTTGCTCAGCGGGTCGCGGGTGTCGGTCGAACTGCTGACCGGCGGCGTCACAGGAGAAGCACGCGACAGCCTGCTTCGAAGGCTGGCCTCGGGCGGAGTGGACTTAGTCATCGGCACGCACGCGCTGCTGACCGAGAGCGTGCGGTTCAAAGACCTTGCGATCGCGGTGATCGACGAACAGCACCGCTTCGGCGTGCACCAGCGCGCGGCGCTGCGCGAGAAAATGGACGAGCCGAACTCCTCGCCGCATGTCTTGGTCATGACTGCAACGCCAATCCCGCGAACGCTGGCGATCACGGTCTTCGGCGATCTTGATGTATCGACGATCGACGGCCTGCCCCCGGGACGCCAACCGGTGCACACACGCTCCGTGCGGACCGAGCAGCGCGACGATGTGTATGCCTGGGTGCGCGCGCGGGTCGAGGCGGGCGATCAGGCGTATGTCGTGGCGCCGGGCATCGACGCCGAGGGCGTGACCGGCGTGCGTCGGCTGGTGAAGGAACTCGGTGAGGGACCGCTCGAAGGCCTGCGTGTCGCGGCGCTGCACGGCAAGCTGACGCGGACCACCCGCGAACGCGTCATGGGCCGATTCCGGACCGGGCAAATCGACGTGATGGTCGCGACGACCGTCATCGAGGTGGGCGTGGACGTGGCCAACGCGACGGTCATGGTCGTTGAGGACGCGGACCGATTCGGGCTCGCGCAGCTCCATCAACTCCGCGGGCGTGTGGGACGCGGCCAGAAAAAATCGGCGTGCGTGCTGATCGCCGGGCCGACGCCGACGGAGGTCGGCGAGCGTCGGCGGGAGATCATGGCGGCGGTGAGCGACGGCTTCGTGCTCGCCGAGCGCGACCGGGAGCTGCGCGGCCCCGGTGAAATCTTTGGGGCGCGGCAGAGCGGGCTCCCGCCGTTCAAGGTGGCGGACCTAATGCGCGACCGCGAGTTGCTGGCCATGGCGCGGCGCGACGCGGCCGCTTGGGTCGAACGCTCGCCGAAGCTCGCACTCGATGAAGAAATCACGCTGCGGCGCCGGCTGCTGAAGGCGTACGGCGAGGCCTTGCAGCTTGCCGATGTGGGCTAAGACGGAGTTCCACGCGAGGCCGCTCTCAGTTTGAGAGTGCTCCTATTGTCTGCGTTCTGTTTGAGTTTCGACAGCGCGATGGTTCCCAAACATATTGGTAGTATGCGTCGATGGACAGCATGTTGCACGAACGTCTGTTAGCCGCCGCGGGCAAGCGTAGCTTCCGTCATCTCAGCCAGATGACCGGCGTGAACGCCGAATCGGTCCGGCGGTACATGCAGGGCGCCACGCCGAGCGTGGAGTTCGTCGCCAAGCTCTGCCGGGAGGCGGGGATCAACGCCGACTGGCTGCTGACCGGTCGCGGGCCGATGCGTGCGGCGGACGTGAAGCGCGAGGCCTTGGCGGGCGCGGACGCGACGGACCTGATGAGCGCGGTCGCGGGCACGATGGAAGGCCTGATCGAACGGGTCGATCGGCTGGATGTGTTCACGCAGACACTCGACGTGCGGTTACGCTCGGCGTCGGTAGCGGTGGCGGCAGAGGCAGAGCCAAAGCCGAGCGAGCGCGCGGAGGGATCCGTTGCGACGATGGAAGGGAAGCGGACGGATGGGCAGCCCAAAGTCGACCGAACCACCGGCAGCGCTGGTGGAGCCGAAAGCCATGCCAGCCGCATCGGCCGAGCTGCTTCCAAACGATCACATCCGCCTGCTGACTGAGCTCTTGCGGCACGGCAACGCGGAACTGGCCCGCCGATGGGTTGCGGCGTTGATGCTTGTGCCCGAGGCGGACCGTGCGTCGGTGGTTGAAGCCGTGGAAGCGCAGATCGCCGCGGAGTACGCCGACGCAAGACCGGCTTCATAAACTCTGTTCGTGCGCTTTAACGCTTCCATCGCGGCGATCTTCGATGAGATGGCTCAGCTGCTGGAGCTGACCGGCGCCAACCGGTTCAAGGTCAACGCGTACGCCAAGGCGTCGCGTGTGCTCGGTGAAGTCAGCGAAGATCTGTCGGAGCTGGCCGACGACCGAGAGCGCCTGCTGGCGATCGAGGGCGTGGGCAAGGGCGTGGCCGACAAGATCGCCGAGTTCGCCGAGCACGGCGCGATCGCCGAGCACGCGGAGCTGCGCGAAGCGGTCCCGGCGGGGCTGCTTGAGGTGATGCGTGTGCCGGGGCTCGGGCCGAAGACCGTCAAGCTGATGTGGGACGATCTGGGCGTGACCGACATCGCGGGCCTGCGCGCCGCGATCGAGGACGGACGGCTCGCGACGCTGCCGCGGATGGGCGCCAAGAGCGTCGAGAAGATCAAGACCTCGCTCGCGCACGCCGAGTCGGCGGGTCGGCGTCTGCCGATCGGTGTCGCCCAGCCCATCGCGGAGATGATCGTCGAGCGGATCGAGGCTGTGAAAGGAGTGCAGCGTGTCGCGTTCGCCGGCTCGCTTCGGCGCGGCAAGGAGTCGATCGGCGACATCGACGTGCTGTGCGTTGCCGACGATCCCGCGAAAGCGCACGAGGCACTGCGCTCGATGCCCGAGGTGCTGGACGTCATCGCCGGCGGCGAGACCAAGACGAGCGTGCGCTTCGCGATCGAGATCGAGTTCGGGCGTTGGTCCGGCGCGCTGGGCGACGGCGGGACGCCCTCCGTGCAGGTCGACCTGCGGACGGTGCCGGGCGAGAGCTGGGGCGCGGCGCTCATGTACTTCACGGGCTCGAAGGAGCACAACGTGCGCTTGCGGGAACGCGCCCAAAAACTCGGGCTCACGCTGAACGAGTACGGGCTGTACCCGGACGACGAGGGCGAAGGCCCGCCGCAACAGCGCGGTGTGCAAGCGACGGCCGGCGCTGACGAACACGAAGTGTTCGAGGCGCTCGGCGTGCGCGTCGTGCCGCCCGAGCTGCGCGAAGACCGCGGCGAACTGGATATCGCCGCCAAAGCGCTCAATGGCGTGGTCACGCTCGACAACATCAAGGCCGAGCTGCACGCGCACACCATCGCAAGTGACGGCGAGCTGACGATCAGGGAGCTGGCCGAAGCGGCGAAGGCGCGCGGGTTCCACACGATCGCCGTAACGGACCACTCCCGCAGTTCGGTCATCGCAAACGGGCTGGACGTCGATCGGCTGCTGGGCCACATCGAGGCGGTGCGTGAGGTCGACGCGGCACTGAAGGGCATCCGCGTGCTGGCGGGCAGCGAGGTCGACATCCTGGCGGACGGCTCGCTGGATTACCCGGACGAGATTCTGGAAGCGCTCGACGTGGTGGTCGCGAGCCCGCACGCGGCGTTGTCTCAAGATGCCAAGTCGGCGCAGTCGCGGATGCTTAAGGCGGTAACGCACCCGCTGGCACACATCGTGGGGCACCCAACGGGCCGGCTGATCGGTCGTCGGCCGGGGCTGGATCTGGATATGCCCGAGTTGATCGCCGCGGCGGTGGAGCACAACACCGCGCTCGAGATCAACGCGCACTGGATGCGGCTGGACCTGCGCGACACGCAGGTGCGCGCGGCGAACGACGCGGGCGCCCTCATCGCGATCGACTGCGACGTGCATCAGCCGGCAGACTTTGACAACCTGCGCTACGGCGTGATGACCGCGCGGCGCGGATGGCTGCAAGCGGCGCAGTGTGTGAATGCGTGGACCGCGAAGAAACTGCACGGCTGGCTGGGCAAGGGCCGATCCGGGCGAGGCGGCTTCACGCTGATCGAACTGCTGGTCGTCATCGCGATCATCGCGGTCTTGATCGGGATTCTGCTGCCCTCGCTGGGCAAGGCGCGGGACGCGGCGTTGGCCGCCAAAGATCAATCCAACCTGCGCTCGCTCGGCCTGGCGCTGACGATGTACGCCGACGAGCACCAGATGTATCCGGCGCACAAGCTCGGCTCGGGCGAGGTGCACCAGCGAACGGGCCGGCCGAAGGCGCGGATGCATTTCGCACTCGGCGACTATGTGGGGCCGCCCGCCTCGGTGCGCTCCGCGGGCACGCTGGATGCGTTTTTGAACAGCAATGATTTCGCAACGCTGGATAACGAGGTCTTCCTCGATCCGTCGCAGTCGTACGAAGACATGCGTAGCAAGCAGTCGGGCGAGATCCAGGTGCTGCGGAACGGGTCGTACGGGTACAACTATCAGTATCTGGGCAACAAGCGGACCGGCGCCGACGGAGGGCCGAGCAACTGGCCCGTGCGGCCGGCGAAGATCCGCGATTTCGCCCGCACGGTCGCGCTGGCCGACAGCGGCGGCAATCAGTTTCTGCGCACGGGCGAGGGCTTCCGCGAGCACGCGTACACGCTCGACCCGCCGCGGCTGGATACGTTCAGCCACACGGCGACCGAGTTCGCGCAGGACATGAACCCCTCGCCTGTCGAGCTGCGGCACGCAGGCAAGGCGCACGTGGCCTGGCTGGACGGGCACGTCGCGGCCAGGACACTCGATGAGCTCGGCTACATCGTGACGGATCTCGACAAAGGGCTCGTGGAGGTGGACGCCGGCAGCAACGCGCTGTGGAACGGCCAAGGGTTCGATCGGTACGAGACGCCCTGAGCCTCGGACGGCTGCGCGCTCTAGACTTCGTGCGGCTGCGGTCAGGCCCTCGAACCAAGATTCCTTTCACCGCGCGGGTCCCGGCTTCAAAGGAGTCCGGCCGCGAGGAGGTTCTGCGTGTTTGATCGGCTCAGCGATAGTTTCAACGGCGTCTTCCGCAAGCTCTCCGGCAAGGGCTCGATCAGCGAGGGCAACGTCCGTGACGCGATGGAGGACGTCCGCACCGCGCTGCTCGAGGCGGACGTGCACTACGACGTGGTGCAGCGTTTCTGCGAGGGCGTGCTCGAGGACGCGCTCGGGCAAGAGGTGACCAAGAGCCTCAAGCCGGGCGAAGAAATGATCGGCATTGTGCACGAACGGCTGATCGACCTGCTGGGCGGCCGACCCGAAGAGGGCGCGCCCGAGCCGGGCGTGGTGCGCGTCAGCCCCGGGCCGACGGTCGTGATGATGTGCGGGCTCCAGGGCAGCGGCAAAACGACGACCTGCGGCAAGCTTGCGGCGTGGCTGAAGAAGCGCGGGCGGAGCGTGATGCTCTGCGCGGCCGACCTGCAGAGACCCGCGGCGGTCGAGCAGCTCGAGATCGTCGCCCAGCAGGTCAACGACGAATCGCCCGGCGGCGCGCGGATCGAGTTCTACGGCGAGCCGGGCCAGGTCGGCGCCTACGGCGAGCGCGTGGGTGTGGCGGTCGATGTCTGCCAGCGGGCGTTGCAGCACGCGATCAAGTCGGGCGTGGACACGCTGATCCTCGACACGGCCGGCCGGCTGCACATCAACGACGACCTGATGGGCGAGTTGAGCGCGGTGCACCGCTCGCTGAGGCCGCACCAGATCTTCCTGGTCGTCGATGCGATGACCGGGCAGGACGCGGTGAACTCGGCCAAGGCGTTCCACGAGAAGCTCGAGGTGGACGGCGTGATCCTGACGAAGTTCGACAGCGATACCCGCGGCGGCGCGGCGCTGTCGATCCGCCAGGTGACCGGGGCGCCGCTGACGTTTGTGGGCACGGGCGAGAAGATGGGCGCGATCGAGGCGTTCCACGCCGAACGCATGGCCGGGCGCATCCTGGGCATGGGCGACGTGGTCTCGCTCGTGGAGAAAGCCCAGCAGGAGGTGGACGAGGCCGAGGCGGAACGCATGCAGGAGAAGATGGCCAAGGGCGAGTTGTCGATGGACGACTTCCTGGGTCAGCTCCGGGCGATCCGCCGGATGGGCCCGCTCAAGCAGATCATGGGCATGCTGCCGGGCGTCGGCTCGATGCTCAAAGACGTGCAGGTCGAAGACAACCAGCTCGACCGGATCGAGGCGACGATCAACTCGATGACGAAGGCGGAGCGCTCGGCGCCGCGGGTGATCAACCACTCGCGCCGCAAGCGCATCGCGCAGGGCGCGGGGACCGACTCGACCGAGGTCGGCCAGCTCGTCAAGCAGTTCGACATGATCGCGAAGATGACCAAGCAGATGTCATCGATGTCGACGTCCAGCCGAATGGCGGCGGCCAAGCAGCTCAGCGAGGGCGGCATGCCGGGCATCGCGGGGATGCCGGGGTTGCCTTCGAGCAAGGGCTCAACGAAGAGCGGCTCGGCCGGAAAGTTCAAGCAGCGCAAGGGCGGCAAGGGCGGCAAAGGCAAGAAGCGGAAGCGTTAGCGACTCCGCGATTCGACGGCCTGCTGATGGCTGTAGAGAAACAAAGGCGGTGCGCGAAGTGCGCAGAGGCGTGCGGAGGCCGCAGAGAAAGGCCCAAGGGCTGGTATCACCGTCCCAAATGCCTTGCTCTGCGGCCTCCGCGTCCTTGTCCGCGTCCTCCGCGTACTGCCTTTGTCGCTTCGAACGTCTGCCAACCTCACGCGTATGCGTGCAGCCCCGGCAGGAGCAGGTTGACGCCGAAGTAGGTCCAGAGCATCACGAAGAAACCGACGACGCTGAGCCACGCCGTGACGAGGCCCTTGTCCTTGGCGCCGAAGCGGACGTGGATGACGATGAGGTAGACGATCCACGTAATCAGCGCCCACGTTTCCTTCGGGTCGAAGGCCCACCATCGGCCCCACGAGTGGTCGGCCCACCAGGCGCCGAGCAGCGTGCCGACGCCGAGTGTCCAGAACGCGAGTTGGAGAATGACCATCGTCGCGCTGTCGAGGTCCTTGAGCACGCGGGCGCGGGTCGGGCGCGGCGTATCGGCGCTCGCCGCGAGGCCTGCGGCTTCGGCGATCCGGAACTTGGTCAGGTAGTGCGTCGCGAGGTAGAACAGGCTGGTGACGAAGCCGATCGTGATGAGTCCATAGGACACGAGCACGGTCGTGACGTGGTACTTGAGCAGGACGCTGGTGTTGAGGATCGCGGCTTCGCGTTCGATGCTCTTGCCGGGAATGGGTGTTTGCGTCGCGGTGACCAGAACGAGGAAGCCCGTGACCGCCGCCGCGGCGCCGAAGAGCGGCTGGCGGCGACCGACCATGAGCCCGGCGCCGAGCAAGGCGGCGAAGAGCGAGAGCCCGGTCATGGACTCGAACTGATTCTGGATCGCGAATCGCTCGGCGATGATGCAGCGGAGCGTGAAGCCGATCGCGTGCAGCGCGATCGCGACGAACAGCAGCCCGCCGCCGAACAGCGCGAGCCGCGTGCGTCCGGTCGAGACGGCCGTGATCAGCACAACGGCGGAGAGCACGTACACCCACATGCCCCACTCGAACGCGTTGGCCCTGTTGTAGGCCAGTTCGAGGTCGGCCCGGCCGGTCGGGTACAGCTCGCTGTTGATGGTCGGGAGGATCTCGGCGATGCGGTCGATCGCGCTGTTGGCCCGGTCGGCGTCGAGCGCCCGCCACGCGGCGCCCAACTCGGCGAAGGCCTGCCGAACGGGCGACTCGGCCGGCCACTCGCTGACGTGGTGCCACACGTCGTCGGAGGACTCCGGCGCGATCATCTTCAGGAATGCGGGCGCGGCCGACGAGACACGGATCGCGCGGTCCGCGCGGTCAAAGGCGTCCAAGTATGCCGGCTCGAACTGGTGCCGTTGAGCGATCGCGGGGCCTTGGTCGAAGTACATCGAGGGCGAGACCCGGCCGAGACGCAAGTACGACGAGACCGCGTCGGGCTCGGTCGCGAAGTGACCCTCGACGATCTCTCGCCGGAGTGGCAGGTAGTTCACGTGGATGATCGGTCGGTCGAGGTAGTACGCCGGGTCGATCATCAGGTCGAGCAGCGTGAAGATCGGGTCGTAGCTGAGCTTCTCGGGCTCGGCGCCGATGAGGACTTTGCCTTCGTCGTTGAGCGGCCGGATGAACTCGCTGAACTCGGCCCGCCCGTTGATGGTGCGCATCGTTTCGCGCGCGAGCGTGTCGAGGATTTTGACGCGGCTGCCGTGCAGTACGGCCAGACCCCGCAGCGACGCGAGGTTGACCGCCTCGGCGAACGCATGCTTCTCGCGTGTGGTCGTCGTCGTGGGCACGAGCACCGCGTCGCCGAACGGGTTCGCGAGCGCGGCCGCCGCTTCGTCCACGGCGCCGACTTCGGGGTGCGCGTTGCCCGCGGGGGCTTGCTGCGCGCGGGCGCTCATGCCGAAGAGCACGGCCGCGGCCAGCGCGATCCAGACTCGTAAGACGGTGGGCTGGGTCATCAGGACAGACTCCCGGCCGGCTCGGCCTGCTTGGATTCGATCGCGGCCGAAGGGCCCGCGTCGTCGTGGTGCTCGGTGTTGTTGCGATCGGTCTCGCCCGCGCCGGTTCGATCGTGGGCGGCTCGCCGCAGGCGGTCTCGCTCCCGGCGGACCAGCCACGGCTTGACATAGAACGCGTACGGCGTGCCGATCGCGATCAGCACCGCGCCCAGCGCGATCACATGGATACCGGGGTTGTTCCCGACGCGCAAGATCGTGAACCGCGCCGAGGGCCTCGAGACTTCTCCGCGATCGAACGCGGCCAGCGTGGTCTCCCAGCCGTCCTGGTCCCAGCCCGCCTGCGAGAGCTTGAACTGGTGCGGGCTGAACCCGCTGGCGAGTCGGCCCAACAGGTTGAACAGCGGCGGTCGATCTTCGGAGGTCATAAACGGCGCCCGCAGCGGCGCGTTCAGCTTGGCAACGTGGACGTACGTCTCGAACTTGGCCGGCGCGAGGCCGCCGTCGTTCGTCGGGCTGCGCCGGGGTGTAACACGCAACGTGCTCTGATAATCGCGCGGCGCCCCGCGGTGGTCGTAGGCGAGCATCTCGAAATCAACGAGCCCGACGCGGAAGTCGCGGAAGCGGTGCCGAACCGGGCCGACCGCGATCGTGACGCTCCGTCCGTCGGGCAGATCGATCACACGGGCCCGCTGCGGGTCGTCGCCCGCGAACGGATTGAACGGAACCCACGTCACCGTCGTCCACGGGCCGGCCGGTGTGTTGATGTTGTTCGCTTTGACCTCGATCGCCGTGTACGACTCGCGATGCGTGCCGATGAGGTCGCGTTCCTGCTCGAGTTCGGGCGTGGGCACGGGGCGCTCGAAGGCGACGGCGTGCGGCCAGCGGTCGGCGATGCGCAGGTCCAGCCGCGGAGCCGCGGGGTTCGGGTCGGCGACGAAGTCGGTCAGCCGATCACCCTCGATCGTGCGCTCATCCGGCGCACGCCCCGGCCCGCGCACGATCGCGGTGACAGCGCCCTCGGCGTCTTCATCGAAATAGACCTGGATCTTGGTGTCGTCGAGAAAGTGAATCCCGATCGCGGGGTCCGCGTCTCGGCGGGCCGGCCGACCATCATCGAGCGATTGACCTTGCAAGAGGTCCTGATCGATCTCAGGAAAGCGGTGGTAGATGTATCGGTCGAAGACTTCGCCCTCGGGTGTGGTCACGCGAACCACGGCGACCGAACTGATGGCGCCTCGGTAGCCCTCGGTCACGATCGGGAAGGGGGGCTCTGGAAGCAGCTCGCTCACCTCGAGCGTGTAGCCGGCGATCTCGTGGCGCGTGCCCGGCGCGACGGCAAACGTCTGCCGCTCGTTCGCCGCGGGCACTTCGACGACGAGGCCTTGCAGCGCGCCGCCCGGGATCGGCTCGGCGAGCGCTCGCCGGCGGGCCTCGGGCTTGTTCCGCGTGTACTCGATCGCGAGGAACTCGTTTTCAGCGACGCGGTCGGGCGCGGAATCGGGCAGGAACCAGAAGGCAAACAAGGGCGCGTTCGCGTCCGGCTCGGCGCCCGCGTCGGACCGGAGCAGTTGGAGCATCCGCAGCGGCCTCGGCGCCTCGCCCGGCGCGAGCGTTTCGAGCGAGCCGCGGGCAAAGTCGCGGCGCGTGCTGGCGTACGGCGCGTAGCCAACGAGCCGGAACTCGAGGTCTTCGTCCACCACGCTGCCGTCGCGGCGCGGGACCGGCCGGTCGAGGGCGTCGCGGGCTTCGGGCAACTCCCGTCCCGCAGCTTGCCACGCGGTTTCGCCGCCCGGGCCCTGGTCGAGGCCGTAGGCGTTGTAGCGCGGGAGCTTGAGCGGGCGTTGCTCGTACCGCGGGGACTGCGAGACGTGCAGCGCCACGGCCGTGATGTCAAAGAAGTGCCCCACCGCCCGGCCCTCGCCCGGGAGCCCGCCCGCGACTTCGGGCGGACCGGCGGGCAGGTACAGGTCGCCTTCTTTCTTGAGCGTCGCGTAGTACAGCGAGCCGAGCGCGATGATGACGATCCCCGTGTGCACCGTGAGCACGCCGAGCGTCTTGACGCCGAACTCGATGCGGCGGAGCGTCGCGACGATCATGTTCACGACGAACAGGCCCAGCACGATGCGCAGCGGCCACCACGAGTAGAACTCGAGCTCGGTCATCTCGAAGCCGGGCAATCGGCGCAGCGTGGTGTCGTCGTACGCCTCAACGAAACCGGCGAAGAAACGCAGGCCGGTCTCGTGCGCACTGTCGTAGCGCAGGTTGGGCCAGGTGATGAACGAGGGCACGTTGAACCAGAGAAAGGCGCCATAGAGCGCGGCGGCGATGGAGACCACGATCACCGCGCCGGTGCGCACGCCGCGGGGCGTCTTGGCGAAGGCCATCGCGGTCAGGGCGCCGCAGAGCCCGGCGCAGATTGCTGCGCAGAGCAGCAGCGTGAAGCCGTAGACCAGATACGTGGGCGCGAGCGCGATGAGGCCGACGGGCACCGAGGCGAGCGTGCCGTAGAGCGCCACGATCGTGAGGAGCACCACCGAGAGGGAGATCGAGGAGAGGGCGCGCAGGACGAACTTGGCCGGCCAGGCCCACGCGGGGAAGTGCCGGTCATCCCAGGCGAGGCTGCGTCTCCACTTGGCGCTCATGGTTGAGGTCTCGCTTGGGGTTCTTTGGTGGGGTGCTCTGAACCGGCCGGGGTTGCTGGAAGGGCTTATCGGTCGGACCGTGCCGTAACTGAACAACGTGCGAACGCACCCGGCCCCGAATCGCACACTCGGGAGGATGCACCGGGGGCGGTGTTCGAGATGAAGGCTTGCGGGCGCCGCGCCCACGCGTCCGATCGCGCTCAGTTCCCCGGTCGACGACTGTAGACCGATCAGGGCTTGGGGGCGGGATGATTCCGGCTGAACGGGATCAATTCCGCTCACACAGGAATCTGGCGGGCGATCAGCCGGGGTGGCGCGGATGACGCCAGTACCCTGCCGGCGGCGGCCGACTGAGACGCCGAGCTGGTGATTGGCGCGAGCACGAGACCCGCCGGACGGCCGCCGGGACGCAGTGTGAAGTCGGCCGGATCGAGCCCGAGGGCGGCAGCCGGGGTGGTAGTAATCATTCTGAACAGGTCGGCGGGCTGCATGGCGTCGCGCGCGTAGAGCAGACGGGCCTCGGCGAGCGGGCCGAAGGCGCCGGCGTTTGGGTCCGAGGCCTCGGGCGGGAGGCTGGCGACCGAGTCGGTGCCGAGGCAGACCTGGATGCCGGCGTCGAGCATGGCTTGGTAGCGGTGCGGGCCGAGGCGGTCGGGCGTGCCGAAGAAGGCCGCGGTGCGCGCGCAGTAGGCCACCGTGACGCCGGCCCGTGCGAGGATGGGGAGCGTGTGGTCGGGCGCATCGGCGACGTGGGCGGCAAGAAACGGGCGGCCGGCATCGGCCGCGGCTTGCAGCGCGGGCGCGAGGTGGTGGATGGGATGGAGGCCCTGGCCGAAGACCTGATCGATGCGCTCCGCCAGACCGAGGTGTTCGAGCATGTCGCGGATCGGTCCCTCGGCGTCGGCGATGCATCGGCGTTCCTCGAGCGTCTCGGCGAGGTGCGTGGCGAGCGGCAGGCCTCGCTCGGCGGCGAGTGCTACGGCCCGGGTGTACGCGCCCGGGCCGACGGTGTAGGGCGCATGCGGCTGCAGGCCGGGACGGCAGCCGGCGTCTGAGGCGACGTTCGGCAGTTGCTCGATCGCTTCTTGAAGGCGGCGCAGGCGGTCCGCTTCGGCGGGGCCGATGGCGAAGAACTCCAGATAGCCGACGCCGAGCATGCCCGACTCGACGAGCGCGCGCACTGTCGCGGGCCTGGGGGCGGGGCCCGGCGCGCCGGCGATATCCCCCACCGCCGCGACGCCCGAGGCCTCGGCGAGCGCTACGCCGTGGCGAACGGCTTGCACGGCGGCGGCGTCATCGGCAGGCCGGTGCGCCCGGATGGCGCCCAGCCAGGCGCCGAAGGCCTCGTTGGGATCGCCCGGCTGGAGGGCGATCGGGCCGACGTCGGTCAGGTCGAGGTGGGTGTGGGCGTTGACGAAGCCGGGCAGCAGCACCGCGCCGGGCAGGGCGATCGTCTGTGCGTCCACGGTCTGCGGGTGGGCATCGATCTCGGCCGGCGGCCCGACGGCGAGGATCTGGAAACCCGCGACGACCGGGGTTTCCACGGCGCCGGGAGACGTGGTCCAGCGGCGAAGCCGGTTAAGCAACGCGTCGGCGACTTTGTCCGCGGCTCCGTCCGGGTCTCGGCGCATGCCTTTGTCACAGCGGAGGAGGACGGAAGCGGACTCGATATCGCGCTCGGCGTCCACAGCGCCGGCGAGGTCGAGGCGGAGGATGCGCCCGGAAATCGGGGCTTCGGGGTGGGGCGCCGGGTATTCGGGCATTGGATTCCGTGGGTTTGGTCGTCTGTTCGGCGGGAGGGTAGCGTGGGGTGTATTCTGCTGGTCTGCCGCGCCGATGCGAAGCGCGGCCTTAGGGAAGGATCGGGCACGCATGGAGAACCGCACTGTGGCACGGAAGCTTCGGATTCTTGGACTGACTCTGGCGGCGTCGATGCCGCTCTCGGGCCTGCTGATCGGGTGCGCGAGCCAATCGACCTACGACGATCTCTATGAGGTCAATATCAGCCTGCGCAACCGCAACGAGGAACTGCTGCGGCAGATCGAGAATGTGGATTCGGAGAACCGCCGCTTGCTCGATTCGAGCGGCTCGGCGGGGCAGATTGCTCAAGAAGTCCGGGCCGAGAATCAGCGTTTGGCCGACGAGAACGCTCGGCTTCGGAGCGACCTGCGTTCGCTGGGCGATCGGATCGCGTCGCTGCAGATCGAGCCGTTGGACCCGACGACGGACGCGGCGCTGTCCGACCTTGCGGCGCGCTACCCCGACTTGATTGTCTATGACCCGGACCGCGGGATGCTGCGGTTCTCGAGCGACCTGACGTTCGCGTCGGGCTCGGCCGATGTGCAGCCGGGGGCGCAGGCGAGCCTGCAGACGCTCGCGGGCGTGCTGAATGCCGCGGCGGCGTCCGGGTACAACGTCGAGATCGTCGGGCACACGGACGCCCAGCGCATCAGCGCCGGCACGGCTCGGCGCCACCCGACGAACATGCACCTTTCCTGCCACCGCGCGATCGGTGTTCGGCGTGCGCTGGTGAACCTGGGCGTGGCGCCGGATCGGTTGAAGGCCGCGGGCTGGGGCGAGCACCGCCCGGTCGTGCCGAACACGGGCGCGGGCAACACGCCGCAGAACCGTCGCGTGGAGATCTTTGTGACGCGTCGCTCGGGGGCTTGAGCGGATAGGTCTGACTAAGACCCCTCACCCCAACCCTCTCCCCCAAGGGGAGAGGGAGCAGGACGGGCTGAGGAAAATAGACAGGTGCGACTCGAACGGGCGTCTAGACGGCGTCCGTTTTCGTGCGCCCCTTTGGCGCGACGGCGATGAGCAAGGAGATCACGAAGACGAGCATGGAGAGCACCGCGAGGTGCAGGCGCCAGCCGGCGGTGGCGAGGGCGTTGGTGCTGTAGAGCATCGACGGGCCGGCGCCGGGGGGCATGACCTGGAGGGCAACCTCGAACTGCCACGTGCCTTGTTGGAGCTCGCGCGGGTTGCGCTCGGGGTCGGGCAAACCATCGGAGCGCGCGCTGCGGACGCGGCGTTCGTAGCTGCGCTGCGATTCGGGGAAGTCGAACTGCTCTTGGCTGAAGCCGCCCTCGGGCAGTAGTTCGTAGAAGTTGAACGTCCAGTCGCTGCGCCAGACCTGGCCCCACGTCTGCGGGTCGGCGCCGGGGCGGAGGTTGCGCTTGACGACTACGAGGCGTTCCTCGCCGGCGAGCAGTCGCTCGGTCGCTTCGAGCTTGCTGATGCCGGTGGCTTCGATGAAGCGGAAGACCTTAAGCCAGTCTTCGTAGGGGATGAGGCCCGGGAGGTTGGGGTACTCCGACTCGATGCTTTCGGGCAGGAGGACCTCGTCGTCGCCGTAGGTCAGGCGGAGCGTGGGCTCGGCGATGTCCTCGGCCGGGAGGATGTTGACCGGGGTCCCGGCGAAGGTGAACTCGGGCTCGGTGACCTGCTCAAAGGCGAAGGTCGCTCGGCGGTTTTCCGTGTTGTGGGATTGAGCGTGCCGGGCGAGGGCGTAGGCGGCGAAGACGAGCAGACCCAGAGACACGGCCGCGATGAGCCACGCGAGTGGGCGGAAGGGTCGGCGTGCGGCGGACGGTTGCTCGGGCTCGGTCATGTTGACGGGGCTGTTGGCAGAGCTGTTGATGGGAGTCTGCTTCGGGGAAGGCGTCGGGCGGGGTGAATGGTGAGATTAGTCGGAGGCGGGCGTGTCGTCGGGGGTTTCGCCTTGGTCCGTATCACTGTGCTCTTCGTCACCGTGGTCGCCGTCGTGATCGTGGCCGTGGTCATCACCGTGGCCGTGGTCTTTACCGTAGGCCGGCTCGGTCGCGTCGAAGAGCCCCGGCGTCAGGCCGGCGCGGATCACCACGCGGTTAGCGGTGGGCATGGTGTCGTGGTGCTTGTGCTTGGCGGCCTTGGCGGCTTTGAAGGCCTCTTCGTCGCCGCCGTACTTCTCGTTGATCGCGCGGACGCGGGCCAGCTCGACGATCGGCATGCCGGCGGTGTTGATCTTCTCGCCGTCGGGGCCGAGGACGGGGCCCTGGATGTCTTCCCAGTTGACGCCGTAGGCGTTGCCGCCCTGCGTGGTCTCGGGGGCGTTCTGCGTGTGGAGCGCGCCGCGTTGGGCGCGGTCGCCGATGGTGAAGCCGAGGAAGAGCGCGACGCAGAGCAGGCAGGTGCCGAAGGCGACGGTGTTGAGGCGGCTGTCGAACCAGAGCTGCATGAAGATCGCGAGGACGAGGACGCTCTTCACCGTGGCGATGGAGAGCGCGACGAGAATGTTGACCCACCACGGGAGCGTGATGTTGAAGACGTCCATGATCCAGACTTCGGCCTGCGCCGACGCGACGGTGAGCAGCGTCAGCGCGAGCAGGATGGTGAGCACGCCCAGCAGCAGTTTCTGCGGCAGGATGACGTGCCCGTGCTCATCGCCCGCGTGGAAGCCGTGCGGGTCGGTGGGGTCGAAGGGCTGGGGTTCACCGGAGTTTTGGTGGGCCATGGTGGTGTTCCGTGGGTCGGCGTGGTCGGTTGGAGGTCGGGCTGACGCTGCGGGCGATGGACGGAGTCAGTGGATCAGATACAGCAGGGGGAAGAGGAAGATCCAGATGACGTCCACAAGGTGCCAATAGAGGCCTGCGATCTCGACGCCCATGTAGTGCTTGGGGCCGAAGAAACCCTTGCGGGCCTTGAGGTACATGACGAAGAGGACGCCCATGCCGACGATGACGTGGAGCGCGTGGATGCCGGTGGCGGTGTAGTAGACGCTCCACCAGAGGTGCTCAAAGTTGTTTTCTGCGTAGGCGTAGTTGAAGAGCGAGCCGGGCCGCTTGCCCTCGGACCACTTGGGCATGTATTCGAAGACGAACTTGATCGCCAGGAACAAGAACCCGCACACCAGCGTGATGAGCAGGTTGATCTTGAGCATCTTCTGCTTGTTGAGCTGGGCGCAGCGGATGCTGGCCGCGACGGTGTAGCTGGAGATCAGCAGCACGATCGTGTTGAGCAGACCCCAGCGGACATCGAGGTAGTGCGACCCGTTGGCGAAGGCCTCGGGGTGGAGCATGCGGAAGTAGGCGTACGCGACGAAGACGCCCGCGAAGAGCAGGATCTCCGTCGTGAGGAAGAGCCACATACCGAGCTTGGCGGCGTCGAACTCCTCATCCCGGCTGCGGAAATGGCTGGCGGCGCGGTACCGCTGCCACAAGGGCCGGGCGTCTTTGGGTTCGTCGGCGCCCGAGACGTTCGGGCCGGGCGCTGGGAGGGTGCTCATGGTCGTGTCCTTGGTCGGAACTTGGCTTGTGCGAGCAGAACTTGGGCTCGGACGCCCGCGGGCGTCGCTCGGCTAGTGAGACTTGCCGCCGAGGGCGGGTTCGGGGATCGGGTACTCGGCCGGGTCGCAGTGCGGCGGGTGGACTTCGTCGAAGTCGTACGGGCCGTGCTTGACGAGGGGCTCGTGGTGGAAGTTGTGCTCGATGGGCGGGGACTCGGTCTCCCATTCGAGCGTGAGGCCGCCCCAGGGGTTCGGCGGCGCCTTGGGCCCGCTGATCAGCGAGTGCAGGAACACAAACAGGTGCACCAGGAAGCCGAGCAGCAAGATCCACGAGCCGACGGTCGAGATCTGGTGCAGGAGTTGGAACTCGTCGACGTAGCTGGCATATCGGCGGGGCATGCCGCGGGTGCCTAGGAAGAACTGCGTGAAGAAGGTGACATTGAACCCGACGAAGACGAGCGTGGCGCCGACCATGCCCCAGCGTTCGTTGTACATCCGTCCGAACATCTTGGGCCACCAGTGGTGGATGCCGGCGATGAAGGCGATGATCGTCGAGCCCATCATGACGTAGTGGAAGTGGGCGACGACGAAGTAGGAGTCGTGCAGGTGGAGGTCGGTCGCCAGCGAGGCGAGCGGGAGGCCGGTGAGGCCGCCGATGATGAAGAGGAAAAGGAAGTAGTACGAGTAGAGCATCGGGGTGTTGATGGAGATGGACGACTTGTAGAGCGTCGCGATCCAGTTGAACACCTTGATGGCCGTGGGGATGGCGACGAGGAAGGTGAGCGCCGAGAAGATGACGGCGGTCACCTCGCCCTGGCTGGTGAACATGTGGTGCCCCCAAACCAGGAACGACACCGCGGCGATGCCGAGCGACGCGAACGCGAGCGCTCGATAGCCGAATAGTCGCTTGTGCGCATGCACGGCTATGAGCTCGCTGATGACGCCGAAGCCGGGCAGGATCATCACGTACACCACCGGGTGGGAGTAGAACCAGAAGAAGTGCTGGAAGAGCACCGGGTCGCCGCCCATCGCGGGGTCGAAGATGCCCACGTTGAAGACGCGCTCGAAGATGAGGAGCAGGAGCGTGATGCCGATGACGGGCGTGGCGAGGACCTGGATGATCGCGGTCGCGTAGAGGGCCCAGATAAACAGCGGCATATCGAACCAGCCCATGCCCGGCGCACGGAGCTTGTGGACGGTGACGATGAAGTTCAGGCCCGTGAGGATGGAACTGAAGCCCAGGATGAATGCGCCGCCGACCATGAGCAGCACGTTCCAATAGCCGTCTGTTGTTGTTGAATATGGCGTATAGAACGTCCAGCCGGTGTCCACACCCCCCAGCAGAATCGAGCCCACGGCGAAAACCGAGCCGATGACGTAGATCCACCAACTCATCAGGTTGAGCCTTGGGAAGGCGACGTCCTTGGCGCCGAGCATGATGGGCAAGAAGAAGTTGCCGAGCGCCGCGGGGATGGACGGGATGATGACCATGAAGGTCATGATGGCGCCGTGGAGCGTGAAGAGGCGGTTGTAGATGTTGTTGCCCGCGGCGATGTCGGTGCCTTCGCCGGACTTGAAGAGCTGGCCTGTGGTAATCGTTTCGGTCGCCTCGGTGCCGTCTTCGAGCAAGACGACCTGATCGAGCGTGCGGACCGGTTCCCAGAGCTCAAGCCGAACGGCCATCGCGGAGATGCCGCCGAGGAAGAACAGGAAGAGCACGGCGACGAGGTACATGATGCCGAGCTTCTTGTGGTCGACCGTGGTGCACCAGTCCCAGATGACGGCCCAGAAGCCGCCCTTGGGCGTGAGGTACGAGCCCTCGTCGTGGTGGTCGCCGCCGTGAGGGTCGGCGGGCAGGTCGTTGGGTCGGTCGATGGTGGTCATGGTTCAAGGCCTCGCTGGTCGCCGGCCGGTGGGCCGGGTGTCGCTGGTTGCGTCCTCAGAACGTCTTGGGCTCGCGGTTTCGGGCGGGTCGCCCGGCGATCAGCCCCCCGGAATCTCTGCGGTTTCGGTCTGTGCAATCGTGTCTTCGGCGGTCTCGGCTTGGGTCATGTCGTCGACCTCGACGTCTTCGGTCTCACTGCCTTCGCCTGATTCGCCGTCACCCTCGCCCGGCACCTCAAAGACGCTCTTGGGCGCCTTGTCGGACAGCGATTGGATGTACGCGATGAGGTAGTTGATCTCGTCTTCGGTCAGCACGCCGGCGTAAGGGGTCATGTTGTTGCCGTAGCCCTCGACGATGTGGACGGAGGGCGTCAGGATGGATTCGCGGATGTAGTTGGCGTCGCGGATCTGGCTCGTGCCGTCGGTGAAGCGGACCTCGTAGCCGTAGGTGCCGGCCCAACCCGGGCCCGTGCCCGCGGCTTCGGTCGACGCGTGGCAGGCGACGCAGCCCTTGCTCGATGACAAGATCTGCCCCGCCTGAGCCGGGGGAATGGTCGCGAAGTCTTGGCCGCCGTCAACGAGGAACTGTGCGTAGTCAGCCGGCTCGACCACGCGGAGGATGGCGGCCATCTCGGAGTGCTGATCGCCGCAGTACTCGGCGCAGAAGATCCAGTGGTCGCCCACTTCGGTCGCGCGGAACCAGTACGTCGAGTAGCGGTTGGGAAAGACGTCGAGCTTCACGCGGAAGTCGGGCACCCAGAAGCTGTGGATGACGTCCTGGCTGGTCATACGCAGCGAGATCGGCGTGTCGACGGGCACGACGAAGACGGGGCGCTTGTCGGCGCCCAGATCCTCTTCGGTCAGCAGGTTCGACTTCTGGCCGTTGGGGTAGGTGAGGTCCCAGTTCCACATGTTGGCGACCAGCGTGATCTCTTCGCCGCCAGACTCGGCGATGTGGAAGCGCATGTAGCCGCGGAAGCCCCAGACAAAGATGACGACGAGGATGAGCGTGGGGATGACGGTCCACGCGATCTCGAGCGGCGTGTTGTGGCTGGCCGAACGCTGCGCGGGGACGCCCGGTCGGCGGCGGTACTTGATGAGCCAATACGTCGCCAGGCCCATGAGCAGCACGAACCAGACGACGCCGAGCCACCACAGGAACATGAACAGCCCGTCGGCGATGAAGCCGTCGGGGTGGTTCGGGTTGTCCCTGAAGAACAGGTTGTGCCAGAAGCCCTCGCCGAGCGTGTTGGTCACGCCGGAGAGCGCCGGGGCGGAGATGGTTGTGAGGTTGATCGCCATCGTCTCGTTCCCTTTAGGCCGTGGCTGTAGCGCCTGCGGCATCGCGCGGGGCGCGTGCGGTTTGGTTCGATTCGTTCGAGTTCGGGCCGTTTGAGTTCGGATCGTTCGGGTTCTTGGCCGCGGCCGCGCGTCGGCGGATGCGTTCGCCCGCAAAGAGCATCGCGACGATGCCGGCCATCACGACGGCGCTGACGGCGCCGCCGACCTGCATCACGCGGAACGCCTGGAGCACGTACCCGCCCGCCTCGGGGTCCCAGTTGAAGCAGAAACCCGTGACGATGTCGCCGAGGCTCTCGGTCAGGTTGCCGTCGGCGGCTTCCATGAGCGAGAGGCGGACATCGCGCGGCGGGTAGTTGAGGCCGTGGATGTAGCGGCTGATCTTGCCCTCGGGCGTGAGGACGAAGAGCGTGGTCGGGTGGGCGTATTCGCCGTTGGCGAGTTCCTTGTAGCGGTAGCCGAGCGAGGCGGCGAGCTCGCCAACGCTGGAGAACGCGGCCGTGTGGAAGGCCCAGCCGCGATCGGCGGCCTCGGTCTGGCCGTACTTGTACCCAGCGAGCGTGGCGGCTTTCTTCAGCGCGGCGTGCTTGCTGGTTTCGCGTGTGTTGAAGCTGACCACGACGATGTTGAAGTCTTCGCCGACCTTGAAATCGATGTCGTTGACCGACTTGAGCAGGTGCTCGACCACCACGGTGCAGACGATGGGGCAGTCGTAGTAGACGAGCGCGATGATGACGGGCTTGCCGTCCTCGAAGTAGGTCTCGAGCCGGACGGTCTCGCCGTCGCTGGTGATGAAGGGAAGGTTGAGCGGGACCTGCTCACCCAGACGCTCAGTGACGCCGATGCCCTCGGCCTCGATGGGCATGCGGTTGAGCTGCGCGGCCGCGGGCGCTGCCACACAGCACGCCGCGATGAGACAGGCGAGCATCACCACCCGGGCGCCGACGGCATGGCAGACAGACAGCGGCCGCGATGGGCGGCTTGCGGTGTCGGTGGTGTTGCGGATCGTCGTACGCATGGTGTTCGTCGGATCGTGTTCGTCGGGTGGGGTTACGTGCAACCGGCCAGCCGTGGCTCAGCCTCCGCTGTTGTCGTTGTACATCTCAAGGGCCCGCTCACCGGCTTGGTCGATCGGGATGACCACGAGGCCGTCGGACTGGCTGGCCCAGCCGTACGCGGACAACTCGGCGTCCATCTTGGCGCGGTACGCGAGGTAGTCGGCGCGGGTGTGGACGCTGTCCTGCCGCTCGGCGATGAGCTGGGACCGGTAGCTGTTCAGATAAATGACGCTGATGATGATGACGAAGATGACCGCGACGGTCAGGCCGGCAAGGACGACAGTCACGCCCAGCGCGCTCACGCGCGAGGCGTGCTCGGCCTGCGGGGCGCCCTCGGCGGCGGTGTGCCGATGCCAGGCGTCGGGTTGGTCGTGCTCGTGGTCAACGTGCTGCATACGTGCGTTCCCTGCGTCGCGCTCGACGCCTTTGTCGGTGCATTCGCGGATCCCACCGAGCCGGATTTCTTACAGTTCGACAGTAGTTCGGTTGGGCTCACGGGGCGGAGGGCGGCTCCCTCGATTTGATGGGCTTCTGACGGACGATCCCGGCAACCTGACAGAGCCGGACCATCTGTTCGTATTTTACAAGGATCAATCAGACATAGTTCTTGTGACGGAGCGCCTCGCTCATGCGGGGGTCGTTGACCGCGACGAGCGGGGAGGCGCCGACCTTCCGGATGATCAGGCCCGCGAAGAGGCAGAGCACCGCCGCGGCGCCGGCGATATCGAGCCAGATCGTCATGAACCCGCCGCCGCCCTCGGCGTCGCCGGTCATCGGGCGGATGACATAGATCATGTCCATGACCTGCATCAGGATCATCCAGATCGAGATCAGCGCCAGGCCCGCAGTGGAGCGCTTGACGTTGCGGATCAGCAGGATGAAGAACGGCGCGATGAAGTGCCCGAACGCGAGGAAGGCGAACATGTTCTCCCAGCCGTTCTCGAGACGCACGGCGAAGAAGATCGTTTCCTCGGGGATGTTCGAGTACCAGATCAGGAAGTACTGGCTGAACGAGATGTAGGCCCAGAAGACCGTGAACCCGAAGAGCAGCTTGCCGAGATCATGGAAGTGCTCCTTGGTCACGCAGTCGGTCAGGCGCCCGCTCAGTCGGAGTGCGGCCAGGATCAGGATCACGAACGAGAGCGACGTCGTCATGCCGCCCGAGAAGTACCAGACGCCCCACATGGTGCTGAAGAAGCGGAAGTCCACGGCCATCAGCCAGTCGAACGACGCGAATGCGGTCGTGAGCGCCATGACCAAGAGGCCCCAGCCGCTGAGGAACCGGGCCTTGCGCGTGAGGCGCCAGTCGCCGGTCTCGTCTTGGCGGAGCGACCAGAGGCGGAGCTGCGTGATGATGAACATCCAGATGCCGGCGTAGAACAGACCCCGGATGACCCAGAAGGGCTCGTTGAGGAAGGGTGTCTTCTTATCGAGCAGATAGTCGTCGCCGTACTCGAGGCCGATCCACTGCATCACGTACCCGCCGCCGATGAGTTCGGCGAGCAGGAAGACGATCGCGAAGGCGAGCGGGACGGGCATGGCGGCGAAGACGTTCTCGAACTGCCGACGCAGCGTGGCGCTGAACCCGGCGTTGACCGAGTGGAAAATGAGCGTGAAGAAGAGCGCCCCGAGCGCCGCGGCCAGCGCGGTCATCGTGCCGACGTGCAGCGCCCCCACGGCGCGGCCCGGGCCGACGGCGAAGTAGCCAGCGACGGTCACGAGCAGCGCCAGGCCGCCGACGGCGAAGAACCCGCGGCTGAGGCCTTCGGTGGCGCCCGCGGGCAGGGTGATGTTCTCGGCGTGCAACGCCGGGTGGGCGGCGAGCTTGGGATCATGGATCTTGGGGGCGCCTCCCGAAGAAGAACCGCCCGATGACCCCATCGATCCCGCGGTGATCTGCGACATCACTCGCCTCCCATCGTGTCTTGTTCGTTCGTCGGGTTGACGTTGGTCTGGGCTGGGCCGCGCTGGCGTTGCAGCATCGGGCGTTCGGTGGACGGGACGTCCTCGATCGAGGCCCGGCGGGCCTGCTGGATCGCCCGGAGGTAGAGGACCACGCCCCAGGCTTCCTGCTCGTCGATCGCGTGGGCGTAGCCGGGCATCTTTTGGGCGCCCTGCTCGTCGTACTTGCCGAAACGAACGATGTTCCAGAGGTAGCCGTCGAGCGCGAGGCCCTCGGGCGCGTCTTTGTCGATGTACTTGATGTCGTGGAAGCTGGGCAGGGGGTAGGACCAGCGCGAGCCGACCATGCCGAGCCCGTCGCCGGTGTAGCCGTGGCAGGCGGCGCAGTAGATCTCGTAGTGCTTCTTGCCGCTGGCGAGCAGCGCCTCGTTGACCTCGACGGGGATGTCGCGCACGAACGAGCCGTCGCTCTCGCGGGCTTCGTAGACGCGCGGGTCGTCCTTGAGCATGAGCGCTCGCTGCGAGGCGTACTCATCGGCCCAATCCTGATCGACCGCGACGGCCGAACGCCCGAACGCGACCGTGCCCGCGACGCGCGGCCGCATGGTGCGACCATCGGCGTAGAACTCGGACTGCTCTTGTGGGTCCCAGCGCGGGTTGTCGTCCATGCCAGGGAAGAACTGCCGCGGCGGCGCGTCGGTGCGCTCACCCCGGCAGGCCGTCAGCCCGAGGGCGACGGTGGCGGCGAGCCCGAGCGCGACGCAGGCCCGGACGGCGCCTCGGGCGTGGATCTGGGTATGGATCGGTGTTCGCTGCTTCACGCCGCGCCCTCCGTCTCTTCGATGAGTTCGATGTCGTGCCCGCCCGCGCTCTCGAGCTCGCGTCGCACGCGGTCGGGGTCGAAGCGTTGGTCGTCGGCTTCGACGGCGATGAAGAACTGGTCGTCGGACGCGCTCAGGAACTTCTCGCTGTTGAACAGCGGGTGGTGGAAGCGCGGCAGGCCGTTGAGCGCGAGCATGCCGAACAGCGCGGTGAACGCCGCGCCCAGCACGCCCATCTCGAACGTGACCATGAGGAACGGCTCCCACGCGCCGTAGGGCTTGCCCTGCACGACCAACGCGTAGTCCACCGAGGTGGTCCACCACTGGAGCAGGTAGCCGAGCCCGGCGCCGGTGAACCCGCCGCCGGCGACCATCATGGGCAAGGGCGAACGCTTCATGCCCATGGCTTCGTCGATGCCGTGGATCGGGAAGGGCGCCATGACATCGAACTTGGTGTACCCCGCGTCGCGCATCGTTTCCGCGGCGTGATAGACCGCGGCGGGGTCCTCGAACCGCGCGAGCGCGCCGGCGATCGGGGCGCCCGAGGCGGCGACGAACCGGGGCGGGCTCTTGGGGAAGAACGGGAAGTAGTCACTGATCGCCATTAGTGCGCTCCCTTAGCCGCGTTGATCGGGTCTTGGTGCGGGACCTTGTCGTCGGCGCCGTGATCGCCTTCGTGATGATCGGGGTGCGGCGAGGCCTGCGGCAGCACGGCCTTCAACTCCGCGATCGCGAACACGGGCAGGAACCTCAAGAACAACAGGAACAGCATGAGGAACAGCCCGATCGAGCCGACAAACGTGCCGATGTCGACCAGCGTGGGGTAGAACATGTGCCACTCGCCAGGCAGCCACGCGCGGTGCAGGCTCGTCACGATGATGACGAACCGCTCGAACCACATGCCCACCGTGACGAACGCCGCGACGATCCAGATCACCATCGGATTGGTCCGCATCGCGCGGAACCAGAAGACCTGCGGCGTGACGACGTTGCAGAAGATCATCGCCCAGTACGCCCACCAGTACGGCGCCAGCGACGGATCGACGCGGTTGCCCAGGAAGGCGTAGAGCTCGAACGCGTTGCCGCCGTACCAAGCGATGAAGAACTCCATCGAGTACGCGAAGCCGACCATCATACCCGTGACCAGGATGATCTTGGCCATGGTTTCGAGGTGCTTGAGCGTGAGGAAGTCCTTGAAGTTCGGGAACAGCAGGCGTGCGGGGATGAGCAGGAGCAGCACCATCGCGAAGCCGCCGAAGATGGCGCCCGCGACGAAGTACGGCGGGAAGATCGTGGTGTGCCAGCCCGGCACGACCGACGTCGCGAAGTCGAACGACACGATCGAGTGCACGCTGAGCACGAGCGGCGTCGATATGCCGGCGAGCAGCAGGTAGGCGGTTTCGTACCGGATCCAGTGCCGACTGGAGAAGCGCCAGCCCTGGCTCAGCACGCCGTAGCCGTAGGCGCGGAGGTGATCGGACCCGAACGGCAGGAACGGGAAGTTCTTGGCCTGCGTGCCCAGACGCAGGCGGCGGTCCGCCCGGTCGCGCAGCGTCGCCAGGTCGGGGATCATGCCCATGTACCAGAAGAGCAGCGAGACGGTCGCGTACGTCGACACGGCGAAGACATCCCACAGCAGCGGGCTGCGGAAGTTGGGCCAGATGTAGTTGTAGTTGGGGATCGGGAACAGGAACCACGCGAACCAGACGCGGCCGACGTGGATGCCCGGGAAGATGCCCGCGCAGATCACGGCAAAGATCGTCATCGCCTCGGCCGACCGGTTGACCGCCGTGCGCCAGTTCTGCTTGAAGATGCAGAGGATGGCGCTGATCAGCGTGCCGGCGTGGCCGATACCGATCCAGAAGACGAAGTTGGTGATGTCCCACGCCCAGTTGACCTGGTTGTTGAGGCCCCAGACGCCGACGCCCGTGATGACCAGGAAGCCGATCATCAGCGGGAGCAGGCCCGCGACCGAAGCGCACAGCAGGACGGCGGGCAGCCACCACTTGCCGGGCTTGTTCTCGGTATAGCCGCAGACGATGTCGGTGACCTCGCCGAAGCTGCGGTCATTGAGCACCAACGGCGCCCGGACGCGCGGGTCTTCGATCAGCGTTCCGTCGCCGACGGGTTCGCCGGCCACGGAGGGCGACTGAGGCCCGCCTTGCACGCCCGCCAAACGTTCGGCGGTGACTTTGTCGGGGTGAATCGAGCTCATGCCAGGCCTCCGGTGGCTTGCTTCATCAACAGGTCTTGCGCCGTGGGCACGGTTGCGACTTCACCCAGCACGGGCAGCTTCAGTGTGCGGCGTTTGGTGGCGGCGCTGTGCGCTTCGCCATGATCCGACCCATGATCGGAACTGTGGCCGTCGCCGTGGTCGTGACCGTGGTCCGAACCGTGCCCGTCGCCGTGGTCATCGTGCTTGCCATGATGGAACGGCTCGTCGTAGGGCTTGCGCAGTTTCGGGTTCGGGTTGCGCACCCGCAGCAGGTGGTTCGTCCGCGGGCGGGTGTTGATGTAGTTGAGCAGGCCGAAGGAGCGCCCGTTCTTGCGGGCCTCGGCGACCTTGCTGGTCTCATCGAGGATGTTGCCGAACGCGATCGACTGGCTCGGGCAGGCCTGCTGGCAGGCGGCCTGGAAGAACCCGTCGGGCATGTCGGCGGGGCTGATGTCCTGGAGCTTGAGCTCGTAGCGGGCGCGGTTGATGCGCTGGACGCAGTACGTGCACTTTTCCATGACGCCGCGACCGCGGACGGTGACGTCCGGGTTCATCTTCATCTTCTGGATCTCGTCGAGCTTCTTGCGCAGCCGCGGCGGGATGAAGTTCTCGTTGGGGATCTCGACGCCCACGGCTTCGGTCAGCGGGCTGCCCGCCTTGAACTTGGCCTGGCTGTAGTCGAAGAAGTTGAACCGGCGCACTTTGTACGGGCAGTTGTTCGAGCAGTACCGCGTGCCTATGCAGCGGTTGTAGACCATCGCGTTGAGGCCTTCGTCGTCGTGCACCGTCGCGTTGACCGGGCAGACCACCTCGCACGGCGCGTTCTCGCAGTGCACGCACGCGATCGGCTGGTACGCCAGGCCCTCGGGGTGGTCGAGGTCGTCGCCCAGGAAGTACCGGTCCACGCGGATCCAGTGCATCTCGCGGCCCTTGGCGACCTCGCGCTTGCCGACGACGGGGATGTTGTTCTCCGCCTGGCACGCGATCGTGCACACGCCGCAACCCGTGCAGGTGCTCATGTCGATCGTCATGCCCCACTGCGGCCCGCGGCTGAACTGCGGCGGGATCGGGCGGCCGAGGTGGTCCTTGGTCAAGTTCTCCGCGTCGGGCGCGTCGGGGCTGTTGTTGTACGGGTTGTCGTAGATCGAGCGGTTTTCGGGCGTGTGGCTGAGCTCGCCCAAGCGCTCGGCAAAGTTGAGCGAGATAACCGGCTCGCCGTAGATCGGGTCGGGCTTGACCTTCAGTTCGTCGCCGTACTTGTCCCACGCGGGCTTGTCGGCTTCGCGGATGATCGTTTCGCGGCCTTCGAGCGACCAGTGGTTCTGTGTCGAGACGATCTGGTAGCGACCTCGCCCACGCTCGCAGGTGGCGCCGCGAGCGACGAACACGCCGCCGCCGGGCCGCACGCGCGTGACATCGAAGCCGACGCCGTCGGCGATCGCGCCGGCCTTCGTTCGGCCGTAGCCGAGTTCGAGCGCGAGCGTGCCGTCGGGCATGCCGGGGCAGACCCACGCGGGCAGTTCCATCGGCGTGCCGTTGACCGAGACCACGGCCATGCGGGCCTTGGGAATCTGGCGACCGGTGTAGACATCGTTCGGGTCGTCGTACGCCCAGACGCCCAGATCGCGGGCGGTCTTGGGGCTCATGAGGACCGGGTTGTCCCACACCACGCGCGTCGCGTCGTGGGGCAGTTCCTGAAGCCACGACAGGTTCGCGTAGCGGCCGTCGCGGAGTTGGCCGGTCGTGAACACGACTTCCAGGTCACCTTCGCTCGGCGCTGCCGGAACACGCAGCGACGCGACGGCGCGGGTCACGGCAGCCGCGTTCACGCTCGGCTGATCGCCCGGATCGGTCGTGCCCGGCAGGACGCCGTTGTGCAACGCTCGGCGCCACGCGGTCTCGAACGAATCGCCGGAGAGGCCGTTGAGACGCCGCGACCATTCGGCCCGGACCAACTCGTAGCCGTCGGGGTTCTCTTCGCCGGCGAGCAGCGCGAGGAACTCGACCTCGCTCATCGCGGGGTCGTAGATCGGGGCGATCATGGGCTGAATCGGCGCGATCGTGCCGTCGTTGGCTTCGGTGTCGCCCCACGATTCCAGCGGGTGCTGGCCGTTGAGCGACCAGGTCGAGAGCGCCTCGGTCTCGTTCATCGCCACGCTCAGCGTGACGGTCGTGTTGACCTGCGCCATCGCGGCTTCGAAGCCGATCTCGTTCGGCGTGTCGTAGACCGGGTTGGCGCCGACGACGACGAGCGTGTCGATAGCGCCCGCGGCCATCGAACGCGTCAGCGTGCGCATCCAGGCGGCGGGCGATTCGGCCGCGTCGCCGGTCAGCGGGCGGTACGAAACCGTCGTGCCCGTGTTCCCCAAGGCTTCGTTCAGCCCGTGCACCAATGCACGCACGGCGCCGGGCTGCGTGCGACCCGCGACGATCAGGCCCTCGCCGCGATGGGCGAGCAGGTCTTCGGCGACGGCTTCTACGAACTCAGCGTCGATGTCCTCGCCCGTGGGCGCCGCCAGATCTCGGGCCATGGCGGCGATCGCCGGCACGCTCTCGCCCAGCTTCTGAGCGAGCGCCACAGCGAACGCGGGGATGCGCGACGAAGCCAACGCCAAACGGTGGTCGGCCATCCCGCCGGTGAGGGTGACGGTCGACTCGACGCTGTAGACACGCGACATCGCGTCGCCGGAGTGCATCACGCGTCGCGCGGCCGACATGCCGCGGGCGTTGACCAAGGCGCCGGGCTCGTGCTGCACCACGTCGCGGTCGAGGGTGAGCAGGACCTTGGCCTTGTCGAGGCTCAGCAGTTCGGCCTGCGGCTGGCCGAACGCGGCGCGGGCGCCTTCGAGCCCGGTCTCGTCGGCGACGGGATCCCAAGAAACCCACATCGCGTCGGGCCAACGCTCCATCACGCGCGCCTTCATCGCGTCGCGGGTCGGGCTGCTGACGCGGTCGACGACGAACGCGAGCCCGGAGCCGCGGGTCGCGTCGAACTTGGCAAAGTGCTCGCCCTGCCACGCGCGGAAGTCGTCCCACGTCGCGTCGAGTCGGCCCCGGGCCGGGTTGTTGAAGACGGGGAACTTCAGGCGGTCGGGGTCATACAAGCCGAGGACCGAGGCCTGCGCCCACGCGGACGAAGCACCCTGGCTGATCGGGTGCAACGGGTTGCCCTCGACCTTGGTCGGTCGGCCCGTGTGCGTTTCGACGACCAAGCCCTCGGCGCCGCCGCCCGGCAGGGGGAACGACGTCGCGAAGAAGAGCGGCGTGCCCGGGATCACTTCCTCGGGCACTTCGCTGGAGTACGACATGATCTTGTGATCGGGGCGACGGCAGCCGGGGATTGTCGCGGCGCCGGCCAGCGCCAGCGACGCGCCCATCAGCTTGACGAAGTCACGCCGAGTGTTGTGCTCGAGCTCGCTGGCGCCCGCGGGAAACTCGCGCTCGACCCAATCGCGGAACTCCGGCGCGTCGGCGAACTCTTCCGGCGAGCGCCAGGCTTTCATCGGGCCCGAAGCGCCTGTTCCGGAAACCCGGCCGGCGACGGTCGCCAGCTCACGCGCTTCCGCGTTCGGCGTCTTGTGACCCTTGGTCGACGGGCATTGATCTTGAGCCATCGTGTTCCTGCTTTCCAAATGCCGAATCCGAAATTCCGATCGCCGGAAGCTCTCTCAAAGAAGTCTCAAAGAAGCCAGAAGTCAGTGGTGGCACGCCGTGCCGTTCTGCGGCGGCGCCTTGTGCAGCGCGTCGAGCACCGCCTCGGCATCAATCTGGCCGACGCCCGAGCGGTCGCGTTCTTTAAAGTGCTCCTCGACCCAGGTCAGGTCGTACAGCTTGTCGTGGTCTTCTTCGCCGAGCAGGTGCTCGGTCGGGTTGCGGTGGCAATCCAGACACCAACCCATGCCCAGGCTGTGTTCCTGCGCGACCACGACCTGCCCCATGATCTGGCCGTGGCACGAGTAGCACGACACGCCGGCCTTGATATGCACATGGTGCGGGAAGTTGCGCACGTAGTCGGGCAGCTTGTGCACGCGGCGCCACGGGATCGACGCGTCCTCGGCGTACGCCTCGCGCACCCAGGCCACGTCGTGGTACTGATAGTTCTGGAGCCGCGTCTCCGCGTGGCAGCCGTAGCACACGCCCACGTGCGGGATGTTCGCCTCGGGCGATTCCTCGATGTGGTAGTGGCAATACCGGCAGTCAACGCCGAGCTCGCCCGCGTGCAGCTGGTGGTTGAACCCCGCGCCGGGCTGCGTGGGCATGTAACCCACTTCAAAGAAGTCCGGCGTGAGGTAGTACCAACCCCCCGCGACGACCACCATCGTGGTCATCCCGCCGCCCACGGCGCCGAGTGTCGGGAGCGCGTTCATCCATTTACCGAAGAGCATCTGAGATCCTCATCTACGCGTGTCGCGGGCGTGCCCCGAGTGCGTTCAAGCGCGGCCTTGACCCGCACATCGGACTCCATCGACATTCCATACAGAAACCGATCACAGCCGAGAGTGCTCATGATCGGGATATCCGCATTTGTTCTTGTACGACAGCAGACTTTCCGGTCTGACCGAATCTGTCAAGCCGGGGATCTTGCGGGGCCGCAATTGAGACTGTGTCGCAGGAACTCGCGCGGCACGTGTTCGGTCCCTTCCTACACTCCGCCATGACCTCGATCATCACCGGATCGACCGCCCACGCCGCTCACCAAGACCCGACCCAGCCTCGGGTGATCGCCCGCGGCGCCTCCGTCCGTGAGACGCTGATTGCCGGGGGAATCACGGGCATCGGGACGGCCCTGTTGATGTGGTGCCTCTGGTTTGTGACGCACCTGCCCGGGCTCAGCCTGCCGGAAGGCGTTGCCGGTTTGGCGCTGCTGTCGGCCCTCGCGTTCGGGGCGTTCGTGGCCGGGCGGGTCGCGCCGATGGCCGGTCGCAAGGCGGCTTTGGCGGCGGGCGGCGCCGCGGGGCTCTCGGCGGCGTGCTTGAACTTGCTCCTCATCGGCTCTCGCCTCAGCGAGCAACCCGAGGCCGCGCCCGACCCGGCGGCGATCTCATCCAAAGCCGACGTCGGCGCTCTTCACCCATCGGCCGCCGTGATGGCGATCGGGTTCATCGCGGCTTGTGTCGCGGTCGGTCTGATCGCGGGCGCACTGGGCGGGCGACGCGAAGCGGTCACCTCAGACGGCTGGCTGTCCACCGCCTCGCGTCGTCGCGGCGTGCTGGCGATGCTGGCCGCCGTCGCCATCGCCCCCCTGCTGCTCATCGGCGGGCTGGTCACCAGCACCGAGAGCGGAATGGCCGTGCCGGACTGGCCCGGGACGTTCGGCGCCAACATGTTCTTGTACCCCATCGGCCTGATGGCGCACCCACGGATTTTCCTTGAGCACTCGCACCGGCTCTTCGGCGCGATGGCCGGGCTGGTCTCGATCCTCGCGCTGCTGGCGATCTGGACGGGCCCCGCGCGGGCCCGCGGCGAGGGCGTGCGCGCGGCGATCGTCACCTTCATGCTTCTCTCGATCGCGCTGAGCGCTCTGGTTCTGCAGGCCACGGAGCGCGCGCCGACCATCGCGTTCTTCGCGGTCGCGGCGATCGTGTTTGTCGTGGCGCTCGGGATCGCGGCGTGGGGCGTGGTGACGGCGCGGACCAAATGGGCCGCAGGCGCGGCGTTCACACTCGTCTGTGTGCAGGGCATGCTCGGGGGCGTCCGCGTGACAGCCAATAGCGAGGTCTTCGCGTTGTTGCACGGCATCGGCGGGCAACTCGTGTTCGCCGCGGCGGTCGCGCTCGCGGGGGCGCTGGCGCCGATCGACCACGATCAAAGGCATGCATCCGATGCTCGCGCCGGGCGGCTCGCGTGGCTCGGTGTCGCGGCGCTCGGCTGCCTGATCTTCCAACTCGGCATGGGCGGCGCGTACCGCCATCTCGCGATGACCCACGCGCTCTGGACGCACGTCGGCTTCGCGATCGTCGCGACCATCGCCGTGGTCTGGCTCGGGTTCGCGCTCTTCGCGACGCGCGCCGCCGGTGTGGGCAAGTGGATCGTCGGCGTGGTCGGGTTCCAGTTCGTGCTGGGCTTCGGGGCGTTGCTCGCGGTGCTGGGCGCCGACGACCGGGGGGCTATCCCCACCTACGACACTCTCACCGAGGCGCCCGACGCGCCGGTGCTAGAGGTCCTGCTCGCGACCGCCCACCAGGCCAACGGCGCCCTGCTGCTGGGCCTCGTCACGCTCGGGACCGTGCTCGGGCTGCGGGTGGCACGCGGAGCGCGCTAGCGACCCCAGCCGCATCGCGGAACCGAAAACCGCGTCCGATCGGCATTCTCGGGCCAACCGCTGGCGCTGAGAGCCGAAAGGTTCGACAAGGGGTCGAGCCAAGCGCACGCCTTGCGGAATCCCCGTCGGGGCTGCAATCGAGTCAGGGCTGCGGCGTTGAACCTCTGATCGCAGGTCCTTGGAGCCCTCCCATGTCCCGCGCCGTTGGAGCACAACCTGGACCCAACAGTGCCGATGGCGCCCCGGCAAGACTGCCGAGTGATCTTTCGCCGCTGCGCGATGAGGCGTTCGGTTACGAGCACGCCCGGCGGCTGCTGTGGCGCGCGGGGTTCGGCGGGACGCCGAAGCAGATCGCCACGCTCGCCGGCTGGGGGCTGGACCGGGCGGTCGATCATCTCGTGCGGTACGACTCGATCCCGTTCCGCGCCGATACCGACGGCGAGTTCGACGCGAACATCATGCGCGAACCGACCGAAGAGGAGCGGGCCGCGTATCGGCGGGCCTTGGCCAGCCGTAATGAGGACGCGGTCGCGCGCTTTCGGCTCGAACGCCAGCGCGCCCAGCGCGACGACCGCCGGCAGATGCTGAGCATCCGCGGCTGGTGGCTCGAACGGCTGATCGAAACGCCGAGGCCGCTCGAAGAGAAACTCACGCTGTTCTGGCACGGGCACTTCGCAACCAGCTACCGCACGATCGAGAACAGCCACCACATGCTGATGCAGAACCGGCTGTTCCGCAAGCACGCGGCCGGGAACTTCGGTGAACTATTGCGCGCGATCATCCGCGACCCGGCGATGCTCGCGTACCTCGACAACAACGACTCGAGCAAGCGCGAGCCGAACGAGAACCTCGCCCGCGAGTTGATGGAGCTGTTCAGCCTCGGCGAGGGGAACTACAGCGAGCGCGACATTCAAGAGGGCGCGCGGGCGCTCACGGGGTACACGTTCCGGAACAACACGTTCTACTTCAACGAACGCAACCACGACGGCGGGTCGAAGTCGATCCTGGGCGTGCAGGGCACGCTCGACGGCGACGACTTTGTGCGCGCGATCCTGGCACGCAGGGACTGCCCGCTCTTCGTCGCGTCGAAGCTGTACCGGTTCTTCGTCGCCGACCTGCCCACGAACGAACGAGACCAGGACCCGGCGACGCGCGCCTACGTGCGCTCGCTCGCGGGCCTGCTGGCCAAGTCAAAGTACGAGCTCGGTCCGGTGCTGCGCGCGATGTTCCGCAGCCGGCACTTCTACGAGGCATCCGATCGCAACGAGCAGATCAAGAGCCCGGTGACGCTGGCGGTGGGCGCGATCCGCTCGCTCAACGCGCCGCCCCGGAGTCTGTCGGCCGTGCTCGACGGGCTCGACCGGATGGGGCAGAGCTTGTTCTACCCCCCGAGCGTGAAGGGCTGGGACGGCGGGCGCGCGTGGATCAACACGTCCACGCTGTTCGTGCGGCAGAACCTGCTGGTGTACCTGCTGACCGGCGCCAAGCCGGGAGGTTTCGGCGAGCCGGATACCGAGTACGCCTACGACCCGAGCGCGCTGCTCGCAAGCCTGGCCGATGCCGAGCCGGGGGCCGAGCGCGACGCCGACCGCGTCGCGGGCTACCTGCTCCGCCTCACGCTCGGCCGATCGCCCGCCCCGGTCCAGCGACGCATCGCCGCGTTCGTGCGCGAGCACGGCGGGCCCAAGCCCGATGTCATCACGGGCGCCCTGCTGCTGGTGACCGCGATGCCGGAGTACCAACTGTGCTAACGAAGTTCTGTTCCGACCGGGAGACCGCGCGATGAGCTTGCACCACGATCCATCCAAGGCCAATGCGTACACGCGGCGCGAACTGATGTCGCGTGCCGCGCTGTTCGCGTCGGCGTCGGTCTTCGCGCCCGCGTTCTTGCAGTCCTCGGCCCGGTGGCTGCCCGCGGCGCAGGCCGGCATGACCAGCGTGCCGGGCGTGGATGAGGGCCGTGTGCTCGTGGTCGTGCAGCTCTCGGGCGGCAACGACGGGCTGAACACGGTCGTGCCCTTCGGCGATGACGCCTACTTCCGCGCCCGCCCGGGCATCGGCATCCGGGAGCGCGACGCGCTCTCGTTCGGCCGGTCGGCGCCGGGCATCGGCCTGCACCCGGCGCTCGAAGGCGTCAAAGACCTCTTTGACGACGGGCTCGCTTCGATCGTGCACGGCGTGGGCTACCCGAACCCCAACCGCTCGCACTTCACGTCCATGGATATCTGGCACACAGCCGACCCGCGGGCGACCGGCGATGGATGGCTCGGGCGCTACTTCGACAGCGAATGCCCGACGCAGGAAAGCGCTATGGCGAACCCGATCGAGCCGCCGGTCGCGATCGGCAAGGAAGCGCCGCTCGCGCTCCAAGGACGCTCGATCCAGCCCGTCGCGTTCGAGACGGCCGATCTGTTCCGCTGGTCGGGACGCGATGTGCATGACGCGCTCGCCGACCCGTACGAACAACTCATCGACGGCGCCGGCGAAATGGCGGCCGAAGACAGTCATGACAGTCACGGCGGTTCCAACGCTTCATTCCTCACGCGCACGGCGCTGGATGCGCAGGTTTCGAGCGTGAAGATCCGCAAGGCCGTGGGCGTGCAGCCGATGGTGCGTTTCCCGAACAGCGACCTCGGCCGACAGCTGCAGATGGTCTCGAGCATGATCCGGGCCGAGCTGCCCACGCGCGTGTACTACGTCACGCTCGGCGGCTTCGACACGCACGCCGGCCAGGGCGGCGCGAACGGCCGGCACGCGCAGTTGCTGCGGACGTTCGCCCAAGCCGTGCGCGCGTTCTACGCGGACCTGAAAGAGCACGGTTCCGACCAGCGCGTGCTCACGATGAGCTTCAGCGAGTTCGGCCGGCGCGTTGGGCAGAACTCCAGCGGCGGCACCGACCACGGCGCCGCGGCGCCGATGATGCTCTTCGGGCCCATGGTCAAGCCCGGCGTGCACGGTCGGCACCCGTCGCTGACCAACCTCGACAACGGCGACCTGCGCTTCACGACCGACTTCCGCAGTGTGTACTCCGAGGTGTTGGCCAAGTGGCTGAGCGCCGAGCCTCGGGATGTGCTGGGACGCGCGTTCCGGCCGACGAAGGTGCTGGCGTTCTAGCAGTCGCTCGGTATCAATCGATCGACGACACGCGGCCGCACTCGGGGCACCGCACGTCGCCCGTGCTCGACTCGGGCAGGTCCGTCAGATCGTGGTCGCACGTCACACAGCGACGCAGCGTCTCGGGCTTGGCGAGCGCTCGACCGAGCATCCAGTCGCGCACGCACAGACCCAGCACCGCGGCCAGCAAGCCGCCCGCGGGCAGCGCCCATGTCGCGAGTTGCTCGGCGAGCGACGCGCTGACCGGCTGGCCAAAGAGAGAACGCGACCAGGACTCGATCTCGGGCACGGCCGCCAGCGCGGCGGCGAACACGAACAGCGTGACACTCCACGCCACAAGCGGCGCATCACGGCCGAGATCGCGGGCGAGGCGTAGCCGCTTGCGGGCCGACGCCTCGTCGAGGCGATCGAGCGAGTGGAACGAACGTGCAAGATCGCTGACCGTTAGGCGCATTGCCCCTCCGGTGTCGTGGGGCGCGCGACGAACGTCCCCGTCTATCTGATACGAGTAAGGCCCGCGGCGGGTCCCTCGTTTCGCCGTAGCTAGGCCGACGCGGTCGTCGGGGGCGATAAAAGGTCTTCGGCGGTCAGCCCGGCCGACTTGAGCGAGGTTCGGGCGCCGCACTCGGGGCAGGTGACTCGATCGCCGAAATCGCCGCGTTCGATTGCGAGGCCAAGGAGGGAGTAACGGCAGTTGTGACACCGTGCTCGATTGATGCGGCGGCGTAGCACGGTGAGCAGCCAGCGGTCACGGATTAACAAAGCAACAGCGCAGCCGGCAATCAGCGGCACAGCTATCGCGGCGGTTGCCCTCCAAACCGGCAATGGTCGCCCGGTGGTGTCTAGCACATGTTGTTGACCGATGTTGTTCACGAGCGAAATCGCAATGCCAAGGGCGATGGCGATGCACAGCGACATTGCAACGCCCACCACGCGCCCCGACCAGCGATGCCGACGGTTCGACTCGGCCACGAAGACTTGACACTCAAGATCCGTGAACGGATCGAGTTCGGGAAACGCGCGATACGGCTTGCTTAGCGGGAGGCGCACACGCCCAGTATGCCGCGGAGTTGTCAGTTCGCGAAGAAGAACCGCAGCGCCGCCGGGAAGCGCTCGGCCCAGGCGTCTTCGTTGTGGCTGGCGTTCGGCTGGATGACGAGCGTTGTGTCGACACCCTGCTCGCGAAGGTAGTCGTCGAGCGCGTTGGCCCACGCGACGTATTTGGCGTTCGCTTCGGCGTCGTCGCCGAGTTCGCGGCCGCCCACGCCGACGAATGCGCGGCCGGGCCACGAGTCGATCGCCCGAACCAAATCCGCCGACGGATGGCTGGCCTCGATCGCCGGGATGGACTCGATCAGCAAACCGCCGAACTGCCCGGGGTGCGTGTCGGCGATGTGCACCGCGATGACCGCGCCGAGGGAGGCGCCGCCGATGACGGTCTGCTCGGGCGACGGGTCGATGCGGAAGGCCCGCTCGGCCCGCGGCTTCACCTCGCGCATGAACCACTCGGCGAAGTCGTCGCCGTGCGGCTCCACGCCCCCGATGCCGAAGAGGCGATCGGGCACGTACTCCTCCGCCCGGAACTGCTCGGCATGCGGCACACCGACGATGATCATGGGCTCGATGCGGCCCGCGCTGACGAGCTGTGTCGCGGTTTCGTCGGCACGCCACTCGCCGTGCACGCCGGGGAGCGCGTCGAACAGGTTTTGGCCGTCGAAGAGGTAGAACGCCGGGTAGGTCTTGTCAGAGTCGTCGTAGCCCGGCGGGAGCCAGACGATGAGATCGCGGACGAGCCCGGCCGCGCCGCCGGCGCCGCCGCTGACGGGCAGTCGGCGGATCGTGCCCGACGCGTTGATCGGGCGGTACGGGTCGACGCGGCTGACGCCGACCGAGCCCTCCGGCGCCTCGCGGAACTGGATGAGTTCCATCTCGATGATCGGGCGTTCGCCCGGCTCGAGGGTCGAGACATCGACGAGCGGGAGGGTGCGGTTCTCGGTGTTCTCACCGTCGGCGTCGGTCTCGACGGTGTCCCACGAGCCGAGGGTGAACTTGAACTCCAGCCGACCGGTGACGTCGATCGGTTCGTTGGTGATGAACTGCCACCGCTGGTCGGATCGCGGCTCCATGATGGTGCGCGGGTCGGCCGGGTTCCAGCCGCCCGCGTTGCTGGCGACGAACACTGGCCGCTCGTCGCTGGAGACATCGGACAGGTCCTTGACCACAAGCACAAAGCCCTGCGGCAGCTTCTCCGGCTCGACGAATTCGGGCTCGGCCGCTTCGATCTCGGCCACTTCGATCTCGGCCGTGTGCGCCGCTTCGGCTTCGGCGAGATTGCCGTCGAGCTCCCGGCGTTGGGTGACCGTCGCGTCGCGGGCGCCGCCGGCGAGCCACTCGCCTATGGCGTTGGCGCCGCCGGTCTGGCCGGCGCCGGGACCCCGGGCGGGGGCGGTCATGTCGGGGCCTTGCTGCACCCCGATGACGACGGCGTAGAACAGGATCGCAACCGCGACGAACGGGCCGGAGACGAGTGCCATGATGAGGATCCGTTGTTTCAAGGTGTGATGTACCGGGTGTGAGGTCCGAGGTGCAGTATCCGTTGCCAAGGCCTGGTCGCAGCAGAGCCGCGTTTACTTCGCGGCGGCGTACAGCTCGTTGACCTTGTTCCAGTTCACGACGTTCCACCACGCCTTGACGTAGTCGGGCCGGCGGTTCTGGTAGTTGAGGTAGTAGGCGTGCTCCCAGACATCGAGGCCGAGCAGCGGGGCGCCCTCGATGCCCGCGATCGCTTTGCCCATGAGCGGGCTGTCCTGATTGGCCGTCGAGCCGACCTCGACCTTGCCGCCCTTGTGCGCCACGAGCCAGGCCCAGCCCGAGCCGAATCGGCCGACGGCGGCGGCAGCGAAAGCGTCCTTGAACGCGTCCATCGAGCCGCAGGCTTCGTCGATCGCGGCGGCGAGTTCGGCGCTGGGCGAGCCGCCGTCACCGGCTGGCGCCATGATCTGCCAGAAGAGCGAGTGGTTCACGTGCCCGCCGGCGTTGTTGCGCACGGCCGTGCGGATGGACTCCGGCAACTCACCGATCGCGGCGACGACGTCTTCGGGGCTCTTGTCGCTCCACGGGCTTTCTTCGAGCGCGACGTTGGCTTTGTCGACGTAGGCCTGGTGGTGCTTGCCGTGGTGGATGTTCATGGTGGCGGCGTCGATGTGGGGCTCGAGCGAGGCGGGGTCGTACGGGAGGTCGGGCAGCTTGAAGGCCATCGGGTGTGCTCCGGGGCGTTGAGGGTTGGTGATTGGGGCTGGCTTTGCGTCGAATGGTTCGTGCAGCCCGGTCGGCCGGGCAAGGCCAGAAGGGGAATCCGGCTCAGCAAAGGACGCCGACGACCGGTGATTCTAACATATTGCGAACAGACGGATCGCCCGGGTCGGGCTTTCCTCCGACGCCGAAACTCACTATCTTGCCGAAGTCTAGGGTAGGTCGCCGAGTTGGTCCGATACTCGTATCGGGCTGGCGGCCGGTCCCATCGCCGGCTTGGAGCCATCGGCGCATTCGTACTCCGAAGGATCGGACGAAACCGTACATTGACCGAACTGCATCGGCCGATCGGGTCCTCCCTCGTTTCGAGTGGACGCCTGAAACAGCCGGATCGCTGCGCGTAAAAAGACGGCCGAACAGGAACAGATGGTGTGGCGTATCAGTAGAAACTCCGGTAGGGTAGCGGTCCGGCGCAACGCGGCGCCGTGGCAGCGCGGCCCTCGGGTCGCCTGCCCGCCTCTGAGAGTTCTTTCTTTTGAGAGCGTTTCTCAGGGCGGAGAGTCGACGGGGTTTCGCGTACTCCGGGGTGTTGTGGGCGCTATTTGTTCCCACAACAGACATGGAGCACGCGCGACGATCGGCGGGGGAGAGCGATCGAAGCGGAGAGCGGCCCGACCGGCCTTCAAAAGCCGGTGGGTGGCTCTAGCGGCACGTTCGGACGGCGGGGCAGGATGAATCCTGTCTCTTCGATCGGGCGAAAGCATATCCCCGGGTCCGATGGATCGGACTTCTGCGAGAATGGCCTCTGAGGAGGTCAGCAGGCCAAGGCCGGTCGCTCATGACCGGGCGCGGACGGGCGGGAACGGGTGTGGGGCAGTACGGACCTCGGGTCTTGGAAGAGACTCAGGGGTGGATTGATCGACGACGGCTCGTGCGGGATCGCGCCGGCCGAATGACATGACGGCTGGCACAGGACTGGAGTTGAAGGCTCCGGGAAGATCGGGCTCGTCGCCATCCAGGACGGAATGAGGCAACGCATGAAACGGCACGCACACAACACGCGGACGATTAGCCCGCTCGAGCAGGTGCGCCGTCGTCACCGGCGGGGTGTTTCGGGGACGGCTTCGACGGGCGCCTCGGGCTCCAAACGCCGGCTCAGCCCGGCGGACGAGCGGCTTCTCGACCAGATTCTGGCCAAGGAGCAGGACTTCATCGATTCGGAGGTCTTCCGCGAGGAGGACGCCCAGATGAAGATCTACGACGAGGCCCCGGCGATTCAGAAGCCCGACACGACCTGGTACCACCCGGTGATGGACGACATCTCGTCCACGAGCCGCACGCGGACCGTGAAGAGCGCCCAGCAGGTGATCCTGACGGGCGCCGAGGAACGCGTGCTGTTCCACCAGTTCAACTTCGCTCGCTTCCGGGTGTTCAACATCCAGAAGGAAGTCTGGGCGAGCCCGACGCAGCGGCCGACGCCGGAGCAGTCCGACGAGTTGCTGCATTGGCACCGCAAAGCCGAGCGCATCCGCGAGCAGATCGCCGAGACCAACCTCGCGTTGGTGCTGGCGATGGCCAAGCGCACGCGGATGAGCGAGGTGGACTTCGCCGATCTGGTCAGCGAAGGGAACATGGCGTTGCTGCGCGCGGTCGATAAGTTCGACGCGGGCCGCGGGTTCAAGTTCTCGACGTACGCCTGCCGGGCGATTCTCAAGGCGTTCAGCCGCCAGGGGATGAAGCTCAGCAAGTATCGCCAGCGTTTCCCGACCGACTTCGACCCCAAGCTCGAGCGGAGCAACTTCGTCGAGACCAAGCGGGCGGACTTCGAGAAGGACGCGGCCGACGAGGTCCGCCGGATCGTCCTGAACAACCAGGCTGACCTGACGGATGTCGAGCGGACGGTGATCGAGCACCGCTTCGGCCTCGAGTCGGGCGAGCACGACAAGCCGATGACCCTCGAGCAGGTCGGCCAGATCATCGGCGTGACCAAGGAGCGCGTGCGACAGATCCAGAACAAGGCGATGGAGAAAATCCGTGCCGAACTGGAAGCCAACTTCCTGGGCGAGCCCAAGGAAGGCGAGCAGCCCGAGGTCGAGATCGTGAACCGTCGCGGCGAGGCCGTGTCGGCGAACTGACCTTCTCGCAACCCGAATCTTCCCACCACCGGCCCGTCACCCGCGGGCCGGTGGTTTTTTTGTGCTTCGGACGCCCGAATGCAGGGGCGATCACAACCGGCACGGGGCCCGGTTCGCTACGCTGGACGCGGGGTCGCAATACCCGAACGATCGGGGCTGCGAGCGTGCGTTCGGCGCCCGCGCGAAGGACCGCGCACCGCCGGAAGTACCGAGACGCAAGACGGCCCCAAAACGATCGCCACGGAAGGCCCGCAACCTCACCGGACCCCCACCGGAACCCCCAGCCGGACCCCGCCGGCTACCTCGGCTGGGCAACGGAACGCCGACGGAGATCCCTCGCGATGAGCGTGTCGAAAGAATCCGCCTCTGACATGAGCCACGTGGGGCACGTCGCCCCGATCGACCTGGAGAAAAAGAACGACCCGCATGCCACACGCTGGGGCGACTTTCTCAAGGCGTGCATCAAGCTCAACGGCTCGGACCTGATCATGAAGTCGGGCCTGGCGCCTCGGCTTCGGCTCAAGGGCTCGCTCAAACCGCTCGACACCGAGCCGGTGTCGGGTACGGAGTTCATGCAGATCGCCCGGGCGATCCTGACCGAAGAACAGTTCGCCGACCTGCACAAGTTCGGCTCGGTCGACTTCGCGTATGACTACGACGAGAAGACACGCTTCCGCGTGAACCTGTTCCAGGCCCGCGGCAAGCTCTCCGTCGCGGCTCGGTTGATTACGAGCAACATCCTGCCGTTCGAGAAGCTGCACCTGCCGCCCGTCATGGCCGACATCGCGCTGCAGCCCCAGGGCATCGTGCTGCTCTGCGGCGTCACGGGCTCGGGCAAGTCCACCACGATCGCGTCGATGCTCGACTTCGTGAACGCCCGCAAGCCCGTCCACATCCTCACGATCGAGGACCCGATCGAGTACATCTTCGAAGACAAGAAAGCCGTCATCAACCAGCGCGAGATTGGCATCGACTGCCTGGACTTCAAGATCGCGCTGCGGGCGCTGGTGCGTGAGAACCCGGACATCGTGCTGATCGGTGAGATGCGCGACTCCGAGACGTTCGAGGCCGCGCTGATGGCGGCGGAGACGGGTCACCTGGTGTACGGGACGATCCAAGCGTCGAGCACGACGCAAACCTTCAGCCGCATCTACGGCCTGTTTGAACAAGAAGAGGTCGAGCAGGTCCGCAAGATCCTCGCGTACCAAATGCGCGCGTTCGTCTATCAGAAACTGCTGCCCACGCTGCACGAGAACATCCCGCGTATCCCCGCGGTCGAGATCCTGCTGGGCGACGGTGTCACGCGGACGCACGTGCTCGAATCCCGCGAGGGCGAGCTGCGCGAGTACCTCAACACGATCGAAGCGCGGCAGTCGGGCATGCTCGACTTCAACGAGGCGCTCGTGCAACTCGTTGAACAGGAATACATCCACCTGCGCACCGCAATGGAAGCGACGCCGAACAAGGACGAGCTCCAGATGCGCCTGAAGAAGATCGGCTGACCGATCACCCGCGGCGCCTAGACGAGCCCGACCGAACCCAACACCACCGCGGACCCGCGACCGAGCGGCCCGCCGAAGGATCCGAGTGTGACTTTGACTGTGACCCCGATGGCGAGTGTGTCGCCCTTCCCATTGACCGACATGCTGGTGCTCGCCGAGGCACTGGTGCTGGTCTCGTGGTGGAAGCCCGTGCTGCTCCTTCTGCCGCTCGCCGGCTGGGCGTTCATTGTTTCAACGGTGCTCGACAAGCACGCGGCGCGGTTCCACCTCGGGCGCGACAAGTGGAACACCATCCACCTGACGGTGGGCGCGTTGGCGTTCATCGGCGTGCTGCTGATCCCGGGCTCGATGGGGTTCTTCATCGCCCTGCCGGTGCTGATCGCTGTGCTGGCGGCGAACATCGCCGTGTTCGCCTTGATCGCCAACCGCGACGAGCGCGTGCCCGAAGAGCACCACCTCAAGCTCAACATGGCCGCGCTCAAGCCCGACGCCGAGGCCAAGGCCCGCAAGAAGCAGGCCGCGCTGGCCAAGGCCTCGCAGCTCGGCATCCGTCGGCCGGACAAGTCGCAGGTGGAGGTGCCGGACAAGGAAGCCCCGACCTACGAAACCCGCATGGCGGCCGAGGAACTGGTGCTCTCGGCCAAGAAGGCCCGGGCCTCGCAGGTCGATCTCGCCCCGGTCTCCAAAGAGGCGTACGGCTCGAGCTTCCTGGTGGACGGCGTACGCCAAGCCGGCCGGCAGATGCCGATCGCCGAAGCGGCCAAGATCATCGCGTTCTGGAAAGACGCCGCGGGCTTGGACGTTGAGGACCGCCGGCGCAAGCTGACCGGCGACTTGACGTTGATCCAGTTCGACACGCCGCAGTCGGCCCGCGTCACGGCCAGCGGTTCGTCGCAGGGCATGCGGCTGACGGTGCTGTTCGAGCCGATGGAAGCCGTGCGGCGGACGACGTCTCAGCTCGGCCTCTTGGACGCACAAGAAGCGGCGCTCAAGGCGATCATCGAGGAAGACCAGGGCATCGTGCTGCTGGCCGCGCCGCCGGATAACGGCCGCACGACCCTGCTCTACAGCGCCATCAAGATGCACGACGCGTACACGTCGAACGTACAGACGCTCGAGATCGAGCAGCAGGACGTGATCGAGGGCGTGAAGCAGACGGTCTTCAACCCGTCCGAGGACGAGCACGAGTACAGCCGCATGGCCCGCTCGATCCTGCGCCGCGATCCGGATGTTGTGGGCATCGCCGAATTGCCCGACGCGGATACCGCCAAAGAGGTCGCCAAGGCCGACCACGAGCGCACGCGGACGTACGTGTCGATCCGCGCTGATTCGGCGATGGCGGCGGTGCAGCTTTGGGTCAAAGCCGTGGGCGACCCCGCCGAGGCCGCGAAGGGTCTGCACGGGGTCGTCTCGGTACGGCTGATGCGCAAGCTGTGCGAGAACTGCCGCGTGCCGTACCAGCCGACCAAAGAGATGCTCGCCAAGCTCGGGCTGCCGGCCGACAAGGTCCAGCAGCTGCACAAGAAGGGTGGGCAGGTGCTGATCAAGAACAAGCCCGAGACCTGCCCGGTCTGCGACGGCGTGGGGTACCAGGGGCAAACGGGCGTATTCGAGCTCTTCCCGCTCGACCGGGACGACCGCAAACTCATCGCCGGCGCCGACTTCAAGGGCCTGACCGCCCAGCTCCGCAAGAAGCAGCTCCCCACCTCGCTCCAGGCCGCGCTGCGCAAGGCGGCCGAGGGCGTGACGAGCATCGAAGAGGTCACGCGTGTGACCAGCTCGGGCCAGAGCCGAAAGCAGGCCCCGAAGAAGCAGCCCGCGGCCACCTGACCGGACGCTCGCCCTAGAACACCCCTGACGAATCAGTGGACCCGAATCCCGCCCTCGGGCGAATCATTGACGGACCGACGATCCGATCGGCAGCCCCGCCGCCGACGCACGACCAGAGAAAGCCACGACCATGATCATGAGCCTGCTCGTTATCGCCGTCACCCTGGGCGTTGCCTACCTATGGACCACACGGGGGTTCTTCAGCGCGTTGCTGCACATGGCGTGCGTCGTCGTGGCGGGCGCCATCGCCTTCGCGTTGTGGGAACCGATCGCCCTGGCCTTGCTCGACGCTTCGCCGCAGCAGGGCTTCCTGTCGTTCCTGGAGGGCGTCGCGTGGGGCCTCGGGCTGGCGATTCCGTTCGCCGTCTCGCTGGCGTTGCTGCGCGTGACGACCGACGTCGTGATCCGCGCCAACGTCAACACGCCGCCGCTGGCCAACTACATCGGCGGCGGGGCGTGTGGGCTGGTCTCCGGGCTCATCACGGCCGGCATCCTGACGCTCTCCATCGGGTTCACGCGGGTGCCCTCCGACATGTTTGGGTATGAGCGCGTGGCGTACGCCGCCGAGGGCGCCCGGGGGAACCTGGTCCGCGCCAAGAAGCTGATCCTCCCGGCCGATGACCTCACCGCCACGCTCTACGCGAATCTCTCGCAGGGCGTGCTGGCGACGCCGGACCCGCTGGCGGTCTGGTACCCCGACCTCGCCGACGTGCCCGCCGCCATGCGGCTGACCTCCGGCAGCGGCAAGGCCCGCAACACGCTCCGGCCGGATGACTTCAGCGTGCAATCGAGTTACATCGTCGGCGCGGACGGCTCGGCGCCGCTCGATCAGCTCATGGAAGACTCCTGGTCCGACGCGCCGCAGCGCGTCGCGTACCTCGGCGGTGATTCCGACACGCCCGGCGCCGGCTCGGCGCTCGTGGGCTACGTCGTGCGGTTCGACGCGGGCGCCCGCGAGCAGACCGGGCAGGTGCTGATGGGCGCCGGCCAGGTCCGCCTGCTTGTGCGGGATACCCAGTCGGGCGCGACGCGCAACCTGCACCCCGTCGCAGCCGTGGCCCAATCGCGGGGCGACGGCGTCGAGTACGTCCGCTATCGCTACGACGCCGAGGATGTCTTCCTCGCATCCGTCGGCGGCGCCACCGAAGCCACCATGGCCTTCGAGTTCGTCACCCCCCCGAACACCGAGCCGCTGGCGCTCTACATGCGCAACGTCCGTGTCGACAACGACCGCCTCCCCGAGCCCGACGCGCTGACCTCCACGGTGCAACGCGACCGGGCCATCCGCACCGGAGCGCTCGTCGGCGTTGCCCGGGGCCTCGCCGACCTAGACCTCGACGACGCCGAAGCGAGCACCGTGTCGGTGACCCCGGGCAACGGAGAAGACACCGGCGGCGGAGCCGTCTCCAGCGGCAACCTCGGCGACTTCCGCGAGTTCCGCGCCACGTCCCGCATCAGCAAGATCCTGCAGAAGGGCACGTTCAGCGGCCTCACCCTCGGCTCGGAAAACGTCATCGAGAGCGGCGAAGCCAGAATCCGCATCGAGGTCGTGGGCAAGGGCGGCGTGGACCGGGCACTGCAAGTCCGTGAACTCGCGACGACCAACGACACAGCCATCGTTCAACTCGATGTCGGCCCCGACTCACGCACCAGTCTGCTCGGACGAGCCGTGGCGACGGCCGAGCGGCTGGGCGCCCCGGCGCTCATCGATACCAACGGCCAACGCTACGACGCGCTCGGCTTCATCTACGAAGACCAAGAGCTGTACCACATTCGCTTCACGCCCGGCGCCCCGCTGCGTGCGTTGAGTGAAACCCCCACGCTGAGCCGCACACGCAGCGACCAGAAAATGCAGTTCATCTTCCGGCCCAGCTACGGCGTCCAGATCGCCAGCTTCGTCATCGGCTCCCGCGTCGTCACCGAGTTCGACCCGCCGATCCTGCTGAACCCGTCCCGCCGACGCTGATCGGACTCAACAGGTCCGAAGCCAATGCAAAAACGAATACGGCCCGTCCCTGATCAGGACGGGCCGTTGTTGTTTTCGTATCACGTGGTCTTGGAATCGGGCCGGTCATTCGACGCGACCCATAACGAGCAAGTGGATCAGCCTTCGGCGGACGCGGCTTCGGTCGGCGCTTCGGCCTTCGCGTCTTCGGCCTTGGCCTTCGGCTTCTCGATCAGGTTGCCCTCGTTGTCGAACTCCATCTCCTCGCGCTCATCCTCGTCGTCGAGGTGGCGGTCGGCGGCGACGTAGAGCTTGATCTCCGTCTCGAGGTCCGAGTCGAGCTTCACGCGGATATCGTACGCATCATTCTGCACGCGCTTGATCGTGTGCGGCAGGCGGACCTCGCGGGCCTTGACCTCGAAGCCGAGCTGCGTGAGCGCGGCGGCCAGGTCCTGCTGCGTGACCGAGCCGTAGAGAATGCCCTGGTCGTTGCAGGCGCGCTCCATCGTGATCTCGACGCCTTCGAGCTTGTTGATCATCGCCTGACGCTCGGAACGCAACGCGGCGACCTGCTTCTCGGCCTCGGCCCGCTTGGAGGCGAGGTCCTTGAGCAGTTCATCGCTGGGCGTGGTCGCCAGCCCGCGGGGCAGCAGGTAGTTCCGGGCGTACCCCAGACGCACGTTGACCACGTCCCCGACGATGCCGAGGTTGTCCACGTTTTCGATAAGGAGGAGCTGGACGTTCTTCGTCGCCATGGCTCGCTGTCCTTCCCGGCCGAACGGCATGTCGGCCAACAGAAGTTGAGGAGCTCTCTCCGTCGCACATCGCGGCGGACCCAAGAGCCCCAACGGCTCGGCCCCGTGCCGGCTGGCTGCGGAACCGGGTGTTCAGTTGTCAGGCGGCAAGCCTAGGCCCGCCGCGGAGAGCGTTCTGAGCGAGTCGCTCGTGGCTCAGAACGGGATGTCGTCATCGCCGATGTCTTGACCCCCACCGCCGCCACCGCCGCCGTAGGAACCCCCGCCGCCCTGTCCGCCACCACCACGGCTGCCGCCGTCGTCGTAGCCGCCACCACCCCCACCGCGACCGCGGCCCCCGCCGCCGCCGTAGGAACCCCCGCCCCCACCGCCGCCTTCGCCATCACCGCGGCCGCCGACGAACTCGAAGCTCTCGACCACGATCTTGAGCTTCGATCGGTTCTGGCCTTGCTGGTCCTGCCACTGATCCAGTTTGAGGCGCCCCTCGACGAAGACCGGTCGGCCCTTGGCGAGGTACTGGCTCATGACCTCACCGGTTCGGCCCCACGCCTCGCAGTCCACGAACGTGGTTTCTTCGCGCTTCTCGCGGGCGCCGCCGTCGCCGACGTAGTACACACGGTTGATCGCCAGACCGAAGTTGGCGACACCCGAGCCGCTGTTGGTGTGACGCATTTCGATGTCGCGCGTCAGGTTGCCCATCAGCATGACTTTGTTGAGGTTCGGCATAGGAAGCTCCGGTGGGGCCCGGCGGCAGGCGCGGCATCACACTGTACCGCGCCGTGACAAGACACAGAGATCAGGCAGACGGCTCGGCCTCGGCGGCCGGCGCGGGCGACTCGCCCGAACCCTCGCCCGAGGCCGGCTCGGCGGCGCCTTCGGCCGGGGCGGGCGCCGGCGCCTCTTCGCGCTTCGGGGCGCCCAGCGACACGGTCTGGCGACGCTCGGCCTCTTCGCCGGCGGCGGCCTTCTCGGCACGCAGCTTGGCCTCGGCGGCCAGGTCTTCGCGGGCGTCGGCCGACTGCATCTCTTCGATCGTCAGGTGATCGGCCTTGGTGATCATCACACGCATGATCCGCTCGGAGAGGTTGATCTCACGCTCCAGCTTCGCCAGCGCCGATGTGTGGCAACGCAGGAAGACGAGAAGGAAGACCGCACGCTTCTGCTTGTCGATCTCATAAGCGAGGCGACGCTCGTCCCACTTCTTCATGCCGAGCAGTTCGAGATCGTGCTTGGCGAGCATCTCGTTGATGTGGTCAATCACGCCGCCGAGGTCGGCCGCTTCGCCCTGGCTCACCATGAACAGAGCCTCGTAGCACTTGATGCGGTGCTCTTCGGGCGTCATCACTTCGACATTCGTGGTTTCGGTGCTCATATCGTGCTCACTTCCGCTTTCTCAGACTCGCGCTGGAGTCGTGTGCTTTGCTGTCTTGATTCGTTGATGCTCTTATTCGTTCGATCGGGAAGCTGGCCGCGTCAGCGACCAAGCCAGCCGGGGTCCGCACCGGGCGGCGGCTCGGCGACGCGCTTGAAGCCACCCCCCCCGCTTTCGCCCGCTTTGGTGTTGAAGGCGTTCATCGCCGACTCGATGCCCTCGGCCACGAACCGCTCGGCCGCGTCGGCCGCGCGGGTCAGGGCCCGCTCGATGTCGGCTTTTTCGTCGGGATGGAACGAGCCGAGCACATGCCCGACCTGCTCGGCGCCCGAGTTCGGCGCCCCGACGCCGACGCGCAGCCGGGGGTAATCCGGCCCGCCGAGGATGCGCTCGATGTCTTTGAGGCCGTTATGCCCCCCCGCGCCACCGGTCGCGCGGAGCCGGATCGCGCCCACGGGCAGCGCGATGTCATCGGTGATCACAAGCAGATCCTCGCCCGCGTCGAGTTTGTAGAAGCGCAGCGCCTCGCCCACGCTCAGCCCCGAGCGGTTCATGTACGTCGTGGGCTTGACGAGCAGGCAGCGATCACCGGGGAGCCGGGCTTCGACCAACGCCGCGTGAAACTTCGATCGCGGGCGTTCGCCCGAGGCATGCCGGCGTGCCAGTTCGTCCACGACCATAAACCCGGCGTTGTGCCGGGTGCGGTCGTATTCGAGACCTGGGTTGCCGAGGCCGACGATCATCTTCACGGAACGGGCTCCTGAAAGGCAGGACGTGTAGCCGGGGGCGTTGCGGCAGGCCGGGTCAGCCTTCGCCTTCGGCCTTCTTCTCGGTGAGGACCTCGGGCTGGGCGCCGCCCTCGGCCGACACGGCCGACTCTTCGTCCGTTTCCATCTCGTGGGCGCCCTGCACGATCTGGGCAACGATCGCCTCGGGATCCGTCAGCAGGACCATCGTCGGCTTGGGCAGCTTGACGTCCTTGGCGTGGATCGCCTCGCCCATGTCCAGCTCATGGATCGGCACCTCGATCGACTCGGGCAGGTTCGTGACCTGGCACTCGAGCTCGATCTCGTTGAGCGGGTGCATGAGCACCGCGTTGGCGTGCTTCAGACCGACCGCGCTGCCCACGAGTTCGATCCGGGCGCGGGTGTTGACGCGCTCGTTGAGATCGACGCGGGCGAAGTCGGCGTGCACCACGTTCGTGCCGAGGTGGTCGAACTGCACGTCCTTCAGCAGCACGGTCTGCTCCTTGCCGCCCTCGGTGGCGAGGGTGAAGACTTTCTCACCCTTGTAGAACATCGTGAGCGCTTCCTTGGCGTTCAGGCTCACGGCTTCGGGCTCTTCCTTGTGCCCGTAGACCACGGCCGGCAGGCCGCCGGCTTCGCGGATGCGTCGGGCGTAGCGCGAGCCCTTGCGCTCGCGGGGGGTCGCGTTCAGAACGGGCGCGTCTTCATGCATGGCTCGGTTCCTCGTCTTCTAAGCGCCGCAGCGGCGCGATCCTGATCGTCTCGGTTCTGTTCGTTCGTTTGGTTCGTGTCGGTTAACGCTTCACCCCGGCCGTGCGCGCGAACATCTCGCTGACGGAGCGGTCGTGGTGGATGCGGTGCAGCGCCTCGCCCAGCAACGGGCCGACGCTGAGTTCGTGGAGCTTGTCTTTGATCGGCGCACAACGCAGGCCGTTGGGGATGGTGTCCGTCACCACGATCTGACGGATCGGGCTCTCGGCCAGACGCTGCATCGCCATGCCGACCAGCACCGGGTGCGTGGCGGCGGCGATCACGTCGGTCGCGCCCTCTTCCATCACCAACCGCGCGGCTTCGCAGACGGTGCCCGCGGTCGAGATCATGTCGTCGTACATCAAGACCGTCTTGCCGCGCACATCGCCGATCAGCCGGCCCGTCTCGACCTCCGTCGCCCCGACCCGCCGCTTGTGGATGATCGCCAGGTCCGCGTCCAGCAGCACCGCCATGCCCTCGGCGACCTTCACGTTGCCCACGTCCGGGCTCACCAGACATAGGTCGCCCAGCTCGGGCCGACGCTCGGTGAAGTGCTGCACGAAGACTTCCGACCCGGACAAGTGGTCGACCGGGATATCGAAGAAGCCCTGGATCTGCGCCGCGTGCAGGTCGATCGCGACCAACCGGTCCGCGCCGGCCGACGTGATCAGGTTCGCAACCAGCTTGGCCGTGATCGGCGTTCGGCCCTCGCTTTTGCGGTCTTGGCGCGCATAACCGAAGTACGGCACCACGACCGACACACGCCGGGCGCTGGCGCGACGCAACGCATCGATAAAGATCAGCAGCTCGAGCAGGTTGTCGTTGACCGGGTCGCACGTCGAGATGACGACCCAGCAGTCACGCCCGCGGACGTCCTCTTCCAGCTTCACCAACAGCTCGCCGTCGGGGAAGGCCGAGGTCTTCGCGCGGCCGAGCGGGATGCCCAGGTGCTGGCAGACCCGGCCCGCCAGCTCCTTGGTGCCGCGACCGGCGAAGATCTTGAGTTCGTCCTTGGGAGGGGTCATCCGGTGGCGCTCTCGGTCAGGCCGTGACGCTCGCGGAAGATCCGGTCCACCTCGGCCAGGTGCTCCAGCGTGTTGATCGAGAGCACGTCCTCGGCCGGCACGGCGTCGATGACCTCGACGCCCAACTTCTCGGCGAGCAACAGCGCGGGCACGTCGGTCACGTAGTACTCGCCCGTCAGCTCGTTGCGCTCCACGCGTTCGAGCGCACGGAAGAGGTCTTTGACGCGGAAGCAGTAGTAGCTCGGGTTGACCTCTTTGATCTCGAGCTGGTCAGGCGTCGCGTTTTTCTGTTCGACGATGCCCCGGAACCCGCCGCCGGTATCGCGGACGATGCGCCCGTAGCCCGAGGCGTCGTCCAGAACAGCCGTGGCCAGCGAAGCCGCGGCGCCCGTCGCCCGGTGCCGATCCAAGAGCGCCCGCAGCGTCGCCGGACGGATCAAAGGCCCGTCACCCGCGAGCACAAACGCGTCCAACGGCGCCGCGTCGTCGGGAAGATCGCCCTCGAACGCCGGGCGGGCGCACACCACCGCGTGGCCCGTGCCGAGCTGTTCGTCCTGCACGACGAACTCGACATCGCTGTAGTCGGCCAGCGCTTCGCGGACGTGCTCTTGGCCGTAGCCCACGATGACAACGACCCGCCGGCAGCCCGCCTCGCGGCAGGCGTCCACGACGGCGCAGACCATCGGGCGACCACCGACCGGGTGGACGACCTTGGGCAGGTCGCTCTTCATGCGCGTGCCCTTGCCCGCGGCCATGATGATCGCCGCGGGCGCTTGCACCGGGGGGGCGCCGTTCGAAGACTCGTGCTCACTAAGCTGGGGTTGAGCGTGCCGCATAATGGGGCCGCCCCGATCGTTCTATCGACGCCGATCTCGGCTCGCCGGCCGGGCCGGGGAAGTTACCCGACCAGGACTCGAACCTGGACTCACAGTACCAAAAACTGTCGTGCTGCCAATTACACCATCGGGCAAGAGGGCTCGGCATGGGCTGGCCTTGTGGGGCGTGCCAAGCAGAGGTCTCGGCGTCGGCGGTGAGCCGGCATCGGCGTCGTCGGAATCTCGGGGCGGATGATCTCCTGCGAGTGGACGCCGGGCCATGAAAGCTCGGCGGCGGACCAAGAACCGTTCCGACGCGGTCCCTGAGTCCCCGGAGGACGACACAGGGTCGCACTCCGGCACGCAGCGGCCGCGGCACGCGTGGCCCCGCCATTCGGCGAAACCCAGAGCGGGACCTCCCATCTGCCGCGACAGGAAGGCCCATGCCGACGCCTCGGCCCGGGACAAATGCCCGGACGTCCGTCGTCGACGGCTCCGAAGAGGCCAAGTTTAGACCGCCCGCTGCCGATTGTCTTTCTGCGGTTGTGTTTCCATGGGGGCCCTCAGGCGTCCGGGCGCTTGATTGCCTTGGCACGACGCTTCTTCGGCTGCACCGGGGCCCGGGGCTTGGGCGCCACCACGGGCTCAGCCGGCTCGGGCGCGGCGTTCTCGGCGGCGTCGGGCTCAGCACCATCGGGCTCGGGCGAGGTTGGTTCGTCGGCCTCGGAAGTGTCTGGACCGGGCATGTCCAGCGGCGACTCAGCCGACAGCGCCGCCTCGGAAACCACGTCGTAGATCGTCGCAAGCAAACCCACCAGCGGGAACCGAGCCTGCTCGAACGGGCTCGGGCCCAGGCGCCTCAGCAGCGGCTTCGAGACCTGCGGCTTCTCCAGCGGCACCGCCACCCGGGCCGCCTCGGGGCCCAGCTCCCAGAAGCCCTCCAGCTCTTCACTCAGTTCGTTCGGCGGCGCATCGGTCAGACCCGGGATGTGCGAGCTGTAGACGGCCGCGTCGCCGTGGACGTTGCCGACCATCGCGCGGCGCTGGCGGAGCAGCTCGGTCAGTTCCTCCTTGGCCATGCCGCGGAGCAGGAAGACCGTCAGCGGCTCGCTGGCCATGCGATCGGCGAGCAGGTAACCCACGCACGCCATGTGCTTGCACCACTTGGTCGAGTCCTCGCGGAACTCAGCGCACTGGCAGCTCACCCGCACCTCGCCCGGGCCCAGCGGGAACAGCCGCTTCCCCATCGGGTGGAACAGGTCCTCGATATTCGCAGGCACCTCGCCCGCCATCAGCTTGGCGGCGTACACGGCCTGCTCGACCATCGCCGCCACCACGCCGTCCCACGCGCGGTGGCCGAGCGTTTCGAACGTCAGCGTCGTGCGATAGGGCTTGCTCGCCCGTCCTTGCACCGAGGCGACGACCTTGCCGGGCGTCAGGTCCAGCCGACGCGTCTGCCCGCCCGCGGCGTAGGTTCGGCCTTCAACCAACCGGTCGCCGTCCACGGCCGCGGCCAGCAGGCGCAGCCACCGCTCGGGCAGCCAGCCGGTCGGGTCTTCGTCTTTGGTCGAGAGCTTGATCCCGCCGCGGACCCGCTTGGGGTTCACGGGCGGCGGGCGGTCCCGGCGTTCCATCCAGACGGGCTTAGGCGTGCGCGTCTCGGGGGTGTCGCTCTTTCCGGCTTCACCGGCGGCCGGCGCATTTGCGGGATCGGTAGCCGGCGTCGCACCATCGGACGCGGCGGCATCCGGTGTGTCCGGAGAGGCGGCGTCTGCGCTTGGTGCGTCCGCGTTGGGCGCACTCGCGATCGGCGCGTCCACTTGAGGCGCGTCCGGCTCGGTGGGCTTTGGCTTGGACTGATCAATGTCGATCCTTCGACTCCCTGCTCGGTAAGCGGCGTGCGCCGCATCCGCCCCGCTACTGCGATCCGGCCAACCTTAAGCGTTGGCCGAGAAAAGCCTTTCGTCCAGCCGCCCGGCGCCCGGTCACTCTTCTTCTTCGTCCCCCACCGCCTCGGCCCGCAGCGCGAGGATGTCGCGGAGCTGGTCCGTGGACAGCTCGGTGAGCCAGCGCTCGCCCGCGCCCACGATCTGCTCGGCCAGTTCGGTCTTGTGCTCGATCATCTCGTCGATGCGTTCTTCGAGCGTGCCGCCGACGACGTACTTGTGGACGAACACCGTCCGCGTCTGCCCGATGCGGAACGCCCGGTCCGTCGCCTGGTTCTCCACCGCGGGGTTCCACCAGCGGTCGAAGTGGAACACATGGTTCGCCGCCGTCAGGTTCAGACCCACGCCGCCCGCCTTGAGGCTGGCGATCATGATCGGTCGGCGTTTGTCGCCCTTCTGGAACTTCTCGACCATGTCGACGCGGGCCGTCTGCGGCGTGCCGCCGTGCAGGAAGAACACGTCGCGGTCGAGCTCGTGGCGGATCATCGCGCTGAGCAGGTGCCCCATCTGACGGAACTGCGTAAACACGAGCGCCTGATCGTCCTCGGCGATGACCTCGCCCAACATCTCCATCAGCCGGACGCACTTGCCCGAGCGGGAGATATCCGGCGCGACGCCCGCGCCCGCGTCCCAGTCCTTGAGCATCTGCGACGGGTGGTTGCAGATCTGCTTGAGCTTGACCAGCGCCGCCAGCACCAGCCCGCGGCGGTGCATGCCGTCGCTCTGCTCGACGTCGGTGAGCATCCGGCGGACGCAGTTTTCGTAGAGCTGCGCCTGCTCGGGCGTGAGGTGGCAGTACTCCTTGGCCTCGATCTTCTCGGGCAGGTCGCTGACCACGTCCGGGTCGGTCTTGAGCCGGCGGAGCACGAACGGCCGCACCAAGCCGCGGAGCTGGCCCGCGCGGGCGCCGTCGTGGTACCGCTCGATCGGCACGCTGAATCGGCGCCTGAACGTCGCCGCCTGTCCGAGGTAGCCCGGGTTGAGGAAGTCCATGATCGACCAGAGTTCGGCGAGGCGGTTCTCGACCGGCGTGCCCGTGAGCGCGATGCGCCGGGCCGCGGGGATCGCGCGCACGGCTTGCGACTGCTTGGCCTGCGGGTTCTTGATGTTCTGCGCCTCATCGAGCACCAGCCGGCTCCACGGCACGCGGTCGAACGCCTCCCGGTCGCGGTGCGTGAGGGCGTAGGTCGTGATGACGATGTCGTGCTGGAGCGCGTCGGCGACGAACTCGTCGCCCTGCAATCGCTCGGCGCCGTGATGGATCTTGACGCGCAGCTCGGGGCAGAACCGGCGCGTCTCGTGCTGCCAGTTGCCGAGCACGGACATCGGCGCGACGATCAGCGTCGGACCGCGGAGGCCGGTCGTCTGCGAGCTCTGCGTGCGCTGCGCTTCTTCGCGCTCGGCCTGCAAGAGCGCGAGCAACTGGATGGTTTTGCCGAGGCCCATGTCGTCGGCCAGGCAGACGCCGAAGCCGAAGCGTTGGAGGAACGACATCCAGCTCAGCCCTCGCTGCTGGTACGGGCGAAGGGAGCCGTGGAACCCGTCCGGTGCGAGCATCTCGGGCAGCTCGCCTTCTTCACCGCCCAGAAGCGCCGAGACCCACCCGCTGGTTTCCATGCCGAGGATGGGCACGCCGGTCTGGCCGACGTCGGCGGTATAGGCCAGCCGCAGGGCTTCGCCGATCTCCATCTCCCCGCCCGGGTTCTCGCCGATGAAGCCGATCGCGGCTTCGACATCTTCCGGGCGGATCTCGACCCAGCGCCCGCCGACCTTGACCAGCGGGGCTTTCTTGGACGCGAGCTGCTCGAACTCGTGCAGCGAGAGGGTGGTGTCCCCGATCGCGATTTCCCAGTGGTAGTTGACGAGCGTGGTGAGGCCGAGCTGCGGGCCGGCGGCGCTGGTGACGCCCGGGCCGGAGTCGGGCAGCATCGGGTCCTCGGGCGGGTCGAGCCGGAGCCGCGCGCCGAGCCGGCCCGAGGGCGAGTCCCACCACGCGGGGCACTCGACGCCGAAGCCCTGCTCGAGCATGAGCGGGCGGACCTCGCGGAGGAACTCGTACGCCTTGTCGGTCGTCAGTTGCAGCTCGATCGGCTCGGACTGATCGAGCGCGTCTTCCAAGCCCTTGAAGAGACGAGCCGCCCGAGCAAGCTCGGCGAGCAGGAGTTCTTG
>JBCBZM010000060.1:0-17402 GCA_039815345.1 Planctomycetota bacterium | reverse complement strand
CGCCTCGCGGGCCTGCACATAGCCGGCGTAGGTGACGAGTGTCGCGACGGCCGTCACGACCACGGCCATGCGCAGCAGGTCGTCGGAGTAGCCGCGCTGCGCGGCGCGGGCCAGATGTGCGTCGGCGCCCGCGGCCGCCATCGTTCGCCGCTCGCCCAGGCGCTTGCCGAAGGCCAGGAACATCGCGACGAACAGCGTGACGTTGAGCAGCCACGTCGAGGGCTCGACCCCGGCCGCCGCGCAGCCGCCGAGCGTGCGGAGGACAAAGCCCAGGCTGAGCAGCAGCACATCGAGCATGACGACGCGCTTGAGACCCATCGAATACAGGTTGACGTTGAGCACGTAGACCGCGACCGCTGCGGCGGTCGCAACGCGGGCCTCGGGCGTCACAAACAGCAGCGTCAAGAACGCCGCCCCGAACAGCGCGGCCGCGTACACGCCCGCCAGCTTGGGCGCCACCACGCCCGAGGCGATCGGACGCTTGCGTTTGCGCGGGTGCACGCGGTCGGCCTCGCGGTCGGCGAGGTCGTTGAGCACGTAGCAGCCCGAGGCCGCCAGCCCGAACGCAACAAACGCGGCGAGCACGGAGGCAACCGCGACATCGGCGCCGTCCGCCAGGGCGTAGGTCGGCCCGATGAAGACGAACACGCCCTTGATCCACTGCTTCGGCCGGGCGAGCTTGATCAGCCCGCGCAGCGTGCGTGCGGCGCTCTGCGGCGGGGCGTCGGATGGGCTCGGCTCACTGGCGATCGGAGGCTCGGTCATGCAAGGCGGAGTCTACGAAGCCGGCGCATGCGTGTTCGGACGCGCGGTTTCCGGAGTTCACGTTCCGAGCTTCAGGGCTCGACCAACGCCCGGTACGCGCGGACGAGATAGGCCCGGTCGTCTTCGTCGGTATCGCCGTCGCCGTCGAGATCCGCGGGCGCGCGGGCCATCGTGTGCAGGTCTTCGACATCGAAGCCGCCGCTGCCGTCCCGATCGAACGTCGGCCGGGGCGTCGGCGCCGGGGCTTCGGGTGTAAACGCGTCGAGGTCGCTCACCGTCGCAAACCCGCCCGGACCAACGACGCCGCGGAGGCGCACGCCGCGGATGTTGACCGTTGCTGGCAACTCGAAGTCGATGATCTGGAAGGGCAGCGACGCATCGAGCGGCTGGCTGGGTGAGGTGCCCGCGGGCGTCCAGGCGCCGCCGACGAGCAGTTCGATGTCAATCGATGTGAACCACCCGCCCTCGACGCCATTGGCTGCGACGGAGAAGTGATCGCCCTCGGTGAAGCGGACGGTGTTGGTCGGCACGTCGCTGGCAAAGGTGACGGTCAGCACGAGTTCGTCGCCCTCGGCTTGGCCGCCGCCCTGCGAGGAGTAGTACCGGCGGTTCGGCTCGAAGTGCTCGCCGTCGAGGAAGTCGACATCGAGGGCCGTGCGGATGTACGAGGGCGAGCCGACGACGTTGACGCCGCCGGTGGTGGGACTGGAGTTGACGCTCGACGACGTGCCCGGCACGACGCCCGCCTTCAGAAACGCGAGAGTGTGCGACCGCCGGGCGAGGCGCGTGGTCGCGACGCGCTCGAAGCGTTGCGTCTGGGCTGTTTCCGGCGCGAGCGCGGGCGGCAGCACGAGCCGGCGACTGTCTGAGACCACGCCGCCGGACTCGGCGATGGCCGAGGCGACCAGCGGCATCATCCGCTGAGACAGCAGCGTCAGCGTGTCCTGCGCCTGCGCATCGCCCGGCAGGTAATCGGGCATGTTGTCGCGCGTGCGGTCGATGTCGAACCGATCGCTCAGCCCGCCGGCCGGGTAGCCCGGCAGCGCGGCGAAGGCGGCTTCGACCGCGTCGTCGCCCAGCATCAGCCCGAGCATGCCGGCGATGGTCGCCGTGCCGTTGTCGCTGTCCCAGCCGGTGAGCGAACCGATGCGGATGGTTTCGGGCAGGTCGCCTTGGCCGTAGAGCAGTGCGATGAGCCCGCCGGCGAAGTTGACCGCCGACTCGGTCCAGCCGCGGTAGAAGTACCCGTTGGCCGAGGCGTTCAACTGGAACTGTTGATAGACGAGGTCACGCGTGCGCTCCCAGTCGCTCAGATCGGGATTGGCCAGAAAGTCGGCGAGCACCACGTCGGCGATGTCGGAGGCCTTGGACTCATCGGGGATCCACCGCCGGGCTTCGTTGTACAGCCACACGACGCGGTCGGCGGGCGCGAGGCTTTCGGGCGCGACGGGCGCGAGCGCGTAGAGCGCGACGTAGAACTGCGAGGCGTGGGCCGCGTGCCCGACGGCCGTGGAGAGAATCGCCGGCTCGGCCGCGTCGAGCGCTTCCTCGACCAGCCCGGGATAGACCGCGCCGAAGATCTCGGTCGTGAGCTGCGCGTCGATCTTGAGCCGATGGACGTTGGCTGTCGAGAGCGACGAGCCCGGCGCGCCAACGCCCCGGGTCATGAGCTGTCGGGCCCGCTCGTTGCTGACCCAGATAAACCGGTTGATGTGCTCGATCCAGCCGAGGCGGATGCGCTCGGCGTCGAGCCGGACCGAGCCCGTCTCGGCCAGCGCCTCGCCCATCAGGTGCACGTAGACGTATTCGATGTCCGTGTCGTCGTCGGCCGGCCAGGGGTCGAGGTCGAGGATGAAGTCGACGTTGCCCACGCCGAGCGGAGCGGCCCAGTCGGCGTCGGTGTAGAACGGCGGGAAGATCCGATCGCCCTCGGTCTGCAGGCCCGTCCAGTTGGCCACGCACTGCGCCAGCCACAGGCCGCGCAGCTTGGACTCGTAGTCCAGCCAGTCGAGCTCGCGTTGCTGGACCTGAGCGGCCGCCGGCCCGGCCATCACACCCAGCGCCAACACGATCCGAATCCAAGCCGTCAATCCCACCCTCATAGATCGGTCTCCTCTTCCGGGTACGGTAGCGGCGGTTTCCGGGCCGACAAAGACCCTCTGTCATGACTTCATCGAACACTTCATCGAACCATCCGGCTGATCGGACGCTCCGCTCCGCTGCTGGCGCCTTGCTGACGGCTTTGGTTGCCGTGCCGTGCTTGGGCCTGATCTTCTTCGCGCCGCTGGCCGGCCGTGCTGCGTACGACATGGTCCGATTTCATGTGCCCGTCGTCCGGACCTTCGCGGCCGATCTGCCGGCGCCGGATCTCACCGATTACCTCAGCGCCACCACGCCGGGCTACCACCTGCTGCTGGCGCCGATCGCGCGCGTCGCGCCCGAGGCCCTCTGGCCGTTGCAACTCGTCGGGCTCGTGCCCGCGTTGCTGTTGGCCTGGGTGCTCGGTCGATCAATCGCCAGGCGGACGGGCGAGGTGTTCTCGGCCGTGCTGCTCGGGGGGCCGGCGTGCTGCTCGGCGTACGTGTTGCTCTCCGGAGCATTCGTCTTGCCCGACGCCGCGGGATGGCTGGGTGTGCTGCTCGTGCTGCTGATCGCGCTGCGCGTGGCTGAGGGCGACGTTCGGCTCCGGTGGTTCGTGGTCGGCGGCTTGGCATTGCTGGGTCTGGCGATGGTCCGGCAGATCCATGTCTGGGCCGCGGCCGCGCTCTGGACCGCGGCGTGGTGGTCGGCCGGGGGCTCGGGTCTGGGTGATGCGTTGACCACCCGCGTGCCGACGCGCCTCCGCCGGGCGCTGGCGATGGTGCTGGCCTCGGCGCCCGCGTTCGCGGCGATCGGGGTGTTTGTCTGGGTCTGGGGCGGGCTGACGCCGCCGACGTTTCGAGGGCAGTATCCGCCCGGTCTGAACCTGGCCGCGCCGGCGTTCACGCTCGCGCTCACCGGCGCCCTCGGGCTCATTTTCGCCGGCTGGTGGATCCCTTCGGCCTGGGGGTCGCTGACAGCCGGCCGCGAACGGGCCGAGGCGCGCGTCGGCTTGGCGATCGCGGTCGGGCTCTCGCTGCTGGCGGCCGTGGCGGTCGCGACTTCGTATGACAAGGATGCGGGCCGATGGTCGGGCCTGTGGAATCTCGCCCAACGCCTGCCGGCGCCGGCAGACCGAAGCCCCCTGATCATGGGATTCGCGGTGCTGGGCGGCGTGACAGTTTGGGCAGTCACCTACCAATTTCAGGCGTGTGTACGGTGGACCCTGTTGGCCGCGGGTTTGGCATTCATGGTCGCTCAGGCCGCCGGGCATGAGCTTTGGCAGCGGTACGCCGAGCCGATGGTGCTGCTGTGGCTGGCGCTGGCCTTGGCCGCCTCGGCGGGCGATCGCGCGTCGTCTCGGCACGCGATGGCGGGGCCTGTCTGGGCGCTGCTGGGCTTGTGGCGTGCGTGCGGGCCAGCTCTCTTTGTCGCCGCTTCGGTCGCGCTGGTTGGGGTGCGGGTCGGTCGGGCGCCGCCGTTGGGCGAGATCGATCCCTCGGCGCCGCTGCCCTGGCAGATGGAGGCGGCCGACGATTCGGCCGTGATCGATTCAGACTCGGCTGCAAGTCTGGATGGAACGGTCGGTCCCTAGGCTTGGGTGGGAGCCGACAGCCGACCGAACCCTCGGGTCCGAGGGGCGTAGGACGGGTTCGGCTGGCGCGGGGCGCCGGTCGGGCCGATGGTGGGCTTGGTGTGGTGTTCGGGTGGGGGGGAACGGGATCCTTGCGATGGCGGATGCAAAGCGGGCGTTGATCACGGGGATCACCGGTCAGGACGGGTCGTACCTGGCCGAGCTGCTCTTGGGCAAGGGGTACGAGGTGCACGGCATCGTCCGCCGCGCCTCGAACTTCAACACCGAGCGGCTGGACCACATCTATCAGGACCCGCACGTGGATGGCGCGCGCCTGAAGCTGCACTACGGCGACCTGTCCGACGCCGACACACTGAGCCGCATCCTGCAGATCGCCCAGCCCGACGAGGTGTACAACCTCGGCGCCCAGTCGCACGTGCGTGTCTCGTTCGACATGCCGATCTACACGGCCGAGTCGGTGGGAATGGGCGCGCTCAAGCTGCTGGAAGCCTGCCGCGAGTTCGAGCACCGCTCCGGCAAGTTCGTCCGGTTCTATCAGGCCAGCTCGAGCGAGATGTACGGCAAGGTGGTCGAGACGCCTCAGAAGGAATCAACGCCGTTCTACCCGCGCAGCCCGTACGCCTGCGCGAAGGTCATGGCGCACTGGGCGACGGTGAACTACCGCGAGTCCTACGGCATGCACGCGTCGTGCGGGATTCTGTTCAACCACGAGAGCCCGCGCCGCGGCGAGACCTTCGTGACCCGCAAGATCACGCGGGCGGTCGGCCGGATCAAGATGGGCCTGCAAAAGAAGGTGTTTCTGGGCAATCTCGACAGCAAGCGCGACTGGGGCTTCGCGGGCGACTACGTCGAGATGATGTGGCGCATGCTCCAGCAGGACGAGGCCGACGACTACGTGGTCGCGACCGGACGCACCATCAGCGTGCGCGAGTTCGCGGACATGGCCTTCAAGCACGCCGGGCTGGACTTCGAGGAGCACGTCGAGTTCGACGCGCGGTACCTCCGCCCGGCCGAGGTCGAGCTGCTGCTGGGCGATCCGGCGAAGGCGAAGGAGAAGCTCGGCTGGGAGCCGACGACCAGCGTCGAGGAGCTGGCCGCGATGATGGTCGATCACGACATCGAGATGGCGGCCCGGGAGAAGACGCTCCGCGATGCGGGGCACGCGATGCCGTCGTTCTCCGGCCACGATCAGTAGCGAGGCCTCGGGAGCGCCGACGGCCGGGGGCTTGGCTTGGGCTGGGTCTATGTCATCTTCATCGCGGCGCTGCTCGGCTTTGTGGTCGGGTGGGACTTTGGCGTGGCGTGGGGCATCGGCGTTGGCTTGGGCGGGCTGGCGTTCTTTGTGGCGTTGCGGATCTGGTTCCTTCGGTGGACCGGTCGGCACGCGGCCGAGTCGGCGGCCGAGACGCGCGAAGCCGAGGCCTTGCTAGAGCGCCGGATCGAGGCGATGACACCCGAGGCCCGGCGGCTGCGGGCGCTCGCGCTGCTGGAAGCACAAGAGCCGACATTGGCTCAGGGCGAGCCGCCGGCCTTGCTCGTGCGGGCGCCCGAGCCCGTGCGCGAGGTGCTGGGCCGATGGTCGCAGGCGCCGATCGACAACCTCGGCGGATGGCTGTCCTGGGAGTTTGTCGATGAACACCTGGACGGGCGGCTGGTGATCGGCCGGCTGCACGACGGGGAGCCCATCCTCGCCGATCTGAACACCGGAGCGGTCGGCATTCAATGGAACGGCAGCACAGAAGAGGATCAAGACGACGAATGGGACGCCGAGCCGGACCTGTGGCGGTTCTTGCTGCACGAGCTCGATGATCCCGCGGCCGGCGGCGGCTAGGGTACGGGCCTCTTGGATTCGGACGGGCGGGGCTACGTGAAAGGTGACGACCATGGCCGAGGGCATCAGCGAAGTGCAGATCGAGGACATCGAAGTCGGGAGCGGGGACGAGTGCCCGCCGAACGCCACGGTCGATGTCCACTACCGAGGCACGCTCATGGACGGGACGGAGTTCGATTCGTCCTACGGCCGGGGCGACCCGATCTCGTTCCCGCTCCAGAACCTCATCGAGGGCTGGCAGGACGGCATCCCCGGGATGCGCGTCGGCGGCAAGCGGAAACTGACGATCCCCTACGCCAAGGCGTACGGCGAGATGGGCAGCCCCCCGGCGATCCCGCCGCGGTCGGACCTGATTTTCGAGATCGAACTGCTCGGCGTGAGCTGATTCCAAACCGAACACGGACTGCGGCGGCGGGGTAGGCGAGCCGATAGAGGCCGATACTGAAGTGACGGCGGCTGTCGGCGTCGATCTGCATGGCGCCCGGGTTCTGGAGATACGGCGGTGAGCGAGACCTCTCAGCGGCTGGTTGACAGCGTGCCTCAGCGGGTGCTGGACGTGCTCGGCGAGCATCGGGGGCGACGTGCGCTGTACGAGCCGCTCAGCGGGAACCACGGGGATCATCTGATTCGGCTCGGCGCCGAGGAAGCCATGCGCCGGGCCGGGGTGAACTTCTCGGTCGATGAGCCGAATCCCGAGGTCGTCATCGTGACCGGCGGCGCCGGGATGACGGATATCTGGAAGATCGGCCTCGAACGGTTGGGCGAGCTGAGTCGGGCGTTCCCCGAGGCGCCGCTGATCGTGATGCCGCAGACCTTTAACTATGCGGACAAGGCGTGGGTGGGCGGGATGCTGAGCGACCGCCGCACGCCCGCGACGCTGTTCGCTCGGGACGTCAAGAGCCAGGAGCTATTGGAGTCCACGCCGTGGGGCGACGCCGAGGTGCGCATCGAGCGCGACCACGACATGGCGTTCACGCTGGACGACAGCGAGTGGATGGCCCGACAGCGGGCGGCGTGCCAGAGCAAGCACCTGCTGGTGGTCGAACGGACGGACGCCGAGCAGGCTTCGAGCGTGGGCGAGTCGATCCGAGCGATCGGACCCTCATGGACGCGGGTGATCCCGGCGGCGCTCAAGATGCCGGCGAAGCGGTGGATCGCCCGGCGGCGCGCGGCCGAGACAAACCCGTCGGGCGAGCTGGCGGTCTGGTCGCAGCGGGTCATGCCAGGACGCCACCCCGAGTGCGCGGGCCAGCCGATGGTGGCGCTCGACGTGAGCCACCCGGCGTATCTGACGTTCGATCAGTTCACCAAGCTGATCTGCGAGGCATCGGTGATCGTAACGACGCGGATGCACGTGGGGATCTTCGGCGCCCTGCTCGGCAAGCCGGTGTACCTGCGCGACGCGAAGTTCGGGAAGATTCGCGGCGTGTACGAGCAGTCGATGGCCGACACCGCGCACGTCGCGCTGATCGACCCGGAAGCCATGGCCGCCATGACGGATCAGGTGGACGGGACGGGCGGGACCGGGGCAGAAGACGAGGCGCTCGCCGCTTCATGAGCGTCGCGAATCGGCTCATCGTGAACTCGCTGGCGACGCTGGGGCGTATGGCCGCGACGGTGATGCTGGGCCTGCTGGCGACGCGGTACGCGGTGCAGGGGCTGGGCGATGTGGACTTCGGTCTGCTCAGTGTGCTGGGCGCGACGGGCGCGTTGCTGATCGTCGTCGTCGATGCGCTCACGGCGAGCACGATCCGCCACCTGAGTATCGAGCCGGACCCGAACAACACGCCGCGGATGCGAGCGCTGTTTCAGGCGGCGTTGACGCTGATCGCGGCGAGCGCGGGCGTGGTGGCGCTCGCGGGCGTGGCGCTGGCGCCCTTCATCGATCATGTGCTGAACATCCCGCCCGAGCGTGTGGACGCGGCAAGCTGGACGCTGCTGCTCTCGCTGGGCTCGCTGGCGGCGGGCATCGTGAGCACGCCGTACCGCGCGGTCTACTTCACGCGGCAGCACATCGTGCTCTGGACGCTGTTCGAGGTGATGCAGAGCGTGCTGCGCCTGGGCGTGGCGGCGTCGATCTTCATCGCGCCGATGGACAAGCTGGTCTGGTACGCGGGTGGGCTCTTCGCGGTGCAGATCCTGACGACCGTGCTCGCGGCGGCGGTCGCGCTGGTGCGCTACCCAGAGACCCGCGCCTGGCCCGGGCGCACGGCGCCGGGCGTCCTGCGTGAGATCTGCTCGTTTGCCGGCTGGACGACCCTCTCGAGCATTGTCTGGCGCGTCCGCATGCAGGGCTCGCAGATCGCGCTCAACCTCGCGTTCGGGCCGACGGTCAACACGGCCTACGGCATCGCGACGCAGCTCTCGGGGTATCAGAACAACCTGTCGGCCGCGCTGCTGCGTCCGGCGCAGCCGGCGGTGATGAACGCGACCGGCCGGCGCGACGAGGCGGCGATTTTCGGGCTCGTGCGTTCGACGAACAAGCTGTTGTCGATGATCGCGCTCTTTGTGCTGGTGCCGTTGTTGGTGGATACGGCGGGCTTCTTGACGCTGTGGCTGGGGGTCTACCCGCCCGAGGCGATCTGGCTGACCAAGCTGGTGCTCTCATGGTCGGCGGCGATCTGGATCGCTCAGTCCCACGGGATGGTGGTGCTCAGCCTCGACGGGTACCAGCGGTACTCGGTGACGTACTCGCTGATTGACCTGTCGGGCTTGCTGCTCGGCTTGGCCTTTGTGTTCTTGCTGAAGATGCCGCCCTGGAGCATGCCGCTGGCGGCGTTGTTCACGGTCTTCGCCGGGTCGGTGTACCGGGTGTGGTACCTGAAGGGCCGGTGGGGCCTGACGATCGGGTGCTGGGTGCGCGATACGCTCGTGCCGATCGCGACGGTGGGCATGATCGGCGCCAGCGGCGCGGTGGCGGCGTACGGGCTGGCGGAGGAGGTCTTCTGGCGCCCGGTCGCGGTGCTCGCCGGATTCTCGGCGCCCGGTTTCGCGGCGATCTGGTTGATCGGTTTGAACACGGAGGAACGACGCCTCATGACCCGCTTTGCCCGCACCGCACTCGACCGAGCTCGCAGCTTCACGCGGCCCGCGCCGGCGGTCGCGCCCGGCGCGGGGATGACGACCGTGCCCGAACCTTCCCAGCCGCGCGGCGGCGGAGACCAATGACCATGCCGGACGCGAACGCTCCATCCGACACGCCTCTGTTTTCGATCATCATCCCGGTCTACAACCGGGCCGACCTGATCGAGCGCACGCTCGAATCGATCGAGGCGCAGACGTGCCGGGACTTCGAGGTCATCGCGGTCGATGACGGCTCGAAAGACAACTCGCTCGAGGTGCTGCGCAAGCACGAGCCGCGGATCCGCGTCGTGACGCACGAGGGCGGCGTGAACAAGGGTCTCGGGGCCACGCGCAACCGGGGGATGGAGTTCGCGCGCGGCCGGTACATGGCGTGGCTCGACTCCGACGACCTGTGGCTCCCCTGGACGCTCGAGTCGTTCAAGGAGGCGATCGCCGAGCACAACGACCCGCCGTTCGTCATGGGCAACTTTGTCGAGTTCGCCGAGGAGTCGGAGTTCGCGGGCTTGGAACGCACGCCGACACAGACGCGGGCGTACGCCGATTACTTGGCCAGGCCGACGGGCGAGGGCGTGATGGCGCCCTCGTGCGCGATGGGCCGGGCGGACGTGGTGCGCGAGGCGGGCGGCTTCGCCGAGCTGCGCGTTAACTGTGAAGACCTGGACATGTACTTCCGCCTGTGCACGGTCTCACCCTGGGTGCGGATCGAATCGCCCGTGACGCTCGCGCTTCGGCGCGGCCACGCGAGCATGGTGGGCAACCTCAAGCACACGCTGGCTGGTATCACCCATGTCATCGACGAGAACAAGGCCGACCGCTACCCCGGCGGCGCCGAGCGGGCTAAGCAGCGCCTCCGGGTGCTGGGCGCGCATACGCGCCCAGCAACGGTGACGATGCGCAGGGCAGGCGACACGGCCTCGGCTTGGACGCTCTACAAGCGCACGTTCGGCGTCAACACGGCCGCGGGACGCTGGAAGTACCTCGCCGCGTTCCCGGTGCAGCTCGCGTGGACGAAGCTGTTCGGGAAGAAGGGGGCCCCGTCGTGAGCGACGCCGCGGCGAAAGGCCCGGAAGCCGCCGTTCTTGTGACGAGCAAGGACCGCAGCGACGACCTGCGCAATGCGTTGGCCTCTGTGGTCGAGCAGACGGCTGCGCCCGCGCTGATCGTCGTGGACGACGGGTCGACTGACGACACGTCGGCGATGGTCCAGGCCGAGTTCCCGAGCGCGCGGCTGGTGCGCAACGAGCAACCCTTGGGCATCATCGAAGCGCGCAACCGCGCGGCGAAACTGATCCGCGAGGAGTTCGGCTCGGCGTACATGTTCACGCTCGACGATGACGCGATCTTCAGCACGGCCGACACGGTCGAGCGCACCGTCGCGCACTTCGACGACGAACGCGTGGGCGCCGTGGGCATCCCGCTGGTGAACTTCGTCGAAGGCCGACGCGATGAGCTGGACCACGTGCCCTGGGCCGGTGAGGCGGACTGGCCGGTCTTCTTCGCGTTCCGGGGCGGGGCCAACGCGCTCCGGCTGGACCTGTTCGAGTTTCTGGGCGGGTACGACGGCCGCGGGCGCCAGGGCGAGGAGAACGCCTACGGCATGAAGCTGCTCATGGCCGGGCGGGTGATCCGGGCGGGCGATGTGCCCGCGGTGCATCACTTCCCGCACCCGCAGCAGCGCGACAAGGGCGAGATCCTGGCCTACGCGGCCCGCAACGCGACGACGTTCGCCTGGCGGTTCGCGCCGCTGTCGAGGCTGCCGGTGCATCTGGCGGGCGTCGGGTTCAACCATGTTCGGGCGGGGCTGGGCCAGGGGCGGGCCCTGAAGGGCGCCGGCGGATTCGTGAAGGGGCTGAGCGACGTGCCGGGTAGCGGGCGAACCCCCGCGACCCCGGGCGTGTACGCCCTCGGCCGACGGCTCGTGCGGGAGGGCCCGCTGAAACGTTCGCAGGTCGAGCCGATGTTGCCCGAGATGCGGGGTCCGACCGGCCGATAGGGCGTACCGTCCACGCCCTCGGGGGCGCTTGGGCGATCGATGGTTTTCCGTGCGGAACAGGTGCCGATAAGGTCCGGGAGTCGCGATGAGTTCGGAACAGCAGCGCTTTGAAGAGAAGATCCGGGACCGCTCGCTGGTCGTCGGCATCGTGGGGCTCGGGTACGTCGGGCTCCCCCTGGCACGCGCCTTCTTCGAGGCCGGCTTCCGGGTCATCGGCTTCGATGTCGATCCGGAGAAGCCCAAGCTGCTGGCCGACGGCGTCAACTACCTCAAGCACCTGGGCGAGGACTACGTGAAGGGCTTCGTCGGCTCGGACCGGTTCGAGGCGACGACCGACTTCGGGCGCCTGGGCGAGCCGGACGCGGTGATCAGCTGCGTGCCGACGCCCCTGGGCAAGCACCTCGAGCCGGACCTGAGCTATGTGGAGCAGACGACCGAGGACATCGCCAGGACCCTGCGCAAGGGTCAGCTCGTGGCACTCGAATCGACGACCTACCCGCGCACCACGCGCGAGGTCATGCTGCCGCGGCTCGAAGCGAGCGGGCTCAAGTGCGGCGAGGACTTCTTTCTCGCCTACTCGCCCGAGCGCGAGGACCCGGGACGCAAGGACCACTCGACCGCGACGATCCCCAAGCTGGTCGGCGGCGTGGACGAAGTGAGCGGCAAGCTGGCGCACGAGATGTACGACACGGCGATCGCGAGCGTGATTCATGTGTCGAGCGCCGAGGTCGCCGAGTCGGCCAAGCTGCTGGAGAACATCTTCCGCGCGGTCAACATCGCGCTGGTCAACGAGATGAAGGTCGTGATGACCGCGATGGGCGTGGACGTGTGGGAAGTCGTCGAGGCGGCGAAGACCAAGCCGTTCGGCTTCATGCCGTTCTACCCCGGCCCGGGCTTGGGCGGGCACTGCATCCCGATCGATCCTTTCTACCTGACCTGGAAAGCCCGGGAGTACGGCCTGGCGACGCGGTTCATCGAGCTGGCGGGTGAGGTCAACCGCGCGATGCCAGAGTTCGTCATCGACCGCCTCGCCGATGCGCTCAACGACCGGGAGAAATCCGTCAAGGGCTCGAAGGTGCTGGTGCTGGGCCTCGCCTACAAGCCCGACGTGGACGACCTCCGCGAGAGCCCCAGCTTCGAGCTGATCGAGCTGCTGCTCGAGCGCGGCGCCAAGGTGGAGTACAACGACCCGCACATCCCCACGGCGCCCAAGGTCCGCAAGCACGACCTGCAGATGTCGTCGGTTGACCTGACGCCCGCGTCGCTCGCGTCGTACGACTGTGTGCTGATCTCGACGAACCACAAGGCGTACGACTATCAGATGATCGGCGAGCACTCGAAGCTGATCGTCGACAGCCGCAACGCGATGGATGCGTACCAGGGCGACCGCGGGCACATCGTCAAGGCCTGATCGTTCGGACCTGAGCGTCAAGACCTGAGCGCACGACCGACAGAGATACTCAAGAGAAAGAGAGCCGCCCGTGTCCGGAGTTGATTGGAACAGCGCCCGCGTCATTGTCACCGGCGGCTCGGGCTTCCTGGGCGGCGTGCTGTGCGATCGGCTGCGGGCCAAGGGCGTGAGCGACGACCGCCTGTTCGTGCCCCGGCGCCGGGACTTTGACCTGACCGACTTCGCCACCGCCGGGCGGCTGTACCGCGAGGCCTTTCCCGGCGCCTACCCCGATGTCGTGGTGCACCTGGCCGCCGAAGTCGGCGGCATCGGCGCCAACCTGAAAAACCCGGGGCGGTACTTCTTCGCGAACATGTCGATGGCGCTGAACCTGATCGAGCAGGCCCGGCTGACGGGCTTCGCGTCTCGGGGCGCCCGCTTCGTGCAGGTCGGCACGATCTGTGCCTACCCAAAGCACACGCCCGTCCCGTTCCAGGAGGACGAACTCTGGAACGGCTACCCCGAAGAGACCAACGCGCCCTACGGCGTCGCGAAAAAGGCCGCGTGGCAGATGCTCGACGCGTACCGCATGCAGTACGGGCTGAAGTCCGCGTACGTCTTGCCGGTCAACCTGTACGGGCCCAACGACAACTTCGACCTCGAGACCAGCCACGTCATCCCCGCGCTCATCCGCAAGTGCGTCGAGGCGCAGGACCGCGGCGACGACCACATCGTCTGCTGGGGCACCGGCAGCGCGAGCCGGGAGTTCTTGTACGTGGACGACGCGGCCGACGGCATCGTCGCGGCGACCGAGAAGAAAGACGACCCCGAGCCGATGAACCTCGGCGCCGGCTTCGAGATCACGATCAAGGACCTCGTCGAACTGATCGTGAAGCTGACCGGGTTCGAAGGCCGAATCGAGTGGGACACCACCAAACCCGACGGCCAGCCTCGGCGGTGTCTCGACACCGAGCGAGCCGCGGACCGCCTGGGGTGGCGGGCGCAGGTGGGCTTCGAGGACGGGCTGAAGCGCACGATCGAGTGGTTCCGGGCGCACCGGGCGGACGCGGGGACTCGGTTGTAAAGCCTTTTGAGTAGATCCATTTGTGACGGTTGCGCCGATCGCACGGCGTGCATCTGCCAGAAGCCTTGACCGGCGGGTCAGCGGGGCGCCCCCCGGGCCGATGCGCAACGCGTGTCGAGCGTTTCGTTCCAACTCCTCGCCCAGAAGGCCGTCACGCGGCTGAATCGTTCGCGTGAGGCGATGGGGGACACGCTCGAGCGGCTGGCGACGGGCAAGCGGATCAACCGTGCGTCGGACGACCCGTCCGGCATGGTCGCGGCCGTGAACTTCAAGGGTCGGCTCGTCACCATCGAGAAGCAGATCATGGCGCTCGACCGCGAGCGGCTGTGGCTGAGCGCGAGCGACGGGGCGTACGCGGCGGTGGGGGACCTGCTGCTGGGCATCACGGGCGATGTGGTGGCCGCGTCGAACACGGGCGGGCTGGGTGATGAGGAGCGCGAGGCGATCGCACGCAACGCGAGCGATGTCGTCACGACGATCGAGCGCATGCTCCAGACGTCGAGCTTCAACGACGAACGCCTGTTCAACTTCGGCCTGCGCGGGCTGGGGAGCACGACGGTCGAGGTGGACGACGGCGCCGGCGGAACGACCGAACGCCAAGTCACGCTGCAGAACCTCGGTGAGCTGCTCCGCGGCGATCGGGCCGAGCGCGAGGCGGCGCAGACATTGATCGAGCAGGCCTCCGACACGATCAACCGGCGTCGGGCCTCGATGGGCGCGCGCATCAAGAACGGGATCGAGCCGGAGATTCGCGTGCTGCAGAAAGAGTTTGAGGAGGTCAGCGGCGCCAAGTCGCTGATCGAGGACGCGGACTACGCCGAGGAAGCGGGCAACCTCGTGCGGCAACAGATTCTTGAACAGGCCGCGATCTTCACGGTGCAGCTCGCCCAGCAGTCGGCCGAGGCGGTGCTGGATCTGCTGACGCCGTTGAACCGAGCGAACTGAATCTCGCTGCTCAGTCCGCCTCGCCCAAAATCATGCCGGCGCCCACGGTGCCCTGTGTGACCTCGTCCACAATGATGAACGAGCCGGTTTCGCGGCAGACGCGGTAGGGATCGAACAGCAGCGGTGTGGTGGTGCGCAGGCGCACGCGGCCGATGTCGTTGAGCGCGAGCTGCTGCGACTCGGTGTCGCGTGAGAGCGTCTGGATGTCCATGCGGTAGCGCAGGTCGGTCACCATGCACTTGCCCCAGCGGGTCGTGTGCTTGATGGCGTACTTCTTGCCGGGCGTCATGGGTTGGTCGTGCATCCAGACAAGCATGGCGTCGAGGTCCTGGCCCACCTGCGGCTTGTTGTTGGGTCGGCACAACAGGTCGCCGCGGGCGATGTCAATATCGCCTTCGAGTTCGATCGCCACGCTCTGTGGCGCCGCAGCCTGATCGAGCTGCTGCTCGCCGATACGGATCGACTTGACCTTGCTGAGGAAGCCCGACGGCATCGCGCACACCTCGTCGCCCACGCGGAAGACACCCGCGGCGATCTGCCCGGCGTACGCGCGGTAGTCGGGGTCATCCTCCGTCTGCGGTCGGATGACCCACTGCACGGGCAGGCGCGGATCGATCAGGTCGCGGTCGGAAGCGATGTGTACGTGCTCGAGGTGGTGCAGCAGCGTCGGCCCGCCGTACCAATCGGTGTGCGTCGAGCGCTGCACGATGTTGTCGCCCTGGAGCGCGCTGGCCGGTATGAACGCGACGTCGTGGATATCCAGCCGGGCGGCGTAGTCCTCGAAATCGGCGCGGATCTGCTCGAATCGGCCTTCGTCCCAGTCCACCAGATCCATTTTGTTGACGACCAGGCAGAGGTGCCGGATGCGCAGCAGCGAGGCGATAAAGGCGTGGCGGCGGGTTTGTTCTGTGACGCCGTGACGCGCGTCGACCAGCACGATCGCGAGGTTCGCGGTCGAGGCGCCGGTCGCCATGTTGCGCGTGTACTGCACGTGCCCGGGGCAGTCGGCGATGATGAACTTGCGCCGCGGCGTGGCGAAGTAGCGGTAGGCGACATCGATGGTGATGCCCTGCTCGCGCTCGGCACGGAGGCCGTCAGTCAGCAGCGCGAGGTCCGCGCCCTCGCCGCCGCGGCGCAGCGTGGCCTGTTTGACGGCGTCGATCTGGTCTTCGAACACCGTCTTGGAGTCGTAGAGCAAGCGCCCGATGAGCGTGGACTTGCCGTCGTCCACACTGCCGCAGGTGAGCAGGCGGAGCAGGTCCATGCGGAGGTAGGCGTCTCGGTCGAAGGCGGGTGCGGTGGTGGCGAGTGTCATGGTTGGTTCCGGGTGCCGTGGTCTGGAGCCCGAAGGGCGGAAGGCCACGCGGGATGTCGTTGGATGCCGAGCGTGGCCTTCGCTTCGCTCAGACCAAGGCACCCAGAAAAGAAACTAGAAGTACCCCTCCTTCTTTCGGTCCTCCATCGCGGCTTCGCTGGTCTTGTCATCGAGCCGGGCGCCCCGTTCGCTCGTGCGCGCCGCGGCGACTTCGGCGACGATGTCCTCGGCCGTGCGCGCCGGGCTCTCGACGCCCGCCGTTGTGGTCATATCGCCCACGGTGCGGAAGCGGACGGTTTTGCGTTCGCTGGTCTCGCCCTCGCGCACGGGGAAGAAGTCGCTGATCGGGCAGATGAGGCCGCGGCGCATGACGATCTCGCGCTCGTGGCTGAAGTAGATGCTCGGGATGTCGATGCCTTCGAGCGCGATGTATTGCCAGACGTCGAGTTCGGTCCAGTTGCTGAGCGGGAAAGCGCGGATGTGCTCGCCCGTGCGGATCTTCCCGTTGTAGAGGCTCCAGAGTTCCGGGCGTTGGTTGCGCGGGTCCCATTGGCCGAAGGCGTCTCGGAAGCTGAGCATGCGTTCTTTGGCGCGGGCTTTTTCCTCGTCGCGCCGGGCGCCGCCGAAGAGCGCGTCGAACCCGTGCGTTTCGATCGCGTGCAGCAATGTGGGGATCTGCGCCCGGTTGCGCGAGGGCTCGGGCCCCGGGTCCTCGGCGGCCAGGCCCTGGTCGATGGCTTCCTGCACGCTGGCGACGACGAGGCGTTCGCCCAGCTTCGCGGCCAACTCATCGCGGAAGGTCAGCACCTCGGGGAAGTTGTGCCCCGTGTCGACATGGACGAGCGGGAAGGGGAAGCGCGCCGGTCTGAAGGCTATTTCTGCCAGGCGGACCATTACGATCGAGTCTTTGCCGCCGCTGAACAGCAGCGCGGGCCGCTCGAACTCGGCCGCGACCTCGCGCATCACGTGGATCGCCTCGGCCTCGAGGGCCCGGAGGTGGTTGATGCGCAGGTTCAGGCGTTCCTGCATGCTGTTGTGATGGAGCGTGTCGTCCATAGCGCACGATGCTAGGCCGAATCGCCGCGACCGCCGGGCGGGGCCCGGCAGGCGGACTGCTTTATAAGAGCTGCATAGACCGGCGCCTGTGCCGAAGCGTGCGCACGGGCGGCCGCGGGCGTAGGGTTCCGCTATGGCACACGGACCGATTACATGGCACGAGGGGGAACTCCCCAGGGAGCGCCGCTGGGCGGCGCTTGGCGCCCGCGGCGCCACGGTCTGGCTCACCGGGCTCAGCGGCTCGGGCAAGAGCACGATCGCCTCGG
>JBCBZM010000121.1:0-7988 GCA_039815345.1 Planctomycetota bacterium | reverse complement strand
GTCCGGGCGTTCGGTGCAAAGCCGCACCGCGCCGGGGACGCCGGCCCAACGCGGACTCGGCGACACCAGCAACGCTTCGTCGTGAATCGGCGCGTCCCGCCCCGGACTTTGCCGGAAAGTCCGCCCGGACCCCTCGAATTGCACCCGCGCACGCCGGCCCGGGCCCGCCCGCTGCGTCCAGAGTCCGATAGCCCCTGCCCGCCGTATCGACCGATCGCCCGAACGCTAGTACACGTTGCGCTTGCGCAGGGCGCCGCCGCCGTGCGGATCGGTGGCCGCCAGCGACCGCGCCGCGCGCCCGCCCGCCTTGCCGTCGCCGTACGGATGCTCAATCGGCCCATCCAGCGCCCGCGCCCGCTCCATTGCCGCGGCCACGCCCTCGGGCGTCAGCCCGTCGGTCGAAACGACATTCCCCGGCGTCTCGCGCCCCGCTTGCCGCGCGCCGATGTTCACGACGCCCAGCCCAAGAATCGCCGCCTCGATCAGCCCGGCCGAAGAGTTGCCCACCAGCGCCCCGCGCCGCTGCGCCAGCCGCTTAAGCAATCCCACGAACCGCGCCCGGGGCAGGTGCCGCCGCCGTTCCACGCGCTGCGATCTATTTTCGAACACGTCCAGCGCGCGCACGATGCCGTTGCGCCCCGGGTCATGGTTCGGATCGAGCGCCAGCACCCGCGCCCCCGCCACCTCGGCCGCGCCCTCAAGCGCTACCGACGCCGCGTGCTCTTCCTCCTCTGGGTGCCGGCCGATCGGGTGCATCAGAAACACCACCTCCGGGTCGCCCAGCTCGGCCGCGTCGGCGTCGCTCATCGGTTCGATCGCCCCCAGCCCGTCGGCCGCGGGCGAGCCGATGACCAGCACACGCGACGACGCCTCGCCCATGCGTCGGATCCGCTCGGCCGACTCTTCCGTCGCCGCCAGGTGCAGGTGCGCCAGCTTCGTGATCGCGTGCCGCATCGCCTCGTCGGCCACGCCCTCCGCCCGGTCGCCGCCGTGCAGATGCGCCACCGCGATCCCCCCCACCGACGCCGCCGACGCCGCAGCGAACGCCTCGATCCGATCGCCCAGCACCACGACCCAGTCCGGCGTCAGCCGCGAGAAGATCCGAGCCATCCGCGTCACACCCACGCCGAGCGCCTCGGCGTCGTCCAGCCGAGTCGTACGCCCGGCCACTTGCATCGGCACGGCCGCCGCCACCTCGAACTGCTTCTTCACCTCGCGGTACGTCACGCCCGGCTGGATCAGATGCGACCCCGCCGCGATGACCATGAGCTCCAGCGCCGCGTGCTGCTCGATCGCCCACATCACCGGCGCCAACAGCCCGAACTCGGCCCGCGTCCCCGTCACCACCGCCACGCGGTACGGCCGTTCGGGCGTCGCTTCCCGTGCGCCGCCGCGTGTCTCGCTCGGCCGAACCGAGGGCTCGCCGTCCCATCCGTCACCAATCAAACGCCGCCTCCGTCCGTGCCGCCCGCCCACCGACCACCCAGAGTCGTATCCTCGCGCGGGTCGCGGGGTCGGCGCGCGTCCGGTTCCAGTCGGAGCTTCAACCCCTCGTGCGTCCCGCGGAATCCGAGCCGTTCGTAGAACCGCAGCGCCCGCCCGCGCCGCTTGTCCGTCGTGAGCTGCACCACCCGCGCCCCGCGCGCGCCGGCCCGATCGATCATGTCCCGGATCAGCGCCTCCCCCAGCCCGAGCCCGCGCGACGCGCTCGACACCCGCACCCCCTCGATCTGCGCGCGCAGCATGCCCTCCTGCGTCAGCGTCGGGATGAACGTGAGCTGCGCCACGCCGATCACCACGCCGTGCGCGTTCGTCGCGACGATCAGTTCGTGATTCGGATCTGCATCGATCGCTTCGAACGCGCGGACGTACGCCCCCGCGACCTCCTCACCCACCTGCTCACGCATCGCGCCCAGCTCATCGTCGGCCAACAACGCCACGATCGCGGGCAGATCCGAAGCCTCGGCCATGCGGAACCCGACGCTGCTCACGGCGCCACCCCCACATCCAGCCCGACATCCTCGGCAACCACCGGTACGTCCGCCCCGATTGCGCGAACGGCCTTGCGGCCGAGCACCTCATCCAGTTGATACGGCAGCAACCCCGTGCCCGGCCGCTTGAACGTAACATCGCCTCGCCCGATGACCTCCCCAACGCCGACCGATCGAGTCGTCACAATCGACTGCCGCGACACCTCGCGTACGTCACGCTCGCAGTGGAGCACGCGCTTGCCGGGTGCATTCATGGAAACTGCAAAGATCGCGTCCCACGCAGGATGAGTGGAGCCTGCGGGAACTTTGGTCCGGGCATAGTTCTTGGCTCGCGCCTCGTACTGGATAGATGACTCGTCCGGTCGAACGGGATCACCGAGCCCAACCGCCATCGCATCGTCAACTTCCGATTTCCAAGACGGGCCGAGTGCTGCGAGTTCAATGTATCCGCGAAGCTGCATATCGAGTAACGACGCCCGGTGATCAGGCCCGTGGCGTCTCCTGTCATCGGTGATATGTTTTTCGAGCACGCACGCGCCAAAGGCAGTTGCAAGCCTTCCTGTACTGTGCCATTGCGTGTGATCGCTATACCCAATTGGGAGTCCGAGCGAGTTGGATAGCGATGGAATTCCACCCAGCCCTTGTTCCCAACCCTCAATCGGATAACTACTCACGCACTGCAACACCGCCAACCGATCCCGCACCTCTCGCAACCATCCATCCTCGCCGACCGCGCGCACAACCTCATCCAGCGTGCTCGCGCCCGTACTCACAATCATCGGCTTGCCCGTCGCCATCAGCCGCTCCAACAACGGCCGATGCACCAGGTCCGGCGACGCCGTCTTATACGCGTCCCAAGCCAGCGTCTCGGCCGCGCCGATCAACTCCACACTAAACACCGTCACGATCGCGTGAATACCCCGAGCGTGCGCACGTTCGACCACCAACGCCATCTCATCGAGCGACAACTCCAGCCGCCGCAGCATCTCGATCGGGTTCGTCTCGCCCGCGGCCTTCTGATACGCCGCCAACTTCGCCGCCCGGCTCATCAGGCGGTCGGTCTCGAAGTACTGCACCTTCACCGCATCAGCGCCCGCCTCGGCCGCGGCGTCGGTCAACTCCAGCGCACGCGACACCGCCCCGTCATGATTCACGCCGATCTCGGCGATCACATACGGCCGTTCACTCGGCCCGATCTGTCGGTCACCGATCCGCATCACTCCAACCTATCCGACTTGGCCCCGTCTTGGCCCGGAAAGGCGGTACGCGGAGGTCGCGGAGAAGACGCGGAGACCGCGGAGGCCGAACGAACGCGCCGACTCTTCCTTCCTCTCCCCCCCAACGTTGGAACTGCGGGAGAGGGCTGGGGTGAGGGGGCTCCGCCATCTACTTTCCTCTTCTCGCGGCTTTCACGCGGACGCGCTTGCATCATCCCGGCGCCCCGTTCGTACCGTCTCTCATGCGATGGCCCAGCAAACCAACCCGCCGCCGCTGGCTCGCGTTCCTGCGAACCCCCCTCACGCCGCTGGTGCTTGTGCCGCTGCTCTACTTCGATGCGGTGCGGCTGCAGAGCAATCGAGAGGCAGGGCTAGTTAGTACAATTATCACTGAGCCGTTCTTTGGCTTGGGGCGTAACTCGGGCAGCTACTTTGACCCGAGGGGCGCTGTGGTCGCGGATGCCCAAGACCGTGTCCGAATCCTGACAACCGAGCAGACCTACGGCAACGCAGGCTGGGACAATCCCGCTAACGGAGTGATTGCGACCCTCCACCTAGAGCCGCGGACCCGATACTGGGGCCTGTGGACCCGCGAGACTCGCTTGTTCACACGAACACTCACGGTCTTCGTGGTCCGCGGCGACACGCCCCCTCGGCCAACGCTCGAGCACTGGGTCGACCTCTGGACCGATGCCGAGTTCCTCGATGTCTACGGCGATCTCCTCGACATGCTCGAAGATCATCCCGTTCGCTTCGCGGGTTTCCGAGAGAACTATCTCGGCGCCCGCGAGACGGCGACAGATGGCTCGTACCGAGAGGTCCCCAAGGGTGCGGTGTTTGCCCTGCACGAGTTTCAAGTGCGATGGCTCAACGTCGCCCACAGCATCGTGGCGCTGCTCGCTGTTGCAGCATTCGCCTACTCCCTCGCAACCATCGGCCAGTGGCGACCGAGGGTTCTCATGCAATGGGTGTCGCACGGGTGCGCCCGCATCTTGAATACCGAAGCCCATCGCATCCGCCATGGCCGCTGCGTCCGATGCAACTACGACCTCGCCGGCCTCACCCGCTGCCCCGAGTGCGGCGAACATCGACAAATCGAAACTCTCTGACGCCCCCTGATCCCCTGTGCCCCCTCCGCGAACTCCGCGTACGCATTTCTTCCATCATCCCACGCGCCGCGCGTCCTCACAACGCGAAGACAAGACAGCCTCGGCCACGCGCAGGTCGATCGGCGTGTCGATGTCCACCACCTCGCCCGGCTTCGTCGTCACGCCCCGGCGATCAACGCCGAGAAACGCGTGCGGCCCGGGCGTTGCGCCGTCGATCTGCCCGAACAACGCCGCGCGCGTCAAAGCGATCACGCCGCCGTCCGGCACGAACGCCGGCGGCAGGTCCTGGCGCCGATACACACCGCCGAACAGCTCCTCGCCCTCCCACGGTGCCACGCGGCCGTCATCGTCCACGCGGACCTGCCACCACGGGTGGCACTTGCCCACATCGCAGTACGACTGCACCGAATCGCACCCGGTCTCGCGCAAGAGCGCGACGGCGCGATCGATCAGATCATCCGGCCGCACAGGCGCGTTGCCGTACAGCAGCGCCACGGGCCCGCCGTCGTGCGCTTCGTTGGGCGCGTCCCCATCGACCGCTCGCAACGCCTCGCGCGCGGCCGCGTCCACCGTCGCGCTGTCCGACGCCGCCTCGGCCGAACGCTCATGGACCACTGCGCCGAAGCGCCGGGCGATATCGAGCGCCCGCTCGTCGTCGCTGCTCACGACGACCCGGCCTACCGACACGGCCATCATGGCCTGCTCGATCGTCCACGCGATGCACGCCTTGCCCGCGATCTCGCGCACGTTCTTTCCGGGCAGCCCCTTCGAGCCCGCCCGAGCCAGCACGACCGCGGTGGCGTTGGCGATGGGTTCTCGGGTCACGCCGCCACCGTCCGTTCGCTCCGTACGCCGCGGCCGCGAAGGCGCGTGATCTCGCGCCACGCGCCCTCAAGGCCGAGTTCCGGCACCGAGCAACCCTCGGCCGTGCCGTCCGATGCGACACACATCAGTTCGGCGCCCATCCGAGCCGCGGCCGACGCCGGCACGGGCAACGGCTCGAACCGATCGCCCGCGTCCGCTGGCAACGCATCGATCACGCACGCGCCCGCCAGCATCAGCCACCGGTCGTAGAACGGCTCGATCTCGGCGTACACCGCCTCGCACCGCGTGATCCGCGGCACGATCCAGGGCGTCGGCAGTGTCGCCTCCGGCAGCCGCTCGGCACGAAGTTCCAACAGCCGGCCCAGCGTTCGCCGAACGAGGTCGAAATGATCGGTCCCCGTCAGCGCCCGGTACGTCTCGGGTGTCTCGGCAAGCAGGTCCACGCTCAGCACGTCCACGCCGCTGTCGAGGATCTCCTGCGCGAGCCGGTCCACGTCGCCGTCCGGCGCGACCAGATCCGTGCGCACATGCACGCACGCCACGCCCGCGGCTTTGGCCGCTCGTGTGATATCCGCCCACGCCGAGTGCAACAGCGGATCGCCGGCGCCGCCGGCCTTCGTTGGTGCGCCGCTCGCGGCCGGGTTGGTGACGGGCCCCAGATGCAGCACGCCGTCGCTGCGGATGCGCCCGAACGACTCGACCAGGCGCGTCGCCAACGAAGCCGACATCGCAACGCGCTCGGGCGGTTCGCCGTTGTCGCGCATCCATGCGCCCCGCGGCCCGCTCGTCAGTCGGCCGGGGCACAGCTCGATCGCCAGCTCTCGCGGCGCTTCGCCCATGCGCCGCACGATCGCGCCCCGCGCCGCCTTGATCAGCGTCTCCGCCGGCGCGTCGAGCCAGCCCGGCCCGATCGCGGTGCAGGCTTCCATCAGCATCGCGCGCCGCTCGGGGGTGCTCGCGGTCAGCCGGAGCTGCGCGTCCCGCACCTCGGGCGACACGCCCACGCACGCCGACTTCACGATCGGGTCGGTCATCGGCGCCGCCGGCACGTACCCCGTCATCCCGCCGACACTCGCGAAGTAGTTGAACGACGTCGCCTCGGTCAGCTCGCGCACGAACGACGCGCCCACCACCAGCGGCGCCAACCCGGGCGCCGACTGCGTGAACACGATCGCCCGCCGTTCCGGCTGCTCCAGATGGCGGTCGATGCACGCATCGACCAACGCCGGATCGATCATCATCCAGTCATCGCCCACCAGGCACGCGCTCTCGATTTTGAGCGCTTCCATCGCGGCCAGCACCGCGCGCGGGTCCAGCAACTCATCGAAGATCGTCGCGTTGCCCGGCGCCCCGCGCCAGCATGCCGGCGCCAGCAAACGAGCCGCGCTGATCGCACGGGCCCGCGCCGCGCTCGGCTCGACGGGCCAGGCCCGCACCTGCACATCCAAGCCCTCGATGTCGTCGTGCTCGTTGGCGTGCAGCACCGCGTTCGCCGCGGCGACATCCGAAGTCAGCACCACGACCCGGGCGACGCGCTGCGCGCGCGCCAGACGCCGCAGCGTCAGTTGCAGCGGATTCAACCCCGACGCGATCGGTTCGGCGCCCGCCGGCGATCGGCTGCCCAGGCTCGTGCGCGTCGGGTCGAACGGGATCAGCACCGTCAGCGAGCCGGTCGAGCCCCGCACGCCCCGCCCGCCCGCGTCGGACAGCGCGTCGGCCGCCGTCTGTGCCGCGTCGGTGTCGAGGTCCACGTCCTCCGAGCCCACGCTCGGCGCCCGCGTTGTTTTCTCGTCTGTTCCGATCGTACGGGCTGCGTCGCGCAGCAGGCGCTCCACGTTCGCCGCCGACTCGCCGAGCCACGACACATTGACCGCGTCGCGCTCGATCTGTTTTTGCTGCCGTTCCAGCGGCTCCATAAAGTCGTCGAGATCGATCGCCCGATCAGCCAGCACGCGCTTGAGCGTGCCCGTCTGGTTTAGGTGGTGCGCCAGCCCGTACGCCGGCCGAAGCTGCACCACCTCGTCGCGCAGCGTGTCCACGCGCGCGATCAGCCGGTTGACGTGCTCCTGATCCTGATGCTGCTCGCGCATCTCCTCGAGCAGCGCGCCCGTTTCACGGCTGACCTCGGCGACACGCCTGGAACTGTCGGCCGCCTGCACCAGCCGCTCGCCGGCGGCGTCCACCCGAGCCGTGTCGCGCTGGCGCGTCGAGGTCGGCAGCTCGAAGGGCGCCTGATCCGCGGCGGACCGCAGCACGGCTTCCAGCGTCGTCGGAGAGGCGCCGCGCTTGGCCACGCCGCCTTCGGTCGCGTCCAGAATCGTGCGCCCCGCCGCGACATCGCGCGCAAAGTCTTCCTCGAACTGCTGCAGGTACGCGTGCATCTGCTCGTCGGTATAGATCGGCTTGCCGAACACGTCCTCGGTCTTCGCCAGGATCGGCTTCATCCGCGCGATCCGCTGCCATTCCAGCGTTTCCAGCGTCTGGAACCCGTTCAGCTCGCCCGCCCACACACCGTGAATCGCCGCGCCCGCGGCGTAGTAGTGCCCATCGGTAAACCCGAGGTCCTGACCCACGAGCGCGACCGGGTCGCACCCGAGATACCGCGCGAGTGCATACGAAAGATGCGCTACCGTCGCCGCCGGCGGCAGCTCGCCCATCGGCCGGGCAAGTTCTGTACCGAGCAGGCTGTCGAGCCATTCGTCGCGCAGCAGCCGGATGGCGCCGGGGAACGCCTGCAAGATCGCGGGGTTGCACCGCGGGCTCGCGACCAACGTGACGCCCTCGACATCCGCGGGCGTCAGTCCTTCATAAAAGCGCTGCGAGATCTCGTGGTAGTCGATCGCCGT
>JBCBZM010000052.1:0-19560 GCA_039815345.1 Planctomycetota bacterium | reverse complement strand
CCCAGAACAACGGGATCAATCAAAGAGTTCGGCGGTGCGTCGTGGTGATCCGGGTGCGCGGGCGAGGCGACCGACGCGAACACCTTGGCCCGCGTGCGCAGCTCGACGTGCACCTCCATGCCGACGATGAGTTCGGTGCGGGTAATCTTGGCTACGGCGCGGGAGTCGGCGCTCGGCGGGTGCGTCATGCCGCGAGTTTACGCCGAGCGGCTCGCCGCCAGTGCGGCGCGCACCGCTGCCCGCACGCGCCCCGGCGCTTGCGCTCGGCCGGTTCCGAGGTGTTCGGCAAGCTCGTCGAGCGTCATGGCCCAAGACGGCGCCGCGCCGCCCGGCTGCCCGAATCTGCACGCGAGCGTTTCGCGGTGCTCGGCCGACAGCTCGGCCCACCATGGCGGTCGGCCGGTGTCGGCGGGGTCGTCGGTTTCGGGGCGCGCGAGCAGGCGCGGATCGGTCGCGAGCACGCTCTGCCAGGGGCCCGCGGCGACACGCCAGTCGTCGGCAGGCGCGTCAACGCGCAGGGTCGGGCCCGCTCGCCCCGGCCCGTCGGCGCCTTCGGGCTGGTCGGGCGGCGTTGTGCGCTCGGCCATCCAGGCGCCCGCAACACGGTCGGCGACCAAGCCCACGGGCGCCGCGAGTCGGCCGCCGCGTTTGGGGTCGAACTTCGCCACGGCTTCGGCCGCTGCCACGATCGTCCGGCGCAGCAGCTCCGCGGCGTCGTCGGTCGGGAGGCGCTCGGGCTCTTTCCCGAGGCGGCGTTCGATCGTGCCCATGAGCAACGCGAACGTGGAGCGGGTCAGCGCTGCGTGGGCGCACGCCGCGCGTCTGAGGTAGGTCTCGGCCTCATCAAGCAGCGTGGCCTCTGGCTGCGCGCGGTCGAGCGTGCGGACACGGTCGGCGGCGAGCGCGCGCCAGCCACTCATCGCGCCGAGCCACGCACGCTCGAGCTCGGGGGACGCTTCCGTGCGGGTGCGCATGAGTGTGAGCAGCCCACCGATCGTGCGCGGGGCCGGCGCCGCGGGCGGCGGGGCGATCTCGGGCGGTTCGGGCGCCGGGCCGACCGGTTCGAGCGCAAGGTCTCCGAGCAGTCGGGCGCGTTCGAGATGGATGAGGCGCACGATCGTGGCGCGTGGCCGACCGAGACGCCGGGCGAGGTCGATCGGCTCGAGTCCGCGGCGTTCGGCGCGCGACAGCGCTCGGCGTTGGACCGCCGAGAGCGTGCGCTCATCCGTGAAGATGGGCGTGGGCGCCGAGGCGTCGTGCTTGCGCAGCAGTTGTCGCACGCCCTCGTGCGAGCGATCGAAGCGTCTGGCGAGGCGGGCCGCGGCTTGATTGAGCGTGCAGCCGAAGAGCTCGTGGTACCGCGACGCTCGGCGGAGTAGTTTCAGCTCGGTCGCCGGATCGATGCGGTCGAACTGGGCGGCACGGTCCAGGCGGTCCCGTTCCGTGCGCTCGAAGCATTCGATCGCCGAGGCCGTAAAGACGATGACCGGCTTGCTGTTCGCCGCCCGCACACGCCGCCCGATCAGGCCACGCTTGCGGTAGCGGTCCACTGTTTTGCGCGACACGTTCCACCGCTCAGCGAGCGCGTCGGCCCGCACCGGCGGCGGCTGGCCGGCCTCGGTTTCGGACTGCACGAGTTCGGCTTCGCTGAGGTGCGCGCGTTCACTGAGGCGCTCGGCGAGGGACGATAAATCCGAGCGCAGCGCGGCGCCCGTGACCGTGATGGCTTCGGGCAGATCACGCCGAAGACCGGTGACCCGAAACTCGATCCATTCCTCGGGATAGTTCGTCTCCGAGTCCACGTCCCCGGCGAGCGCCTCGATCCGGGCCACGTTGTCGAGCAGGCGCGACCGCGGCGCGTACCGAAGCTGGCGTTCCAGTTCGGCGAGCGTGGCCAGGCGCAGCTCCGGGAGCGGGGGCATCGGCAGAGGGTACCGCTGCGCCGCGCGGGTCTACCGGTCGGCCTTGCGCGTCTTCATCCGGGCGCGGCCGCCGGGTGCCAGGCGTCGAGCGTGCGCAGGGTTGCCTTGGGCAATAGTTTGGCGGCGTGGGCTTGATCGAGGAACGTCTGCGCATCAGCGCGGGCGTCGTCGTTGAACTGGTAGCGCAGAAGCTCGTTCAGGTAGCGGCGGGCGGTATCGATCGGCCAGCCGCGGGCCGGCGCGCTCTCACGGACGATCGCGTCGATGCGGGTGGCGTTGTGCAGCCGCTGGCGGTCGAGCAGCGCGGCGGCGAGTTCGATCGCGCGGCGGCGTGGGGCGCCGGGCTCGGCGTCGGCGGCGCGGCAGGCCCATACCGCGTACACGAAGCCGCGGCCTGTTGCGGCGCGCCACGCTTCACCGAGGTCCAACTCGTACTCGTACTCGCCCGCGGGCGGCGGCGTCGACACGACCTTGTCGCCGATGAGCAGCAGCGTCTCGGGCCAGTTGCGCTCCGAACCGCCGGCGAGATCCGAGGAGTTGAACGGCGTGGTCTCGGGCACGGTCCCGTGGGTCAGGTGCAACACCAGCCGCGCGAGCACGACCGAGGTGTGCGAATCCGCATCGGCGTGGACCCGCGTCACGCGGTCGAGCGGGACCTTGGAGTACAGCCGCACGGTGTAGGTTTCGCCCGCGCAGCCGATCATGCCGACGGGCAGCGCGGTGAGCGGCTCGCCCGGCTGGGCAAGGTCGACGACGGAGATGAGCCCGATGTCCACATCGCCCGCGCGCACCAAGTCGGCGATGCGCGCCGGCGCCGACAGCTCGAACGAGACACCCTCGACCTGCTCGAGGCCCTCGATCAGCGGGAGCGTGTTCATGTAGCGCACGGCGGCGACTCGGATGGGGTCCATGCCGGACTCTAGGTGATCCGCGGCGGCGGAAGCCCCGGGCCGGGTACGCTCAGCGGATGACACGCGAACGCGACGGGCTTCTGGATCTGGTGGTGATCGGCGGCGGCGGGCACGCGATGGTCGTGGCCGAGGCGGCCCGGCTGGCCGGCTTCGATGTGGTCGGTGTGTTGGACGACGCGGGCTCGACCGACGCGGGCCGCGTGCTGGGTGTGCGGCGGCTCGGCGCGCTGCGGGACTACAAGAACCTGGAAGATCGGTCGTGGATTCTGGGTGTGGGCGACCTGAAGCTCCGGCGTTCGCTGCTGGACGAGGGCTTGGCCGAGCGTGCGCACGCGGCGAGCGTGATCCACCCGGAGGCGTTCGTGAGCCCGAGCGCCGGGTACGGCCGCGGCGTGTTCGTCGGCGCCCACGCCGTGCTGCACACGAACGCCCGCGTCGGGGATCACGCGATTATCAACACCGGCGTGATCATCGAGCACGACAACGAGATCGGCGCCAATGCGCACGTGGCGCCGGGCACGGCACTGGGCGGCGCAGCGGAAGTGGGCAAGGACACGCTCCTGGGCGTCGGCTCACGCGTGCTGCCCAAGGTGTCGATCGGCGCGGGGTGCGTCGTCGGTGCGGGCTCGGCGGTGTTGCACGATGTCGAAGCGGGCGGCCGGGTGGCGGGCGTGCCCGCGCGGCCGCTCTGGGGCGGGTGATGCGCGTCGCGGCTGATGCGTCGCCGTTTGATCAGTCGCTCTGGCCGGTCTGATCGCGCAGCTCGCGGGCGCGGTTGATGAGATCGGCCTCGAACGTGCGCTCGTCGAGGGCGCCGGCTTCGATCAATGCCTCGGGCGAAGGCTCAAGCGTGAAGTGCCATTCCTGCGTGTTCTCGAGCGTCACGGGCAGCGCCTCGGCCACGAGGTCGATGACCGGGTACTCGTAGATCGGCGCCTTGGCTCGGCGGCTCTCGTGGATCGGCGTGTGCCCTTCGAGTTCGAGCCGAACGTCGTAGTCGCCGTGGAACGTGAACTCGGCCTCGACGGGGGTTCGGCCGATCTGTTCGTCGTTGAGCGTGACGAGGGCGCCCGGGGGCTCGCTGGTGATGCGGATCGTGCGCTCGATGCAGCCCGAAAGGCCGGCGGCGAGCGCGAGCGAGACGCAGACGATCGCGCGGCGCCTCATACCGCGTCCTCCGTTTCGACCGTGCCGACCTTGCCCGCCTTGTCCATATTTCTGGGCTTGACCTTGCGGTCGGAGCGTTCGGCGGCGGTGCGCACGCGGTGGGGCTCGTCGAACTCGTCGCCTCGGAAGAGGGAGCCGAGGTAGACCCGGCGGACGAGTTCGTCGTTGATGAGCTGTTTGGGCGCGCCCTCGGCGAACTTCTTGCCCGAGTCGATGATGTACGCCCGGTCGCACACACGCAGGGTTTGTTGCACGTTGTGATCGGTGATGAGGAACGCGATGCCGGTGTCGGCGAGTCGGCGGAGTTCGTCCTGGAGGTCTTCGACCGCGATCGGGTCGACGCCGCTGAACGGTTCGTCGAGCAGGATGAGCTTGGGCTCGGTGACGAGGGCGCGGGCGATCTCGAGCTTGCGTCTCTCGCCGCCGGAGCAGGTGCGGGCCTGCTCTTTGGCTTTGTGGGTCAAGCCGAACTGGGCGAGGAGCTCTTGTGCTCGGCGCTTGCGATCTCGGCGTGAGAGCGAGCGGGTCTCGAGGATCGCGAGCAGGTTCTGCTCGCAGGTCATGCGTTGGAAGACGCTGGGCTCCTGGCTGAGGTAGCCCATGCCGCGGCGGGCGTGGCGGTACATCGGCAGGCCGGTGACTTCGTTCCCGTCGAAGAAGACGCGGCCGTCGTCGGCCTCGATCATGCCGATGGTCATGCGGAAGCTGGTGGTCTTGCCGGCGCCATTGCGGCCGAGGAGGCCGACGATCTCGGCCTGCTCAACATGCAGGGAGACACCATCGACGACGGTTCGGCCGTTGAACGACTTGCGCAGGTTGGCGGCTTCGAGGAGCGGCACGGGGACAGTCTAGGGGAAGCCCGGCGTGGTCGGCCGGGTGGGCCTCATGCGCCGTTAGGCCGCGGGTTTGGGCGGGCCGATCATGCGGATGCAGACGGGGTAGCGGTAGATCTGGCCTTTGTTGGCGGCGATGGCGGCGAGGATGAGGGCGACGACGTTGAGAATGCCGAGGGCGAAGATGAGCACGATCCCGACGCCGCAGGTCAGCAGCGTCACCACGACGAGCAGGACGTAGATGATGATGAGCGAGATCTGAAAGTTCATGGCTTCGCGGCCGTGGTCGTCGATGAACGGATGATCGGCCTTGCGGCTGAGCCACATGATGAGTGCGACGAGGGGCGGGACGAAGAACGGGATGCCTTGGCCGACGAAGGCGACCACGGTGCCGATCAGCGTGCCGAGGTGGATCCACATGGCGTAGCTGCGGATGGCGGGGTCGGCCGTCTCGTCGATGATCCGATCGCCGGGCGGGCCGCCCGCGGAGTCGGAGCCGAACGGGTTGGCGGAGGGCGTCGGAGGGCCCTCGGCGTCGTTGGGGATGTTTGAGGGATCGTCCATAGCGATGCGTCGGCCTCCGGGGCCATTGATTGGGATCGGCGCCGTGACGGTTTCGCCTTGGCAACAAGCCGTTTGGGTTCGGTCAGGTTTGGCGGGTCAGGTTCGGACGCTGGTCACGAGCGGGATCGCGATCGCGAGGAGGATGACCACCGGGAAGAACACGCCCACGGCCGCGGGCACACCCGGAATGGCCGCGTTGGCGCCGATGATCCCGCCCATCAGCGCCAGCACCGCGACCGGCGCACAGCGGAGCGACTGCAGCGCCATGTTCTGTGGCAGCCGGGTCAGAAAGAAGGGCATCGCGATGACAAGCCCGAGCAGGTTGCACACCAGGATCGCGAATCGCCCGAAGCGATAACGCTCGAGCCGGTCGCGTTCGGCGGCGGCGCGCACGGGGTCGCCGCCCACGCGGTCGAGCGTGCGGATCATCTCGGTGAGCTGCGCGACAGAGAGCGCCTGGGCGTAGCCGGCGAACTGGCGCATGCGCAGGGCCGTCGGGTCGAGGTCGGTTTCGAGGCGGGTGATCGTGTTGGGCTGTGGCGTGGCTGCCTCGGTGGTGCGGTCGCGGCCTCGGGTTTCGATGACGCCGCCGGTCAGGTCCCAGCCGCCGTCGCGCCAGCGCGCCGATTCGGCGCGCACCCGGGCGCCCGGCGCGGTCTCGGTTTCGCGCTCCCAGACGTAGACGCCCTCGAGCACGCCCTGGTCGGCGTCGAAGGACTGCGCGTACCACGAGCGGCCGAGTGAGTCGCTGACCAACGGCGCCTGGCTCGCGCCCAGCAGCCGCACGCCCGCCTGCCCGTGGTCGCGCGTGACCAGGTGGGCCGCTCGCGGGAGGAAGAGTTCCTGATTGACGACTGCCAGCAGTGTGAACCCCAGCGCGACGATGAGGATCGGCCGACCGACGCGCTGGAGCGGCTGGCCGGCGGCGAGCAACGCGACGAGCTCGCGCCTGCGGACGAGTTGGCTGCACGTGAAGCCCATCGCGCCGACGAGCACGATGCCGAGCAGGTAGTTGTAGAGCTGGAGGAGCTTGGGCCACCAGAAGTCGCCGATCAGCCAGACGGTGACCAGGCCGCGGCGGATGAGGCCCGCGGGCTCGCCGCCCTGGCTGGCGACCTCTTCGGCCGCCTTGGCGAAGCGGCCGATGTTGAGCGAGACGTCGATCGCGACGATGAAGCTGAGCAGAACGATCAGCAGCGTGAGCGCGTTGATCAGGTACTCGCGCGCGATGGAACGGTCGATCAGAGGCACGGTCCGAGTGTACGGCCTATCGGGCCCTTGCCGGATCGCTAGCCGAGGCGGCGGCGGACGTCGATGAGCGACGCGTTGGGGCGTCGTCCTTCGTTGGTGGCCTCGAACAGGGCCCGGGCGATGACCATGGCGACGATCGCGGCGAGGACGCAATCGCTGACGAAGTGCGCATGGGCGAGCACGCGCGACGCCGCGCACCCGATCGCGCCGACCAGGAGCGCGGGGCGAGCGAACGGGAAGAGCAGGGCCGTGGCCCACGCGCCGCCGAAGGCGACGGCCGTGTGGGAGGAGGGCAGCCCGAGCCCGCCGCTATCGAACAGCGAGCTGAAGATCGGGCGGAAGTGGTACCAGCCGCCGTGCCCGTCGGGGCGCTCGCGTGCGAACAGGACCTTGAGCACCTCGGCCGCCAGTCCTGAGAGGACCGGCGCCAGGAGGATGACGCTGGCGCGCGTAAAGGCGCGGTTCGGCCGACGCGGGTCGGCGTGGAGTCGATCGAACAGCAGCACGGTGCCCGCGATGAAAACCCACGTGGGCAGATAGCCGAACGCGCGGAGGAACTCCCACCAGTCTTCGCCTTCGACGTCGGGCTTCTCGATTTCGAGCACCCGGCGGAGGACCCAGTAGACCGGGCGGTCAATGGCGGTCGCCGCGATCATGGCCGCGATGACAAGCCCGAATCGGCGGAAGAAAGCCGATCGGCGAAGGCGACGCTGCGCGGGTGAGAAGTAGGTCATCGGGCGGGTAGCAGACCCGATGCGCCGCCGGCTGGCAAGTCGGGCGGTCAGTCGGCCGGCACGTCGGCGGGTCCGTCCGTGGGATCGGCCCGATCGACGTAGAACCCGCGGTAGCCGAAGCCCAGATAGTGGAATCGGCCGTCTTTGTGGTCGCCCTCGATCGGACCCAGGAACTCGATGCATTCAAAGGCGTCGGCCCACTGGCCTTCGGTGCCGCCGATGAGCAGGGCGTCTCGGCCGGCGAGCTGGTCGAGATCGCTGAGCGAGGTGTCGGGCCAGTAGTCGTACTGCGTGCGTCGGCCCATGAGGTAGCTGGAGGCGCAGTAGACGCGCGGGCGGTCGGGCAGGTAGAAGGCGAGCAGCGAGGCCCGGCCGTAGTGCTGGCCGATGAGCAGCGGCTCGGCGCCCAGTTGTTCGGCGAAGGACGCCCGTCGGGTTTGGATGGATTCGGCGACCGCCGGCGCGCTGGTGAGCCGGCCGATGAGCTGATCGGCGGTGACGTCTGAGTCGACGGCCCGCGCGAGGCCCTGGACACCGCTCGCGAGCCAGTCGGCCCGCAGCATGCCCAGGCCCGACACCAGCCCGACGCCGATGGTGAAGTGCCACGCGATCTGGCGATGGGTTTCGGGCTTATCGCGCAGGATGCCGCGGCGGGGGCGGGGCTCGGGCAGGCGGTTCCAGCGGTAGACGCGTTTGGTGTAGGTCGTCATGCCGTCGACCACGCCCCAGCCCGCGAGGGCAATGAGCGAGACGTATCCCGCCGCCGGCCAGTTGCCCTCCACGCGCGTGAGGAACGAGACGCCCAGATAGAACAGGAGCATCGGCGCGGCGAGCACGATGAGGTAGAGCCGACCGGGCCAGCGCGGATCGGCCAGGTTCCCGCGCCAGGCGCGCGCGGCCGAGTAGAAAGCCAGCAGCAAGGCCGGGCCGACCAGCAATGCCTGGATGCCGATGAACTCGAGCGTCCAGCGGATGTCGTAGCGGTAGCCGGTGGCGTGCTGGGATTGCTCGGGCGGGATATCGCCTCCGGGCAGGCCCAGGTGCCCGAGCAGGTGGCGCACGGTGGCGTAGTCGTTCTGGACATTCCAGAGGATGACGGGCGAGATGACCGCCGCGAACGTGACGATGGAGAGCAGCAGGCCCAAGCCGACGCGGCCCGAAAGTTGGAGGCGTCTGCGCGCGACGATCGCGAACAGGATCAACGCGGGTGGGAAGAGGAGCATGGTGTACTTGAACAGAAAGCCGGCGCCGATCGTGACGCCCAGCATGGGCCACGCGGGGAAGGAGCCCCGCACGAGCGCGCGGTAGCCGTAGAAACAGGCGGCGGCCCAGCAGGCGACATAGGGACCGTCGATGGTCATCAGCAGGCCGAGTGCTTGGAATAGTGGCACGAGATGAAACACCGCGGCGGCGAAGAAGCCGGCGCGTTTATCGCCCGAGACCTCGCGCGCGAGCCGTGCGATGAAGTAGGCGGCGATCGCGCCGAAGACGGCTGCGGGCGCGCGCACGCCGAACGCGGTGTCGCCGAAGACATTGACGCCAGCGCCGATCGCCCACGCGATGCCGGGGCCCTTGGTGTAGTACGAGAGCGCGGGCCTGCGGGCCCATTCCCAGTAATGGGCCTCGTCTTCGATGAGGGCGTACGGGCAGACGAAGGCCAGATAAAGCAGGCGCAGGGCCATCACGCCGAAGATCAGCAGCAGCGTCGGCGTCCAGGAGCGTGTCCAGGCGGCGAACGGCGGCGCGGGTGTGGCGTCGGGTGGGGCCATCAGTTTTTGCTGAGGCCTCTGAAGGCGACGAGTGTGTAGAGGCCGAGCGCCGAGACCCCGCCCCACAGCAGCACGAGGCCGATCGGCCCGGTCCGGTGCGTGACCTGCTGGCCCGACGAGATGGTGATGATCGCGGCCAGCGCCGGGAAGAAGGACCAGAGGTAGACCGTGAGCGGCAGCGCCCCGCCCAGGCGCATCGCCGCGACGGCGCCCGCGATCACCATGATGAAGCAGGCGACGGCCATCGCCATGCGCTCGTGCTGCTTGCTCGTGATCTCGCGCGAGAGCCGCTCGAGGCGCTTGGTGAGGTCGTCGTACGCGGAGACCAGGAACGGGTCGGGCGTCTCGCCGGTGACGCGCGGCTCGGCCCGCGTCAGCACCTGTTGGGTGCTCGCGGCGAGCAGCGCAGGCTGCGGGTCGGGCGTGGGTTTGAGGCCCGGCCAGGTGCGCGCGGTGCGGGCGCCGCTGGCCGCGTCGGCGCCGGTGGCGTTGCGCACGGTGTAGTTGCGGATATCGAGCGTGAACGTGAGATCGGGCAGATCGGTCTCGTCGCCGATATCCGGGCGGAGGAAGGCCTCCTCGGCTTCGAAGCGCGCGGCGCCGCCAGCCCCTGCAGCCGCCCCGCCGGCGTTCGGCTCGAGATCCACGCGCGCCCATTCGAGCGCGACCGGCTCGCCGGCGCTCGGGATCAAGCGCCAGACGTCGTCCTGGGGTGACCAGCGCAGTGCGCTGGCGCGGAGCGAGACGGCCCGGCCCGAGGCGTCGACGAGCGTCGCCCGGCCCGTGGTTTCGAGCGTCCGGGCCATCGCCTCGATCGCTTCGCGCGTCGCGAGGCGCACGGCCAGCGTGCGCCGGCGGGATTCGATGAAGCCCATCTTTCGGGGCTCATGGCGGAGTTGCCGCAGCTCGCCGAACGTCAGGAACTTGGGGTCGTCGCTGAATGAGTCGGGCAATCGGCGGACGAGATCGACGGTGTCCAACTCGCCGAAGCTCTCGCCGTCCACGTCGCTGATGACGTTCTCGAGGCGCATCACCATGACGCCCTCGCCTTCGATCGGGCGATCGCGGTAGTGATAGACGTGGGCGAGGTCGGCGAGGGCCTCGCTCTTCACGCGGCCGTCGGCGTGGGTCTCGAGCGCGAGCACGCGTTCGAGCACGAGGTAGGCCGCGGCGCCCTCGGGCGGTTCCATCTCGAAGACGCGGTCGGCGGCGATAATGACGCCGTCCTGCGCGACCGCTTCACCGCGCTCGAACGACTTGGTCATCAACTTGATCGCGTCGTCGGTGACCATGCGCTCGATGCCGCGGAGGAATCTGGGGATGACCTGCTCGTTGAGCGCGGCCAGCGAGATGGAGAGCGCCAGGCCCGTTGCGATGGCGGGCACGAGCACGGCGCGGTAGCTGATGCCGCTGGCGGAGGTGGCCGTGATTTCGAGGTCCTGCGTCATGCGGTGGTAGGCGAGCGTGGCGCTGAAGCCTGCTGCGAACGGGAGCGCGTACTGCAGCATCGGCACGACCGCGAGGGCCATGAGCCTCGGCACGTCGCCCGGCCCGATCTTGCCCGCCGCGAGCAGTTGCACGGCCATCGAGAACGCGATCACCGTGACCAGGATCGAGCCGGTCAGCAGCAGCAGACGCCACAGATCGGCGAGCGTGTGCTTCCAGAGCGTGATGGGTGTTCCGATCGGCACTCGGTCCGTGTCCTCTCGTGTCCTCGCGTGACTTCTACTGTCCGGTCAGGCGCGGCTGACCTCGACTTTGCCGCCGGCGATGTCCTTGATCGCGTATCCCATGCCGGCGAGTTCGTCGCGGATGGCGTCCGAGGCGGCGAAGTCTTTGGCGGCGCGGGCCTCGGCCCGGGCTTCGAGCCTCTCGATGACCGCCGCGTCGGGCGCGAGGCCGCCGAGGAAGACGCCGATAGAGGTTTCTTCCTCGGCGGGGCGTTCGAGTTCCAGCAGCCCGAGCGTCGCGTCGAACACCCGCATGAGTTCGGCGTCGGCCTTAGTGGGAGTGGGCGTCTCGCCGATCCACTTGTTGATCGCGCCGAGCGCCTTGGCGATGTTCAGGTCGTCGTGCATCGCGTCGGCAAACGCGGACCGGACGGCCGCGTTGACCTCGCCCGGCTGGGCGGAGCCCTCGCCAGCGGCCACGAATCGGCGCCAGCGGTCGATGACTTTGGCGGCGTCTTTGAGGCCCTGGCGGCGGAAGTCGAGCTTGGAGCCGTAGTGCGTTTTGATGATCTCGAGGCGCACGGCGGCGGGCTCGTGGCCTTCATCGAGCAGGCGGCGGATGGTGAAGAAGTTGCCCTTGCTCTTGGACATCTTCTCGCCCTCGACAAACAGAAACCGCACGTGGAACCAGTGCCTGGCGAAGCGGTCGGCGCCGGTCGCGGCGCAGCTCTGCGCGATCTCGCATTCGTGGTGCGGGAAGACGTTGTCCTCGCCGCCGGAATGCACGTCGATGGTCGCGTCGCCAAAGGAGCGCTCGGCGGTGGTGAGCGACGCGCCCGCGAGGCGCTCGAGCGCCATCGCCGAGCACTCGATGTGCCAGCCGGGGTAGCCCTCGCCCCAAGGGCTGGGCCACTTCATCAGGTGCGAGGGGTCGGCCTTCCAGAGCAGGAAGTCGGCGGGGTGTTTTTTCTGCGCCTGGTTCGCGCCCTGGATGCGGCCGCCGGCGCCTGCGGAGAGTTCGTCGATCGAGTTGTTGCTCAGCTTGCCGTACTCAGGAAACGAGCGGACGTCGAAATAGACCGCCTGCGCGCCCGCATCGCCCACGGCGTAGGCGTGTCCGCGCTCGATCAGCGTCTCGATCAACGCGATCATGTGCGGCACGTGATCGGTTGCGCGCGGCAGCAGCGTCGGGTCCTGCTCCGCTTCGATGACGACTTTCAGGCCCACGGCCTTGGCGTCTTCGACGAAGCGCTGCGTAAAGAACGCGGCGATCGCCCGGGGGTCGCCGGGGTCCACGTTTGCGTCCGGCGGGAGCTTGCCGGATTTCTTGGCTTCGAGGAGGCGCTCGCCGGCGACGGACATTTTGTCTTCGCCGCCGCCGTCGGCCGCGTCGTCATCGGTCATGTGCCCGACGTCGGTGACGTTCATGACGTGGCGCACGGTGCGCGGTCCGGCATGCTCGGAGCCATCCGGCGCGGTGACGTTGCAGAGCGGGGATTCGAGCCAGCGACGCAAGAGATCGGCGGCGAGAAAGGCCCGGAAGTTGCCGATGTGCCCGTCGTCGTAGACCGTCAGGCCGCAGGTGTAGAAGGTGATCCGCGATGGATCGGCCGGCGCGAAGGGTTCGATCGTGTGGCCGAGCGTGTTGTGGAGGCGCAGAACGGACATCGGGGGTGAGTGTACGGCCCGATCCGGGTCAGGTCCGCGACGAGGACTTGGGTTAGGTACGCGGCTGGGCGGGCGTTTCGGCTTCGTCGCTCGCGTGCTTCGTGGCCTCGGCGGACTGGGCGCCGTTGGAATTGCTGTCATTACCCGACGTATCGCTCGGCTCGTCGCCCTCGTGCTCGGGCCGCAACTCGATCTTCACGCGCAGCACGCGCGTCGGCTCGGCTTCGAGGATCGTGACCAGCAGGTCGCCGTGCCGGAAGCTCTCGCCTGCCTCGGGGATGCGCCCGAGCGCAACGGCCACGAACCCGCCGAGCGTGTCGTAGTCCTCGCTCGTAGGCGCCTTTGTGCCGAGGCGCTTGAGTTCGTCGTTGACGTCGTCGACGTAGGCGCGGGCCTCGATGACCGCCGACCTGCTCTCGATATCCAGCTCGATCGCCGGCTCGCCGTCGGCCTCGGTCTCGTACTCGTCCTGGATCTCGCCGACGATCTCTTCGAGGATGTCCTCGACCGTGATGAGGCCCGCGGTGCCGCCGTACTCGTCGGCGACCATCGCGAGGTGGACCTTCTTGGCGATCAGCTCGGCGAGCAGCTCGCGGACGGTCTTTGTTTCCGGCACAAACTCTGCGTCGCGCAGCACCTTCGCCAGACTGAACGCGTGCCCGTTGCCCTTGCCCTCGGCCACGCGGCGGGCCAGCTCGTTGAGCAGGTCCTTGGCGTACAGCACGCCCTCGATGTGATCGAGGTTCTCGCGGAAGACCGGGATGCGCGAGTGCCCGCTGTTGTGCAAGAACTCGTGCACCGCGTGCAGGTCGTCGGTGTATTCGAGCGCGAGCACCTCGGTCCTCGGCGTCATGATCTGCTCGACGGTCTTGGTCCGGAACTCGACGATCGCTTCGATCATCTCGCGCTCGGTTTCGTCGATGTTCCCCTCGCGCTCGCGGTCCTCCATCATGCTCAGCAGCTCGGCTTCGCGTTGCTCGTCGTCGTTGCGGTCGGCGCCGCCGGAGAGTCGGCGGACGACCTCGTCGATGAACGCGACCAACGGCGAAACCGGACGGAGCAACAGATACGTCGCGCGGGCGACGGGCGCCAATCGGAGCACGAGCGACTCGGCGCCGTGACGCGCCATCGCGTGCGCGCCGACCGCGCCGATCAGCCAGATCAGGACCGCGGCGAACGCGAGCGCGATCACGCGGTCGAGCGCGGTGGGCTGGACGCCAGCGGTCAGCGTGTTGACCCACAGAATCGCGAACACCAGCGTGGCGAGGTTCAGTACGGTTCGCGGCAAAGCCACGGCGAGCGCGTGCCCGTCCGGGTCGGCCAGAATCTGCTGCGCGGCGGCCATGGAACGCGGGCCGTTGGGCTCGGCCTTCGCTTCCAGCGCCGTGCGGCCGACGCGACGCAGCGCCTGGTGCAGCGCGCTGAACACGGCGCCCAGCGCCGCGGAGAGCAGCGTGATCCAGATCCAGAGTTGCGGGTTCACTGAGCGCCCTCCCCTGCCGTGCGACCGATGCCGGCGCCGGCTTGAAACACCCGGCCGACGCCGATGGCTTCGAGGATCTCGTCCTCGCGCGCGTGCATGCGGGCGGCGGCCTCTTCGTCGGTGTCGTTGTAGCCCAGACAGTGCAGGGCGCCGTGAAGCGCGTAGAGAAGAAGCTCTCGGTCGGCGTCGTGACCGGTTTCGTTGTTCGTTTCGGCTGCTCGGCGTTCGGCTTCGTCGAGACAGACGAGTACGTCGGTCTCCAGCGGCGCGCCCGAGTCTGGGTCGTCGCGGAAGTCGAACGTCAGCACATCGGTCGGCTCGCGCAGGCCGATGAACCGCTCGTGGGCGGTGGTCATCGCCTCGTCACCGATGACTCGGATGGTGATCTCGCCGACGCCGCCCGCTTGGGCGATGGCGGCGTGGGCGCGGGTTTGGAGCCGTTCGAGTTGCTCGCCGGACAGGCGGCGCTCGGGGTCTTGCACCACGACCGTCAACGCCGAGTCGCACGAATCTGCACCGCCTGAGTCCGGGCCGACGCCCGGACTAGGAGGTCGATCGGCGGCGTCGGAAGAGCCTTCGGGAGCACTCGGGCCTTCGGAAGAACTGGCTGAAGAACTGGGTTCGGTGCTGTCCATGATCCACGCCGATGCTTCGGCTCATACTCCTGTCGCCCGCTCGGGCGGCCCATCCGATGAAGGGGCCGGCATCGACCGGGCATCCCTCCGCGGGTGCAAGTGTAGAGAACCCGTCGGCTCGAACCAACGCCCGCGTGGGCATCGTCCCGATGCGGCCGGTGCTCAGGGGCCTCCGCGGGCCGGGGGCCCTGAAACCGGGTTTCCGGTCGGTCTGGGAGGGCTGGACGGGCTATCGGGCATGATTGCGCCCGCAAGCGCGGATCGGGGTTGAGTGGGGGCCCGCGCTCGCCGAAGCCGAGGTCGGCCGAGGTTCGGACGAACCAAGGCCGGAGACCCGGCTATGTCCCCAGCGAGCAACACAACCGCCGCGGCGAGTGTTTCGGAGAGGCCTGGGCCCTCGGGCCTCCTGGCCGGAACGGCCGCGGGAACCATCCCCGGAAATACCGGCGGCACGCTCCCCGTGGATCCGGCACGTCTGGAACTCTTGGCCGCAAAGAGCAAGAGCCGAACCGCCCGCGTGGTGATGGACGTGGTCGACGAGAGCCTGACGCGATCGAAGCGCCTGCGCGAAGAAGCGCAGGCCGAGCGTGCGGAGCGTGATCAGCGCGAAGCCGAACGCGCCGAGGCCGCCGCGGAGCGCGAGCGCTTGGAAGCCGAGCAGGCGGAGCGTCGGGCTGAACTGGAGCGGCAACTCGAGGAGCAGGCGGCACGTTCGATCGACCTGCTTGCGTGACAGCCTGCAGCACTTCGGTGTGCGCTCCCGGCGTCAGGCCGCGCGGTTCTCCGATGTCCGACCTCGTGCAATCCACTCACTCGCGGATTCAATAAGCAACTCTCGGTCGATCGGCTTGGTGAGGTGATCGTCGCAGCCGGCTTGCAGACAGCGGTCGCGGTCGGTCGCCATCGCATTGGCGGTGAGCGCCACGATGGGTTTGGTGTAGCCCGCCTTGCGCAGCCGCCTCGTCGCCTCGGGCCCGTCCATCTCGGGCATCTGCATGTCCATCAGGACGAGATCGAACGGCGTCCCGTCGCGCATCGCCGCGAGCGCCAGATCGAGCGCCTGGGCACCGTCCTGCGCGACGGTGACCCGGAACCCGGCCCGGGTGAGGAAATGCTTGAGCAGGAGTTGATTGTCGGCGCTGTCCTCGGCGAGCAGGATGTGGGCGTCTTCGGTCGTTGCCGCCGCGGCAGAGTGGCCTTGCGAAGGTTCGTTCAGGACGTGGTGCGGTCGATCGGTCTGCGCGCCCTTCGTGCCGGCGGGCGCGACCATGGCTATTTCGAGTGGCAGGCTCAAGCGGAACGTGCTGCCCCGCCCGGCCTCGCTCTCGGCGGCCAGTTCGCCCCCGAGTCTTTCGGCCAGACGTCGGGAGATCGAGAGTCCCAGACCGGTGCCGCCGAACCGCCGCGCTGTCGACATCTCCGCCTGATTGAACGGGAGAAAGATGGACTCGAGACAGTCTTCAGGGATGCCGATGCCGGTGTCGGCGACCTCGAACCGCAGGCATTCGCCGGATCGATCGGCCGCGACGCGCAGCGTGACGCTGCCCTCGTGTGTGAACTTCAAGGCGTTGCCCGTCAGGTTCAACAGGATCTGCTTGAGACGGGTGGGGTCGGTCAGCACGCGGTCGGGCGTGTGCTCGTCGATCTCCAGCTTGAGCTCGATCGACTTGGAGCGGGCGGTTGTCTCGAGCATCGCGAGCACGTCGCGCGCCAGGTCGGCCGGGCTCGCGGGCAGGCGCTCCATTGTGAGTTCATTGGCTTCGATCTTGGACAGATCGAGCACGTCGTTGATCAGTGCGAGCAGGTGCCGGCCGTTGCGGTGGATGACGGTGTTCATCTCGGCCAGGGTCTCGGGATCTTGCTCGTCTTGGGCCACTTCGGCGAAGCCCAGAATCGCGCTGAGCGGCGTCCGGATCTCGTGGCTCATGTTGGCCAGGAAGAGGCTCTTGGCCTCGTTCGCCGTCTCGGCCTGCTCTTTCGCGGCGACCAGTTCCTTTGTGGCCTTGTCCACGGCTTCGGTGAGCTGTTCGTTCCGCTGTACGAGCTGCTCGTTGAGTTCGGCCTCGAGCCGGGGCGCTGCCGATGCGAGGCGCAGCGCGTCACGACGCATCGCGAACCGCCAGGACCAGATGTTGAGCACAGCCAACGCCACCAGCAGCAGGCGGTAGGCGGGCCAGAAGAACATCAAAATCGAAAACACGTACCCACAGAGCGCGCACCACAAAAAGATGTGCATCAGCTCCATCAACGGACGGTTGCGGTGCTCCGGGCGCTCGGCGAAATACGCGCGTCGCCAACTCCAAGCGATCCGCAAGTACGCGCCGATGATGCCTAGCGTCAGGACCATCAGCCCCACAGCCCAGGGCCAATCCACGCCGCCTTCGGCGGTCTGCACACAATGCAGCCGCGGCATGTAGGCGCCGAAGTTCGTGAAGAAATCAAGGCGGGAGAGATCAAACCCACCGGCGATCAGCGATCGATCCGGCGGCGGCGCGCCGCATGCGTCAAAGTCGGAGTACAGCGCCGGCGCGTTGGGCATAGCGCGTACATCGGTCTGTTATCAGGCACGGCTTCGACGCAGATCGCACTCGGTAAATCATCGGCTGTCCGATAATCTGCCGCACCGGCAGGCTGCGCGTTGTGGGCACCCGAGTTGGTGCACGGCGAGGCATGTACTCAGCGACCAAGGGCGCGAGGTTCTACCCTTCGAGGCCATCGCCTCGAACCCTTAACTATTACCCCCTCGCCATTACCCCTTAGCCATCGCTCCCACGCTCACGCTGACCGGGACGAAGCTGCGTTCGACGCGGGCCTCGAACTCGTCGCGGAACTTGTTCATGATTGTGCGCAGGGCCCAGTTATTGCCGTCGGCCAGGCCGCAGATCGTGGTGCCGGGCATCGAGCCCATGCTCGTCGCGATCTCGAGCGCCATGTCGAGGTCTTTGGTCTTGGCGCCGCCGTCCTCGATGCGGGTCATGAGCTGGTAGAGCCAGCCCGAGCCCTCGCGGCAGGGCGTGCACTGGCCGCAGCTCTCGTGCTTGAAAAACCGGCTGATGTTGCGGGCGACGGCGACCATGTCCGTGTCCTCGTCGAACACCGTGGGGCAGGCCGTGCCCAGACCCAGCACGTTGTGCTTGCGCCCGATGTCGAAGTCGAGCTCGGCTTCGTATTGATCGGTTCCGAGGATGCCCATGGAAACGCCGCCGGGGATGGCGGCCTTGAACTTCTTGCCGCCGCGAACGCCGCCGCAGTAGTCCTCGACGAACGTGCGCAGCGGGATGCCGAGGTCGAACTCGTAACAGCCCGGCCGCTCAACGTGGCCCGACATGCCCATCAGCTTGGTGCCGAAGGAGGGCGGGCCGCCGATGGTGCTCTCCGTGCCCTGCGCGCAGAACGCGGCGGCGCCCTCTTCGATGATGAAGGGCAGGTGCGCGAGCGTCTCGACATTGTTGATGATCGTCGGCTTGCCGAAGAGGCCCTTGATCGCCGGGAAGGGCGGCTTGATGCGCGGCCAGCCGCGCTTGCCTTCGAGCGCTTCGAGCAGGCCCGTTTCTTCGCCGCAGATGTACGCGCCCGCGCCGCGGTGCACGTAGCAGTCGACCTGGAACTTCTCGCCGCCGGTGTTCTCGGATGAGTTGATCAGGCCCTTCTCGCCAAAGATCCCGTTGGCGTAGGCCTCCTTGAGCGCGTTCTCGAGCACGTCGGCCTGGTGGTAGTACTCCCCGCGGATGAAGATGTACGCCTTGTTCAGCCCGCACGCGTGGCAGCAGATGGCGATGCCTTCGAGCAGCAGGTGCGGGTCGAAGTCCATGAGCAGGCGGTCCTTGAAGGTGCCCGGCTCGGACTCGTCGGCGTTGATCGCCAGGTACCGCTCGGCCCCGGGCTCACCCGGCTTCTTGCCGTCCTCGATCTTTGGCAAGAACGTCCACTTGAGCCCGCAGGGGAAGCCCGCGCCGCCGCGGCCGCGGAGCTGGGACTTCTTGACCTCCTCGGTCACGTCCTCAGGCTTCATCGTGATGGCTTTGCGGAGGCCCTGATACCCCCCGGTCTTGACGTACTCGTCGTACCCGACGATGTGGCGGTCGTCCCAGTCGCCGAACGGCGGCGTGGGGATGCGCTTGGTCAGGATCGGTTGGGTGGTCTTGGGCTGCCAGGTGGGCATGAGGTTCCCTTTGGAAGGTCTGATTCGTGAACTTCGGGGCATCGAGCGATGGGCCAGCGACGGCTTCCGCGCGGTTCGCATGGAAGGACGGCTGGGATTCTAGTGGCTCCGAGACGTCGGCCTTGGCGGGATCTCGGACTCGGCGGGGCGGCTTTGACTAGTGAAAGACCCCATAGACCAGCCCGATCAAAATAGATCTATTACGGCTATGCACGTGCAATATCAGGCCGCTTCGGACGTAGTGCGTCCGCTCGAACAGGGGGAACAAGCCGAACAGGTCGGCTGTACCGCCCAGATTCACATTGTTGGCCAGCGAACCTTGCAGAAAAACGTCAGAAATTCTGGTGAAGTTGATTTTCGATCCCGGGTTTCGTGGCACGTTGCCTGATGGAGGATGCCCGGGCCGGGTGGACGGCATGACATCTTCTGCCGGATGCGCCCGCCGGTGAGTGGACGGCGGGCCGGTCCGACTCGGATGAGACGGGCCAACTAGAGAGCAGGTAGGAAGGGACACAGATATGCATCGCCAAACGGGTACGCCGTGCGGATATCGAATGGCACAGATCACATGCGCGGCCGGGTTGGCGGTCGTGGTCGCAGCCGCGGGAGCGGCTCAGGCCCAGACCAACCGGGCGATCAACGGCTGGGGTAACAACCTCGCCAATCCCGAGTGGGGCCAAGCCGACAGCCAACTCCTCCGCATGATGCCCGCGTCCTACGGCGACGGGATCAGCGGTCGAGCGCGTCCGTCGCAGGCACAAAGTTCGGATCGAACATGAAGGGCACGCGAT
>JBCBZM010000075.1:0-14993 GCA_039815345.1 Planctomycetota bacterium | reverse complement strand
CGGCATGGTCAGCGTGTTCGACATCGAAGAAGTCGGCGCCGACGTGCTGATCAACGAGCTGGAACTGGACGAAGCAGTCGCCCACAACGCGGTGGAGATCACCGCGGCCAAGGCGAAGGTGGTCGCCGAGATCCAGCAGCGTGAGAAAGAAGAGGCCGAAGCCCGCCGCAAGGAAGAGGAAGAGGCCGCCCGTCGGCTGCTTTCGGGCGAAACGCCCGAAGGCGGCGTGGACGCCGAGACCGCGGCCGCGGCCATCTTGGGCGCCCCCGCCATGGCGCCGGCCGCCTCGGATTCGCCCGACGACCCTGCCGCGTCGTCGCCGTCGGCGGCCCCGACCGAAGAAGACCACGCCCGTGCGGCCGACATCCTCGGCCCCGCGCCGGAGACCAACAACTCCTGAAGTTGCTTTCCGCCACACGTTTCTGACACCGTTCCGAGTTATGAACTCTGAACCGTGAAACCGTTCTCTGCCTTCCGCCTATCCGCGACGTTTGCACGCAAGCGTCGCCGAAACGAACCGACGCCCACACCGGGCACGACAGACCGCGAGGAATCGATTGGCCAGACGAGTCTTTGAAATCGCGAAGGAACTCGGAGTCGCCTCCAAGGCGATCGTGGCCAAGTGCCAGGCCGAGGGCATCCCCGAAGACGTCATCAAGAACCACATGTCGAGTGTGACGGCGGGTCTGGAAGCGACCATCCGAGAGTGGTTCAGCGGTGAGTCCGTCGAAGACGAGCCCCACACCGCGGTCGAGACCGGCGCCAAGGTGGATCTCTCGAAGGCGCGCGCTAAGCCGCGCGCCAAGCGAGCCAAAGCCACCAAGGCGAAAGCGATCGGCTCGGACACGCCCGCGGCCGACGAAGGCGGGAGCGTTGCGGTCGAAGAACCGCCTGCGAGTACGCCGGCGGCGCCCGCAGCGGCTCCGGCGGCCGAACCAGCGCCGGACCCCAAGCCCGCCAAGCCGGCGCCTTCGGGCATCAAGCCCATCACGCCGGCGGCTCCTGCCGCGGCCACGCGCGTCGTGCCGCCGACGCCCACGGATGCCCAACCGCCCGCAACGGCCCCCGCAACCGGGCCAGCAACGGACACACCCACCGACGCCGACGAAGGCGACGCGGGCGCCGGGGCTGCAGCCGCGACCGCTCCGTCAGCGCCGACCCCTCCGGCGACTCCGACGCCGCCCTCGGTTCCCGCAGCGCCCGCGCCGATGAACGTTCCGGTGCGACCGACGGTCATCAAGCCCGCGGGGCCGCAGCTCGAGAACAACGACAAAGAGAAGGTCAAACTCTCCGGCCCCAAGGTCGTCCGCGTTGAAGCCCCCGAGCCCGACGCGGGCCCGCGCCGCGGCGGCGGGGGCTACGGCGGTGGTGGTGGCGGCGGTGGTTACGGCCCGCGCGGCCCGGGCATGGGCCCGGCCGAAGGGCCCTCGCGCGGCCGCGGCAACAAGCGCCGCGGCGGCCCGGAGACCGCCCAGCCCGCGGGCGTTCCGGCTCGGCGCAAGGGTCGCGCCGACGAGCCGTCCGGCCCGAACAAGTTCAGCGAGGCGGATCTCGCCGAGCGCGAGTTGCGGCTCCAGCGTTCGGGCGGCTACCTCAAACAGCGACGCCAAGCCGCGCGTATGCAGCAGCAGGCGATGGAACGCCGGGACACCCCGGCCGACGCCGGCGGCGTGGTCAAGATCCAGGCGCCGTTCAACATCAAAGAACTCAGCGCGGTCACCGGCGTCAAGGGCGCCGACATCGTCAAGAAGCTCTTTATGCAGGGCGTGATGGCGACGATCAACTCCGGCATCGAGGTCGAGAAGGCCCAGGAGATCATGATCGACTACGACATCGAGCTCGATGTCGAAGAGGCCAAGTCTGCCGAAGAGCAGGTCTCGGCCGAGTTCGAGCAGCGTGACGTCATCGACGAGCGCCCCCGCGGCCCGGTGGTCACCATCCTCGGTCACGTCGACCACGGCAAGACCTCGCTGCTCGACAAGATCCGCAATGCCAGCGTTGCCGCTGGCGAGGCCGGCGGCATCACGCAGGCGACCAGCGCCTTCCGCGTCCCCGTCACCGCGGGCGAGGAAAGCAAGAACATCGTCTTCGTCGATACGCCCGGCCACGAGGCGTTCACCGCGATGCGTGCCCGCGGCGCCAGCATCACCGACATCATCGTGCTCGTGATCGCGGCCGACGACGGCGTGATGCCGCAGACCATCGAGTCAATCGCCCACGCCAAGGCCGCGAGCGTGCCGATCGTCGTTGCGCTAAACAAGGTCGACAAGCCCGAGGTCAACGACGCCAAGATTCAGGAAGTGCTGGGACAGCTCGCCCAGCACGAGCTGAACCCCGTCGCGTGGGGCGGCGACGTCGAAGTCGTCAAGACCAGCGCGCACACCGGCGAGGGCATCCAGGAACTGCTCGACACGCTCGACTTCCAGTCGCAACTGCTCGAGCTCAAGGCCGACTTCGGCGGCCCCGCGCGGGGCACGGTCATCGAAGCCCGACCGCAGGAAGGCCGAGGCGTGGTCGCCAATATCTTGCTGCAGGACGGCGAGTTGAAGGTTGGTCAGTTCATCGTGTGCGGCCGCGCGTTCGGCCGCGTGCGCGACATGACCAACGACCGGGCCAAGCGCATCAAAGAGTGCGAACCCCCGATGCCCGTGCAGATATCGGGCCTCGACGAGCTGCCTGACGCCGGCGACAAGTTCTACGTCGTCAACAGCCTCAAGAAGGCGCAAGAAGCCGCCGAGCAGCGTCGTAGCCGCGAGCGCGAGCAGCAGCTCAGCCAGCCCAAGGTCACACTCGATTCGATGCTCAGCCAGATGGCCGAGACCGACGTTAAGGAGATCAAGGTCGTCGTCAAGGCGGACGTGCAGGGCTCGGTCGACGTGCTCAAGCACGAGATCGAGAAGGTCACGACCGAGGAGATCCGTGTCCGCGTGCTGCACGCGGCCGTGGGCGGCGTGACCGAGTCCGATGTGGTCCTGGCCGACGCTTCGAACGCGGTCATCATCGGTTTCAACGTCATCGCGTCGAGCAAGGCCCGCCAGCTCGCCGAGCAGAAGACGGTCGAGATCCGCAACTATCAGGTGATCTACCACATCACCGAGGACATCAAGAAGGCCGCCGAGGGCCTGCTGGAACCGGAACTCCGCCAGGAGGTCTTGGGTCACGCGGAGGTCCGCGAGGTGTTCAAGGTCTCGAAGGTCGGCATGATCGCCGGTTGCTACGTCACCGACGGCGTCGTCCAACGCGACGCGCTCATCCGCGTCACGCGCAGCGACATCGTCATCGAGAACGACCGCAAGCTCGAGCAGCTCAAGCGCTTCAAGGACGACGCCAAGGAGGTCCGCGGTGGCATGGAGTGCGGCATGAAGATCCACGCCTACGACGACATCAAGGTCGGCGACATCCTCGAGTGCTACAAGCAGGTCGAGGTGAAGCGAACCCTGTGATCGGCCAACGAAGCACGGAAAGGCCGCACGGACACCAGCCACACGAGCATCAGCCATGATCGTCGGCGTCCTCCAAGCGCACCTCGCCATACCCGGCGCCGAGTCCCTCAAGGACAAGCGCCGTGTCGTGCGCTCACTCAAAGACCGCCTGCACCGAGAGCATCAGGTCTCGGTCGCCGAACTGGCGCCGACCGACTCATGCGTTTCGGCCCGGCTTGGCATCACGCTTGCAGCGTCCGACGGCCAACGCGTCGGCGCAACACTCGACCGGCTGAGCGAAAAGATCCGCAAGGCGCCCGGCGCCGAGGTTGTCAGCCTCGCCCGACGCATCGCGCACGTCGAAACACTCACGGAAGCCGACCCCGCCGACGAGCTCGACCGCGACGCACTTGCTGCCGAGCTGCTCGAGCACGCCGGCACGCTCGAAACCGACAGCGAGCACGAGGACCCCAAGGTATGAGCCCGCGCCCGGAACAGACCGTGTCGGCGCTGCGGCGTGCGATCCAGGAAACTCTGGGTCGCGGTCTCCAGGACCCGCGCGTACGCGGCCTGATCACAGTGACCGATGTGCAGCTCTCGCCCGACGGCCGCGAAGCGATCATCGGGATCTCTGTCATGCCCGCCGAACATCAGGACCTGACTCTGCACGGCCTCCGGGCGGCGTCTGGGCATATCCGGCGCAACGCCGCCGAGCGCATCCGTATCCGCCGAATGCCCAAACTGGTCTTCCGTCTCGACAAAAGCCTCAAGAAACAGGCCGAGGTGTTGGGCGCGCTCGCCAAGGCGCGCGAAGAGTTCGACGACACCGAAGCCGAGGCGGCCGCACAAGGCGACACGAGTCGTCCCTCCGCCGCCAGTCCATCCGCCACCACTCCGCCCACCATCGAGCCGGCCACGCCCGACGCCCCGTCGGCCGACTCTGAGGACGCCCGATGAGCAAGTCCGACGACGAGACCAAAGCACTGAACCAGTTGCTCAAGCAGCTCAAGAGCGAGCACGGCGATGCAACGCCCTCGCCGCCGCCTGAAGCGCCCGAAGATGCGGATCCCCTGCTGCATCAGTTGGTCTTCTCCATCTTGCTTTGGGAGACGACTTCGAATCAGGCCGCCACAGCGCACAAGCGTCTGCTCGCAGCCGTGGTGGACTACAACGAGCTTCGCATCTGTCTGCCCGACGACTTGGTGCAGATCATGGGCGACCGTGTTGCGATCGTGCGCGAGCGGGCCGTGCGGCTGCGTTCAACGTTGAACGCCGTCTACGAGCGCGAGCACGCGCTGACACTCGAACCGCTCGCTTCAATGGGCAAACGCGAGGCGCGGACGTATCTCGAGACACTCGAAGGCTGTCCGCGGTTCGCGGCCGCCCGCGTCGTCATGCTCGAACTCGGCGGCCACGCGGCGCCGGTGGACGATCGCCTGCACGCGCTGCTCGTCCGCCAGGGCCTAATACCTGATGGCGCCGACATCGACACCGCGACCGCCTGGCTGGAGCGCAAGATCCGAGCGGCCGACGGCTCGACGCCCTTTCACCTGCTCGAAGCCTGGCGCGAAGCCAGCGGCTCGACGCCGCGGAAGCGTGACTCGGGCGCCTTCGCCTTTTCCCGAGCCGAGACAGCGCCACCGGCGCCCGCCGAGGGCCCGACGGCTCCCGCCGCCGAACCGGTGACCCCCGCTGCAATCAAAGCCGGGCCCTCCAAATCCACAGCAAAGTCCAAAGCGGCGGCGACTCCAAAGCCGGCTGCCAAAGCGGCCACGAAGGCCAGCGACAAGCCCGCAAGCAAGCCCGCAGCCAAGTCATCGGGGAAAGGGACTGCGAAGGCTGCCACAAAGAAGACGGCGAGCAAATCGGGCAAGAAAGTAACCAGCAAGGCGACAAGCAAGCCCTCGGGCAAATCGACCAAGACGTCCACCGCACGCCGGGCCTCGACCAAAACCACCTCGGCCAAAGCCGCCTCTGGCGACAAGCCGGCAAGGAAGCGTTCGTGATGACACCGGCCGGGCTCGTGGTGTGCTGCGTGCTATTGGTTGCCGCCTCGGCCCAACCCGACGCCGCACCGCCGCTCAACGAGAAGCCGACCGCCAACGAACAACAAGCTCCCGAACCGACGCCCCCTGCTGCATCCGCGACTCAACCAGACCGTTGGGACAGGCTGCGAGCCCTCGCGGAGAACGAGCGTCCGCAGCCACCTGTCAACTCGGTCGCCCCGCCACGCGGCCTGGCCACCGAAGCGCTTGCTCCGATTACCAAAGACGACGCGGTGTTTACCGACGCGACCGAATCGCTCGCAGATGTCGCGACCAGGCTCACCAATACCACGCCCGCGGACACGCTCGGCGCCGAACCAAGTCCCGCCGACGCCGAGCGCGTCGCCGAATGGCGCGAGCTCGCGGCCGATCGACTGGCTGAGCGACAAACCCAGAGCGCGATCTCGCTTTTGGAGCGGGCGGTTGAGCTCGATCCCGACAACAACGAACTCTGGGTCGAACTCGGCGAAGCCCGCCTGCTGCAGCGTGACGGCGCCGGCGCCGTTCGCGCCTTTGCCCAAGCCGCCCAACGGGGCTCGCGGGATCCCCGCGCGATGCTGATGCTCGGCAGGGCCGAAGCCGTGCGCGGGCGTCCGGACGAAGCCGCCGGGCTGTTTCTGAGAGCTCTGGAAGATCCGGGCGAGCTTTCCCCGGATGATCGCGCGCCGTTGTACGCCGGGCTCGCCGACGCGCTCGCCACAGCGGGTCGGCTGGCGGCGGCCGTTGAAGCCGATCTGGCGGCACTCGCGGCGGTCGGCGAGTCGCTCGAGCGCGCGGCCGAAGACGGAACGCCCATCAGCGCCGACGTGCTCGATCTGGCGCGCCGGCGATCCGAAATCTGGTCTCGCGTCGGCGACGCATCACTCCGGCTCGGCCAAGCCGAAGTCGCGGTCGACGCCTACTCCCGGGCGCTGCGCTTTCCGACCTTGAACGCCGCAGCGCTCGAACGACGCCGCGTGTTCGCTTCGCTCCAGCTTGGCCGACCCGCACGAGCCGCGCTCCACACGCTGACTGCGATCCGCCGCGACGGCGGCCGGGTCGATCGGTCGCGCGTCGAACTGCTCACCCGCTTTGCGCAGGATCCCGAACTTGCCGAAGCCGCGACCGAGGCGCTCGCCGCGATCGAACAGGAACTCAAGGGCGGCGCCGACTTCCCGCTTCCTCCCGCGGCCGCCAGCGGCCTCGTCCGCGCCCGTGCGGCACTCGCGTCCGACGCCGAAGCCGAACGCGCGCTGCTCGATCACCTCGCGATGGCGCCCGAGGACGCGGACGCCGCACGCGACCTGCTCGCGCGGGCGCCGACGCCCGAGCGCGCCGCCGATCTCTTTGTACGCCTGATCAACCGCGCCCCGTTCAACGCGGATCAATACGCCGACCGTCTCGTAGCGTCGAGTCTGGATGCCCGCCGCATCCGATCGCTCTTGGACGCGACGCCGGAAGGGGCCGTTGCATCGGCCGCCCTTTCGCTCGCGCTCGACGATCCCCGCGCCGCCGCCGAACGCCTGCGCACCGCCGACCTCGCGGTACTCGGGCCCGGCGCCAAAGCAATGGCCGCCCGCGTTGCTGCACTCTCGGGTGACTGGGACCGTCTCGAAGAGGTGCTTCGAACACTCGACGCCGACGCCAACAACGAAGCACGCCGAGCGCGGGCCGAAGCGCTCCGCGCCGCGCAGCGTTTCCCCGAAGCGCTCGACACCCTGGCGCCGTTGCTGGATCAAGCCGCTCCGACACCCGAGCTCATCCCCGCACTCATCGACGGCGCCGAACTCGCTCTCGGCGCCGGAGACCCGGAGCGCGCGCAGGTCTGGCTCGAGCAAGCCCTGATCGCCGACCCCGCCGACCCGCGCGCCCACCGGGCCATCGTGCGGCTCTACCTGCCCGACGGCCCGCTGCCGGATGCACAGAGGCTGAGCGAGGTCATCCGCGACATCCGTCGCGCGGATCCCTCGGGCGCGCTGCTGCGGTTCCTCGCCGCGCGCGAACTCGCCGAAGCCGGCCAGTTGGCGCGAGCCGAGCGTGGCCTACAGGAACTGATCCAGAGCGGCTACGACGACCCGGCGGCACTCGACATCCTGGTCGAAACTTGGACGCGGCTGACCGCCGCGGACGCAGATACCTACGCCCGGGCCGAGCGGTGGCTCCGGGCCCGACTTGCTGACTCGGCCGACGACACCGCGCAGACCACGGCGTACACGGTCGCGCTCGCTCGCATCCTCACTCAGGACAACCGCGGCGCCGAGGCCGATGAACTGCTCGATGCCGCATTGCAACGAAGCTTCGATCGCACACTCTCACAACTTCGCGAGTCGCTGCTACGCGAAGTGCTCGGCCGGCCGCTGGACGCCGACCGACTAGCGCTCGCTCGGCTCGAATCCGGCCCGCGCGGGCTCGACGATGCGTTCGAACTCGCCACGCTCCACGCCGCGCGCGGCCGGTGGTCCGAAGCCGTTGCCGAACTCGACCGTGCCCTCCCGCCGAGTGTCGCGCTCACCCGTTCCCAAGCCGAAACCGGTCAACGGCTGCTCGCCGCCTTGCTGCGCACCGCGTTGAACACCGAAGACGAGGACAACCCGATCACGGCCGACGCGCGAGCCGAGTCCCGCGCCGCCGCCGATGACCTGCTCGAACTGCTCCTCGATCGCGGCCAGAGCCTGACCGCTGAGACGCTCGCTCAGCACGTCGGGGTGATGGCCCTCCGGCCCGAACGCACCGTGGGTGATGTGGTGGACGCGGCGGAACGCGCCGCCGACGCCGACCCGGACAACGCGACGCTGCGCCGGGTGCAGGCCTCTGAGTTGCTGCGCGAAGCGGGACGTATCAACGACGCGACGGTCGTGGCCCGCCGCCTCGCACGGGCCCACCCCGACGATGACGATCTTTTGTTTCAGGTCTTTCGCCTGGTGGTACTTGCCGCCGACGCCGACCCGATCGCACAGCTCCTCGAAGCAGATCTCTCCGAAGGCGAGGCGCGGCGGCTGGCCGCACGTCTGAGCATGGCCGGCCGGGACGCCGAAGACATTGCCGTCATCCGTACCGAGCTTCTTCATCGCGCCGCGATCGAGTTGCACGGCCTTGCCAACGATCCCGCCTCTCGCGCGTTGTATCGCCGGGTGCTCACGCGCGATCCGACGCACGGCATGGCCGCGAACAACCTCGGCTACGCACTGCTCGAAGACGGCGAACTCGACGAAGCCGAACCGCTGCTCGAAACGGCCGCCCAGTTCGAGCCGGAATCGGCAAATGTCCTCGATTCGATCGGGTGGCTCCGATACCGCCAAGGCCGACTCCGCGATGCAATCGGACCGGACGGCGAGGTCATCCGGGGCGCCAAATCGTGGCTGCTTCTCGCGGTTGCGACGCCGCTGGGCGCAGAGAACGAAGTCCTGCTCGACCATCTGGGCGACACGCACTACCGCCTCGGCGAACGCGATCAGGCCCGACTTCGCTGGACCGAAGCCGACCGGATTGCGCGCGAACAGCTCCGCCTGGCCCGCCAGCGCAGCCTGATTCCCCAGATCGAACAACTCGACCAGTTGCGGACCAACATCGCCGACAAACTCGCCGCGTTGGACACGGGCGAACCGGCGCCGGTCGCGGCGATCCAGAACGAACCCGCTCCCGCGGCGCCCGAGCAGCCGCAATAATGCACGTGCAACCCGATACCCCGCGGCGCCGACACGCGACGCAAAAAGGAGTCTGACCTTGGCCGGCCACAGCAAATGGGCGAACATCAAGCACCGCAAAGCCCGCCAAGACAAGGCCCGGGGCAAGATGTGGTCCAAGTGCTCCCGCGCCATAATGGCGGCCGTGCGCCAAGCCGGGCCCGACCCCTCGGCCAACCTCACGCTTCGCTACGCCATCGACGAGGCCCGCTACGCCAACATGCCCAAGGACACCATCACGCGGGCCATCGAGAAGGCCAGCGGCGCCGCGGAAGGCGACTCGTACGAGGATGCGACGTACGAGGGGTACGGCCCGGGTGGTGTCGCCTTCGTCATCGACGCGCTCACCGACAACAAGACCCGCACCGTGGGCGATGTCCGCACCGCGTTCAATAAGGGCGGCGGCTCGATGGGCCAGTCCGGCTCGGTCTCGTACATGTTCAAGGCCCGCGGGGTCATCGTGATCGAAGCGGATCAGACCACCGAAGACCAACTCATGGAACTCGCCATCGAAGCGGGCGCCGACGACGTCGAAACGCCGGAGAGCGAGGGCGACACGTTCCGCGTGTTCGCCGAACCCACGGAGTTTCTCGCCGTGCGCGAAGCGATCGAGAAGGCCGACATCACCGTCGCGCAGGCCGAGATCACAAAGATCCCCGACACGAGCGTCGAAGTCCGCGGCGAAGACGCCCGCAAGATCCTCAACCTCATCGACGTGCTCGAAGACAACGACGATGTACAAAAGGTCTACACCAACGCGGACATCCCCGACGACGTCCTCGCCGAGTTGCAGGCCTAACGCACCCAGTTCTAGAGAGCGGTCAGCCCGTCGGCGCGGGTGTGTGCGGCAGTAATCGCCGAGCAGCATCCGCAGCAGCGCCCGCCTGATCGCCCACGCCGCGCACGTCCACCACCATGTGCCGTTCATACCCCGAAGTCGCCAGCGCGACGAGGTAGCCGAGCTCATCCATGGCGCCGCCTTTGGCGTGCAACGGCGCCCGCGCACTGGCGACCACGTTCGCGAGTCGCGCCGATTTCAGCCCCGCGCCGAGCGCATGGGCGATCGCCGCGGGATCTCCCCCGCCCGCGACCACCGTCGGCGGGTCGATGCCAACGCCCAGCGGATCGTCATGATCGCCGGTCCTGCCGAGCCGTTCTTTTTGAGCGGCGTTGTCACCCGCCACGAACGTGTGATCCGCGACCGACACGCCGCACGACTCGGCCTTTGCACGGACCAGACTGACCAGCGCGTCCGCGGGCTCGGTCGGCAGGCTCACCGACACGCACCCCCGGCTGCCGCCCACCTCCGCGATTCCCAGAAGCGTGGCCAGATCCGCGGCCAGTTCGATCGTCCCCAGCGTCGCCGAGACCGCCCGGTCCACGCGTTGCTCGTCATCAAAGTGCGCCGCTGGGATCCAAAGGTCGATACCCGCGAGCGACATCTCTTGGCGTCGCAGCAGCGCCGCGAGATCCCGCCGTGCCGAGCGGTCCAGCTCTCGTGCCCGCAGCCCCGCGCGCATGCCGTCCATCACCACCGTCCGGTAGCCGAGCCGCAGCGCCCACGCCAGTTCGGCGCGCACGCCGCCGCCCCATGGCCGATCACCGGATCGGTCCAGCCCGCTTAGCGATAACGCGATCATCCCGGCACGCATGACGGATCATTGGCTCCTCGCGCTCACGGCGTCGTACCATCCGGCGGCATGGCAACGCGGCGAATCGTTATCTCGGTGCATCTCGTCGCGGTGGCCTTGTGGCTCGCGGTCATCCTCGGCGCGGGCGCCTCCGCGGCGGTGCTCTTCCCGACGCTGCGGGATCTCGACCCGGCCTTGCCCGCATTCGCCGACTACGACGGCCCCCACTGGCGCCTCACCGCGGGCCGAGTCGCGGCGACGATCTTCGCGCTCGCCGACCGAGCGCAGTTGCCGCTCGCCGCGATCGCCTTCCTCACAGCGGGCCCTCTGATCGCCGGCCTCAGACGCCGACGCCCAGCCGCGATTGTCGCACTCATCGCGCTGCTCGCCGCGACCGCGCTGTTGGCCTATCAACTCGGCGTCCTCCGCCCGCGCATGGACGAAGCCTTGGCGTTGTACTGGGCCGCCGCCGAATCGGGCGACACGGCCACAGCCGAAACCCACGCTCAAACATTCAGTGCCGATCACCCGCTCGCCAGCCGCGCGATCTCGGGCACGGCGATCTGTGTCTTCATCGCACTCACAGCCGCAGCGGCGCAGGTCGCCGGCGCCTCGACGCGCCAGACAACGGACGATGCGTAATCATGCCGACGAAGCAAGCCACACCCACCAACCCGCGCGGCCTCAAGGACATCCCGTTCCCGCTGCCGCAGGTCACAACCGCCGAGAAACGCCGAGCCAAGCGCCTCGCCGACGCGCTCGCCGAGCACTATCCCGATGCGCACTGCGAACTGAACTTCAGCAATCCGCACGAGCTTCTGATCGCGACCATTCTCTCGGCGCAGGCGACCGATGTCGGCGTCAACAAAGCCACGCCCGGGCTCTTCGCCGCCTTCCCGACGCCCGCCGACTACGCCGCCGCCACCCCGGCCGAGATCGAGCCCTACATCAAGACCATCGGCCTGTACCGCAACAAGGCCAAGGCCGTCCACGCCGCGATGACCGCGGTCGTCAACGAGTTCGACGGCCGGGTCCCCGAAACAATGGACGAACTGCTCACGCTCCGGGGCGTGGCGCGAAAGACCGCCAACGTCGTCCTCGGCAACGCCTTCAACACCAACAACGGCTTCGTCGTCGATACCCACGTCGAACGGCTCAGTAAGCGTCTGGGGCTTGTACCCCAAGACGCGACCGTCGCGATGGTCGAACGCCGACTGATGGCGCTGCTGCCCAGAACGCGATGGTGCGACCTGAGCCACATGCTCATCTTTCACGGCCGGCGGGCCTGCAAAGCCCGCGGCGCACGATGTGCGGATCATCCGATCTGCAAGAGTTTCGGCGTCGCTTGCGAGTGCCGAGACTAACTGAAAAAAGCTCAGCCACCGGCGTTGGGGGCCTGCTCCTTCGCGGCTTCATTCGCTTTCGCCTCGGCGTCAAGCTCCGCGATGGCTTTATCGAGCGCCGCCTGCACCGCCGGGGTGCGCTCCAGCAGTTCGGAGCGGTCCACATTGGGCTCGATGCTCCGGATCGTGATCTCCGACGACCACCCGACGCCGAGCAGTTCCTGGCGGAGCGTGTGCGGAATGTAGAACCCGTCGATCGGCTGGTAGTTCGACAAGTCGGTCTGCATCTGCACGACCTGGTCGCCGATCAGCTGCGGCACGATGGCACGCGCGATCCGTCCGGATTCCGCATCGAAGAACAGCAACGAACGCCGGCCGTTCACGCTTTCGGCCGCGACGCGGTACAGCGTTCGGCCGTCTTCGGTTTGCTCGACGCCGAGCGTGCGCACGCCGCGGTACCGCTTGAGGTAGTTCACCTCGCCGGCGAAGTCGGCCGACTCGGCCATTTCTACCAACTCGGGGCCGCGCAGCAGGGTCGGCTCGTCGACGCCTTCTTCGAGCCGCCACCCGTAGGTGCCGTCGAACACGCTCGTGACTTTCGGCGATCCCGGGCTCTCGGCCGTGAACGCGAGGCGGTTGGGGTTCTCGTAATAGAGGGTCAGGAAGGACGAACTCCTTGAGCCTCGCGAGATGCCTTTGACCAAACGGGAGTCGTGCTGGAGCGCTTTCTCGAGCCCACCGACCGCCTCGGCGTGCCGAGCGAACAGCGACTCGGCCGAGGGGAGTTCATCGCCGGGCTGGGGCATTGCAGACGGCGCCGGAGTCTGCGCGGACCCGGGAGACTGCGGCTGGGCTTGTCCCCACGCAGAACCACCCGCCATCAAGCCCACCGCCGCGCTCAAGCCGAACCAACGCTTCACGCTCGCTCCACGCATCCGACACCACCTCACTCGTTCTGAAGACACCTCACCCGCACGGGCAATGGGACCGATCTGCTTCCCGTCGCCGACCTGAGGCAACGAGCCCGCCGCGATTCGAACGCGGAACCTCTGCCTTCGGAGGGCAGCGCTCTATCCAATTGAGCTACGGGCTCTTTCGGGCGATCGTTCGTCTCAAACGAGAAGAACGATCGCCGAACCGCCCATGCTACGATCTCCGGGCCAACCGGGCAACGCGACCACGTCCGATCACCTCGGGCCGGCGCACGGCCCCGCACCCTCAGCCCGCCACGCTCCGATCACCCTCCGACCGGCTATCGCCATGCCACTTCAGCCCTCGGCTCGCTCCGGGACAACCTCATCACCGCCCGCAGGCGCCCCCGCCCGAGCGCCTCTCTGGGCCGTGTACGCCTTCACGTTCCTCGGCTCGCTCGGCACGGGGCTCGTGACCAATGGGGTCTACTTCCTCGCCAAATCCGCTCTTGGCTATGCCGAAACCGCCAACTACCTGCTCGCGCTCGTCTTCGGCGTCGCCTACATCGCCGGCGCCGTGACCGTTGGGCCAGCACTCCGCTCGGTGGCGAGACGATCGGACCGCGTGACCTCGCGGCTGGTGCTTGCGCTGCTGCTGATCCTGCTCGCGGGCGTGTGCGCCGTGCCCATCGCCGCCCAGCGGATCACGGGCGCCCCGCAGGCCTGGACGCTCTGGCTGCTCGCCGCCGTGTACGCCCCGCTCACCGGGGCCCTCTGGCCCATCGTCGAGGCCTATCTCTCCGGCGGCCGACGCGGCCGCGAGCTGCGCCACGCGGTGGGCGGGTTCAACATCGTCTGGGCGGGCGCGGTCGCGGCGTCTCTGTGGCTCGCCGCCCCACTGGTCGAACCTCAGCCCTTGCTTGTGCTGGCGTTGCTGGGGCTGCTGCATGTGCTCTCGCTGGCGCTCCTGCCGGCCTTGGGGCGCGAACCGGGCCGCCACCTGTCCGACGAGCCTCATGAGGTCAATCCGATCGATCGCAGCCTGCTCCGCGTCTTCCGCATCCTGCTGCCGGCCAGCTATCTGGTTTCGTCCACGCTCCAGCCCTTTCTGCCTTCCGGGCTGGCCAAGCTCGGCGTTTCGGTGACGTGGGCCGCGCCCGCTGCGGCGACGTGGATGTCCTCCCGACTCATCGTCTTCGCCGTAATGCAACGCTGGCACGGCTGGCGCCACGCGCCCGCGCTGCCCACCATCGGCGCGTTGATGCTTCTCGCCGGCTTCGGCCTGGCGGTCGTCGCGCCCTCGCTCGGAGGCACGCTCCCGCAGCCGGTTCCTCTCACGTTGATGCTCGCCGGCCTGGCCGCGTTCGGCGCTGGCATGGCGGTCATTTACTGCGCCGCCCTGTACTACGCGATGGAAGTCGGCGCGGCGGAAGTCGATGCCGGCGGCGCGCACGAAGCCCTGATCGGCGTTGGCTATGCCGCGGGCCCGCTGGCGGGGTTGGCCTGCTTGGCAGCAACAGAACCAATCAAAAACCATATATCGAGCGCGGTGACATTCGAATCTCTGCTCGCGGCAGGTGTCACGGCCGCGACACTGCTGGCGGTCTTCATCGCCCTCCGCCTTGCGAAGTCTCATCCGATCCGCCAAGCTCCGTCGAACCGATACTGACGGACCGGAGGCGGAGGCTGCGCGTGGGGGCCGTTGAGATTGAAACGCCCGTGCCACGGCTCCGAACGCCGATGAACGGACGTGCAACCCCGCGCATCCGGGAACATAACCCCCACCGTGAGGCTTTTTCCGAGCAACCAATGACCCGCCGGCACGGACAAGCCGATGGCGGACGACACGACGCCACTAGACCCACCCAAACAGGCGGTACGGCCCGCTGACGACAGAGCGAACCCGCTGCATTCCCTGCGATCGGAATGACCCAGCGGGTGCGAACCGGGACCCCCGGAGCAAGGTACGGACACCCATG
>JBCBZM010000118.1:0-8535 GCA_039815345.1 Planctomycetota bacterium | reverse complement strand
GTCACGGTGGTGCTCGACGCGACCGACGCCGAGGGCTCGACCCGGCGCGATCAGGGCGAAGGCCACCTGCAATGGATCCGCCCCGATCGCCTCGCGCTCAGCATCGGCAAGGTCGGCCAAGAGGGGTTCTATCTCGGCAGCAGCGCCGAACGATACTTCTGGCTCGACCTGGTCTCCGATCCGCCGACCGCGGTGGTCGGCGCGCACGCGACGGCCACGCAGCGCAGCGCCGAGGCCTTCGGCCTGCCCGTGCACCCGCTCGATCTCGCCGAGCTGCTCGGCCTCACGACACTGCCCGAGCGTGCGCTCGAAGAGGGCGCGTTCGGGCCGATGACGCCCGTCTCGTGGTCGCAAGACGGCGCACTGGTCGCGATCCGCAAGCCGGTCCGCGCGGGCTCGGCCCGGCTGCTGCTCGAGCCCGAGACCGCCCGCCTCCGACGGGTCGAGCTGTACGACACCGCGGGCCGACTGATCGCGACGTCGGTGCTTTCCCGCGACGGCCAGGTCGAAACGATCGAGGGCGGCGGCGATTGGCCTTGGCTGCCGACCCGGATCGAGATCACGCTCGGCGCCGCCGCCAGCGAGAGCGAGCCGGGGCCGCGCGCCGAAGCCGTCGTCTCGCTCTATGCCATGGAGAACCGAGGCAGCCGCCAGCGCGAGGTCGCCTTCGACTTCGACCGCCTGCTCCGCGCGTACAAGGTCAGCGAGGTCGTTGATCTCGATGAGCGCGATTCAGTCGAGCCGGCTTCTGACGGGCAGGCCGACAACGAGGCGTCCGGCGGATGAACGCAGGCGCACGCGGGGTCATCCGAAGACTGGTGTTGCTGATTCTGGCTGTGTTGGCCTGCTGCGCCGCGCCGGCTTTGGGCACAGGCCCGGTCGCCGGCGGTTGGGCCGAGAGCCCCGCCCGTGCGCACGGCTGGTTCGTCGCGCCGGTGTACGACCTGCGCGTTGATCCGACCGAGGTCGGCGCCGGTCCGGGGGAACCCGTGCGGTGGGTGCTGGTGCATCTGCCGCCCCGGCGTGTCGGCGCTGCTCCCGGCGTGGATCCCGGCGCCGTGCGCGTGGTGATGAGTCTGTCGGGCAGGCCCGCCGCGCTCGCGGCGCACGGCAATCGCGTCTACATCCTCTCGCGTTCGGCCGACGCCGGCGGCGACGAGCAGGCCGGCTGGCGTGTCAGCGAGGTCTCGGCGTGGGCGGGGCCATCGTCCCGGCTGTGGATGTACGAACCGGCCGGGCGTGCGCGCACGCTCCCGTCGCCCGGCGCCGGCGTGCTGTCCGGTTTCGCCGCCGACGCCCGTGGTCCCTGGATCATGCTCCGGCCAGAAGCCGACGCAACCGATGAAGCGCCGCTCGTCACGCTGCGAAGGCTCGCGCGCGGCGTCTGGCAGGACCTCACGCCACCAGCCGCGCTCACCGATCCCGCTCAAGCCACGCTCGTACCGTCGCCGACCGGCGTTGTGGTGGGAGAGTCCGACGGCGTCGGCGGCTTCATTGTCTATCAGCCAGAACCAGAACCCGAGTCCCAGCCCGAATCAACCGAACCCGTCATCACGTCCGATGCGGGCCCTCCAACGCCCGAACGATCACGGAGCCTGCTTGAGCCCGGCGGCCGATCGCTGTTGGACGGCGGTGGGGGACTGCTCGACGGCGCGTCGTCGGGCGCCTCGAACGGTGTGTCACTGGACACCTCGGCGCCGATCAGCCTGCAGTGGTCGGCCACGCGGCTCAACGCTTCGGGCGTGATCGATCGCCGCGGCTCGGCCTGGTGGAACGGGCGCGCGCTCTCGTGGCTCGATGTCTCCGATGACGCGATCCGGGTTCTCCGCGCCTCGGCCGACACCGAAACGCCGCGTGATGTGGCACGGCTCGAAGGCGCGACGTCCGACGCCGCGGCGGTTGCCGTCCCGGGTGCGACGCGGCTGATCGTCGCCTGGCCCGATCGCCTTGGCTCTGGCGATTGGGACGCGATGACCGAGCAGGAACGCGCGCGGGCCGCCTCACCGCGCGGCTACGCGATCGCCGAACTCTCGCTCGATACTGGCGCCACGCTCTTCGAAGGTGTCGCTTCGTCCGGCGCGCCGATTTCCGCGAGTGAGTTCCGGGCGCTGGCGATTCTGCTCGTCGGTGTGATGGGCCTGGTTCTGATCTTTGCGCTGCGGCGTGATCCCAGCGATCCGACCGTGTTCCTCCCGCCGGGCTTCGCGCTGGCTGAGCCCGGACGCCGAGCCGCGGCGACGCTGTTCGATCTATTGCTGGCAATGGCGGCCGCGGCGGGTGTGCTGGGTGTTGCGCCTTCTTCTCTGCTTTCGCCCGAGGCGTGGCTGACCGGCACGCACACCGTCTGGTCGCTGCCGTTGATGCTCGCAATGGGTTTCGCGATGGGCACGGCCGGCGAGGCGCTCTGGGGGTGGTCGCTGGGCAAACTGCTGTTCGGTTGCCGCGTCGTGTGCGCCGCCCCCCGCTCGGTGGCGAGTTTGACCGAGGCCGCGGCCGCCGCGGCTCGGGCGAGCCGGTCAACCGAGCCCGCGATCGAGCGTTGGACCCGCACGCCTCTGGGCGGCATCGGCTTCCGCAAGGCCGCGGCTCGAAACGCGTTCAAGTGGATCATCCCGCCGGGCGCGACGCTGGCGTTCGTGGCGCCCGATTTCCGCCACCGGGGCGATGTGGCCGCGGGCGTGGTGGTGGTGCGACCGCTCCCGCCCGAACCGGGTGGAGAGCGATCCGACTGACTCGGCCGTCGATCCGCGGTTGGGGTGAAGCCCGCCCCTTCGGGTGTCCGATAGCACGATGAGCACGTCCGCCCGCCCTCCGGCGGTGTCGTTGTGCGCGTGCGGAGGATGTCTGTGCCCGACGACGAGGCCAATCCGGACACCAACGAAGGCGCCAAGCCGGCCGATCAGAAGGCCGAGCAGAACGCGTCGGGCGACGCCGCCGAGCCGATCGGCCCGCTGGGTTGGTCGGCCGTATGGCAGGCGCCGGCGTTGCTATTCGCGGTCGCGCTGCTGGTCAGCGGTCTGTACGCCGCGGTCGCCTCGCGCCCCGCGCCGGACTTTGAGTCCATCATCGGCCGGGGCGAAGCGCTCGTGCAGCGCGAGCGCTACCAGGACGCGATCGATGAGCTCAACGAGACGTTCTTTCCGTTCTACGACGAGCCGATCGTCGCCGATTCGCAGCGGCAGCGGTACCACCTGGTCATCGCGCGATCCATCTACAACGCCCAGCGCCTCCTCGGCATCCGGGTTCAAGACAACGACCGCGCGGTGCTGCGTGAGTTTCTGGAAGCCGAGCGTTTGGAAGCGACGCTCCGGCCGCTCGATGTCTACGCGCTCGCCGAGACGCTGATCCGCCTCGACCAGACCGACCGCGCGCTGCGCCGGGCCGAAGACCTGCCGATGGATCGCTCGGACCTGCGCCATCGTTTGCTCCGCCAGTTTGTGGAGCACGAGCTGAGCCGGCGCGAGCCGGGCTACGACATCGTGCTCGAACAGCTCGCCCGGCTGCTGGCCGAGCCCGAGTTGCCACGAAATGAACGCATCTGGGCCGTGGAACAGCAGGCCGAGGTGAACCTGCGGCAGGGCTATCCGCGGCAGGTGGTGGACCGCATCCTCCGCGCGATGCCGCGGCTGACGGGCGCGGGCGAGGAGCGTGACCTGCTGCCGCTCTTCGTAATGCTCGGGCAGGCCTACACCGAGATCGGGTTGCTGGACCAGGCATGGAAACGGCTCGATCGCGCGGCCGTGCTGGCCGACGGCGTCGGCGAGCACTGGGGACGCATCCAGTTCCTGATGGGCCGGATCGACGCGGACCTCGGCCGGGCAAGAGAAGCCCGCGATCGGCACGCGGACACCGTGCGGAATCACGGCCGGAGCGACGACCTGCTCCCCAACCTGCTCGCGTTGGCCGAGACCGAAGCCACGCTCGGGCGGACCGACGCATCGGTCGCGGCGTACGACCGCCTCGCCGATGAGCTGCCACGCAGCGAGCCGCACCCGATGGCGACGCGCGAGCAGGCGGCCGAGAGTCTGATGGACCGGTTCCGCGAGCGGTTCAGCTCGGGCCAAACGGCCGACGCCCGCCGCTTTGCGACTATTGCCGAGCGGCTTTGGGGCTTCGACGACGCGCCGCGTGACGTGCTGCTCGCGCTGGCCGAGTCGAACCTGCGCTTGGCCGACGAGGCGTTGCCTCCGCGGACCGAAGGCACGCCGCGGCTGACCGACGAAGAACTCGACCCGGCAACCCGCGAGCAGATCAAGCCGCTGCTTATCGCGGCGGGCGCGTACTTCCGTGCGCACGCCGACCGGAGCGATGTGACCGACAACACCGCGTTCGGTGACTCGCTCTGGGCTTCGGCGCAGGCGTTCGACCGCGCGGGCCAGCAGCAAGACGCGATCGAGGCGTACCGCGTTTTTGCTGACGGCGCGGCCGACTCGCCGCGATGGGGCGAGGCCCGGTTCCGCCTCGCGCAGGCCTACCACGCCCGCGGCGAGCACACCCGGGCCGAAGGCCTGCTGCGCGATCTCATCGCGTCGGGCCTAGACCGTATCGGCGACAAAGGCGTGGGCATCTGGGCGGACCGCAGCTACGTGCCGCTCGCGCAGACGCTCTTGATGGACGACATCGACGTCAACGACGACGAAGCCGCCCGGCTGTTGGTCGCGGTCGTGGACGGCCGACGCGCCAGCCCCGACGCCGAGCAGTATCCCACGGCCCTCTTTGAGCTCGGCCGGTACCACTACCAGCAAGACGACTTCCCCCGCGCGATCGAGCGGCTCGAAGAGTTCCGCGAGCGATTCCCCGATCATCCCGACGCGGGCCGCGTGCTGTTCTGGCTGGCCGATGCGTTCCGTCTGGAGTCCGACGCGATCGAGGAGACTCTCGCCGGCGCGCTCCCCGACAGCCAGCGCGAGCAGTTGGAGGATGCGCGGAGCGACCGCCTGGAGCGAGCGGGCGTGCTGTTCGATCAGGTCGTCGAGGTGCTCGGCAGTATGGACGCCCGCCGAAGGACCGACCTCGAGAACGTCTATCTGCGCAATGCCCACTACTACCGGGGGGACTGCGCGTTCGACTTGGGGCGGTACGACGAGGCAATTCGGCACTACGACGCCGCTCGGCTCGCGTACCGGGGTGACCCTTCGGCCTTGGTGGCGATGGTGCAGATCGTCAACGCCCATGTGGCTCAGGGCAACACCGAGCGAGCGCGGACCGCCAACGAGCGGGCGCGGCGATTCTTCGAGCAGTTGCCGGACACGGTGTGGGACGATCCGACCCTGCCGATGGGGCGCGATGACTGGGAACGGTGGCTGGATTCAAGTTCTCGGCTCTACGCACTCGATAGGGCAGAGTAAGCGCAGATAGTGCGTCGACGATTCCCCGCATTGGGGGGTCGAGGCGGCGCACGCCGCGGGCCGGAGGCCTGCGGAGCACCTTCAACGGCTCGGCCGATCGGCCGGGGCAGACGGGCGAGGTCAGGATGACCGGATCCCCATATCCGTCCGATCGCGACGGCGGGCCCAGCGGGCATGGCCTTGACCACGGCGCTTTGCCGCGACGCCTCGCCGACCTGCTCGATCGCCAACTCGGGCTCTACGGCCAACTCGACGGGCTGTCGCAGGCCCAGCGCGGGCTGATCGACGATGACGAGGCCGAGCAACTGCTCGATCTGCTTCGCCAGCGCGAGTTTCTGGTCGAGCAGATCCTGCGCGTGAACGCCGAACTCGATCCGCTGCTCGGCCACTGGGAACGCGATCGGCTGACTGCCGGTGCTGCAACCCGGACGGAGATCGCGCGCCGAGTGGAATCGGTCCAGGCGTTGGCCGAGTCGGTCGCCAACCGCGACGACGCGGATCGACAGGCGCTGCAGCGCCGGCGCGATGCGGTGGCGGATCAACTCGGTTCGATCGGTCGCGGCCGGGGCGCGGTGCAGGCCTACGGCTCGGGCGCGCCGGCGGCCCGCTATCAGGACCGGGAGGGCTGATGGCGTCGGGATCGATCGAATCTGCGGCCTCCACCTCCAGCTTGACGCCGAGCGCGCACTCGATGGCCGAGCCGATCGAGGTTTCGGCTGCGGACGCGTTGCCCGCCGCCGGTGGTCTGACGGCCGACGACTTGGCCGAGTTGATGCGCACGTTCAACGAGGTGACGTCGCAGCTCCACGCGACGCACGCGCAGCTGCAATCCGAGGTCTCGCGCCTTCAGGGTGAGTTGCAAGAAGCGAACGAACAGATCCATCGCAGCAAGCGGCTGGCCGCGCTGGGCGAAATGGCCGCGGGCATCGCGCACGAGATCCGCAACCCGCTGGGCTCGATCGCCCTCGACGCCGAGATGCTGCGGGAAGACCTGACTGAGCGGCCCGAAGAGCGGCGATTGGCCGAGCGGATGGGCGAGTCGGTCCATCGGCTCAACGCGATTGTGACCGATGTGCTCTCGTTCGCGCGGGACATCGAGCCCCGCCTGGAAACCTGCGACGCGGGCGATCTGTTCGATCGCGCGGTTGAGGCCTGCTGGGCCGAGCTTTCGGGCGCGTGCGAGAGCCGTGGCGCCCAGGATCGGGTCCGGGTCGAGCGCTGCCCCGACGCCGATGCGATCGCCCTGCAGGCGGACGCACTGCTCACGCATCAGGCCTTGGTCAATCTGATCCGCAACGCGGTCGAGGCGATGACCGAGGGATCGGACGGCTCCTACGACGGGCGCGAGCGCACGCCGGCGGCGGATCCGACGCTGCGTCTGGAAGCCGAGCATGTCGCCGACGGCGGGGTGCGACTGCGTGTGATCGATAACGGGCCCGGGGCGCCGAGGGAAGTGATCGACCGGATGTTCAACCCGTTCTTTACGACGCGGGCCTCGGGCACGGGGCTGGGCCTGGCGATCGTGCACCGCATCGCGGACGCGCACGGCGGCTCGGTCGAGGTGCGGACGGGGCTCGACGGCGGGGGTCGGGGCACGAGCGTGGAACTGAAGCTGCCGGCGGCGATGTCGGTCGGGGTGGATTTGGACGGGGTTGCGGATCGGGTGTTGGGCCGGAAGGAGTGCGCATGAGCACGGTGCTCGTGGTGGATGACAAGCAGGGGATGCGCGACAGCGTCGCGTCGACCTTGCAGCGTGCGGGATTCGAGGTGATCGCCGCGGGCGACGGGGCCTCGGCGATCGAGATCGTCGCTCGGCGACGGCCCGACGCGGTGGTGACCGACCTCAAGATGCCGGGCATGACGGGCGTCGAGTTGCTCGAGAAGATCCGCGAGATCGACGAGGACCTGCCGGTTGTGATGATGACGGCGTTCGGCTCGATCGAGACGGCGGTGCACGCGATGCGGCTGGGGGCGTACGACTACATCACCAAGCCGTTCCACGGCGACGAACTCGTCATCGGCGTGAAGCGGGCGCTCTCGCACGGGCGTGTGGTGCGCGAGAACGCGGTGCTGCGGGCGTCGGTCGCGCAGTCCGAGCCGGTCTCGGCGGGCGCCGGTCTCGATCGGCTGATCGGCGCGTCCCCGGCGATGCGTCGCGTCAAGGAACAGGTCGTGGCGGTCGCGGGCTCGCAGAGCACGGTCCTGATCTGCGGCGAGAGCGGCTCGGGCAAGGAAGTCGTCGCCCGGTCGATCCACGAGTTGAGCGAGCGGGCGGCGTCGCCGTACCTGGCGGTGAACTGCGCGGCGCTGAGCGAGTCGCTGCTCGAGAGCGAACTGTTCGGGCACGAGAAGGGCTCGTTCACGGGCGCCGATCAACTCCGCAAGGGCCGGTTTGAGCTGGCAGACACCGGCACGCTGCTGCTCGATGAGGTCAGCGAGGTGCCGGCGTCGACGCAGGCGAAGCTGCTGCGGGTCTTGCAGGAGCATTCGTTCGAGCGTGTGGGTTCGAGCCGAACGATCGGCGTCGATGTGCGCGTGGTCGCGACCTCGAACCGCCAGTTGCCGCGGGCGGTGGCGTCGGGGCAGTTCCGCCAGGACCTGTTCTTCCGGCTGAATGTGGTGCCGATTCACTTGCCGGCGCTGCGGGACCGGATCGAGGACGTGCCGGCGCTGGCGGGTCACTTTGCGCGGGAGATCTGTCGGCGTGAAGGCCGGGGCGAGGCTGTCTTCGAGACCGAAGCGCTCGAGTTGCTGATGCAGTACCCGTGGCCGGGCAATGTGCGCGAGCTTCAGAACATCTGCGAGCGTGCGGTGGTGTTGTCGGCGCCTTCGAGCGAGGGCGGCGCGGTGACGATCCGCCGGGCGACGGTCGAGCCGTGGCTCGGGTCGTTGGCGGTGGGGGATGCCCGGCTGCTCGCGGCGGGCGCCGACGGACGCGAGGTCGCGTCGGAGATCGAGTCCAGCTCGCCCCATCCGATGCGCGACACGGAGCCGGTGGCGGCGTCCGCCTCGGCGTCCGACGCGGCAATCGGGCCGGAGGACGTGCGTCCGCTCGAGGAGTTGGAGCGCGAGGCGATCGTGCGGGCGCTGCGCACGTTCGATGGGCACCGCGTCAAAACGGCCGGGGCCTTGGGCATCGGGGTGCGCACCCTCGGGCTCAAGCTGAAGAAGTGGAAGGAAGAGAACC
>JBCBZM010000099.1:0-11281 GCA_039815345.1 Planctomycetota bacterium | reverse complement strand
GTGCATCGAGCTGTCCGACACGTTCTTCAAGGTCGTCACTTGGTACGACAACGAGGCCGGTTACGCCACCCGCTGCGTGGACATGATCCGCATGATGGCTGAGAAAGACGGCGTGAGCTAACACCGGCTCGCGTTCCGGCTTCTGGCAAGACACCGAAGATGAAAACGAAAAGAGGGCTCCCCATCGGGGAGCCCTCTTTGTTTATGGCGTGCTGAAGATCACTCGTGCCGAAACGTGTCCGGCGCCGAGCGAGCGGTGGACATCGAGGTCACGGGCAGCCGTTCGACCACTCGGCCAGATAGCACGAGAAGTCGGACAGATCCACGCCGTCGCCGTTCTGGGTGATGTCGCACTGGCCGGTGAGCGTGATGTCCGCGGCGGGCGACGAGATGCTCCAGAGGCTGAGGTAGTAGCTGAAGTCGGAGAGCGTCACGGCGCAGTCGCGGATGCCGTTGGACGTGCCGTTGGTCGTGATATCCGCGAAGCAGGTCGGCCCGACGGCGAGCTGTGTGACGGAGGCCTCGCCCGAGCGTTCGAGCGCGACGATGGTCAGCGTGCCGCAGTCGGCCGTGCCGATGTCGAGGTTCTTGTCGAACGTGAAGCGATCGAACTGCGTCGCGCGGCTGAAGACGTTGATCTGCGTGAGCGGGTCCACCGCCGGCGAGAGGTTCCAGAACATGTGGACCTCGGTCGTCGTCGGATCGGCCTGCACGCGGAAAGTTTCCTGCGGGCCGCTGATGGTTCCCGGGTCTTCGAGCTCGACGACGGGGCCGGCGCGGTCGAGATAGATCGGCACGCGGACCTCGTTCCAGATCTCGGCGCCCGCGGAGCGATCGCGGAACGCGCGGACGATCAGGTAGTGGTACCCGTCGGGCAGGTTCGACGCGTCGATGACCTGCTCGTACCGGCCCGTCGTGCCGCCCGAGCCCGCGGCGGGCTGACGCACGCTGACAAAGTTCTCAAAGCCCGCCCGGTCGAGGCCGGCGGTGTTGTCGAAATCGGGCGAGCCGTTGTTGTTGAAGTCCTCGTAGCCCTGGTTGAGACGGAACACGGCGTCGTCGTCGATCGCGTTCGGGTCGAGCGCGTCGCCCGTGTCGGTGTCGAGTTCGATCGTGAACGTATCGCTGGTGACGCGGAAGACATCGTGGATACGACGCAGGCCCCACGGTGTGGCGGCCGGGTCGGCGGCCAGCGGCTGGGCGGTTGAGTTGTCCGCATTACGCAGCGTCACCGTCGCTTCGGGCACGGCCGGCCCGTAGACCACGTAGCCGCGGTTGGTCTCGGTCCCGTTGGTGTTGTTCCGCGGGATGGAGATGGTCACGCGGCGGTCGCCGCCGACGGTGATCACGTCGGGGATGTTGTCGGCCGGATCGACGGTGGGGTTCATGGCGTTGCCGCTGAGCTCGTGCAGACGCGTGCCGGGGGGGAACGACGTCAGGACGTTGCGGGTATCGATGCCGCTGTCGTAGCGCTTGTTGACGCCGACAAGCAGGTTGGAAACGAAGTCGAACGGCCAGGAGTTGCCGAACGCGGGCGAGGTGCGCTCAAACACGAGCACATCGTCGAGGCCCGGGTTGGTGCCGTCGGTGAAGTTGAGCGGACGGAACTGGCCGCGGGCGTACTCGTTGCGGATGTTGACCAGGTCGGTGATGAGCGTGTTGTCCACGGCTTCGGCGACTTCGAGGACGCCGTTCTGGTTGGGATCGGGATCCAGCCCGAGCGCGGTGTTGGTGCCGGCGCGAGGCCAGAAGCCGCCGGCGGGGCGACCCACGGCGAAGTGGTTGAGATAGACGATCGGTGAACCCGGACGCAGCACGACATAGGCATGGAAGGGCCAGCCCTGCTGCTTGTGGTTGGGCACGGGCGGCTGGCTGCCGTCGCCCACGGTGCCGTTGTCGTGGCTGAACATGTGGTTGACGCCGACGGTGCCGTTGTTGAATCCGTCGTCGTTGTTGTCGATGTGCGCGCCCAGCACGTTGTTCCACGAGCCGCCGATGGGGTTGTTGAGCAGGTTGCGCAGCTCGCCCGCGCCTGCCACGTCGAGCGCGTCGCGGAAGGCGAAGCTGTCGAGGCGGACGAAGTTGTCGAGCACGAACTGGTTGCCGCTGACCGCTTCGACGAACGTGTACGGGTTGACGCGTCGGCCGTCGGGCCGGATGCGGCTCTGGTGGATGGACGCGTCGAAGAAGTTGTCCCAGAAGAACGATTCGGTGTGCTTGGCGGCGTCGAGGCGGAAGCCGTCGGCGCCCTGCACTTCGATCATCCACCGGGCCCAGCGCATCAGGTAGCCGGTCGCGTTCTCGGTGACGGGGTCGCCGGTCTCCGGCGCGTCGGTGTTCCACGGGTAGAACGTGAAGTTCTGGCTTCCGGGCGCGCGGGGCGTGCCGGGGCTGAAGACGGTGCGGCCCGGGGCGTCGGTATCGGGGTAGAAGCGGATGTTGTTGGCGTTGGGAATGTTGAACAGCGTGCCCGCGGGGAGGTTGTCCGGGTCGCCCGCGTTCACGGGGTTGCGGATGAACTGGAAGTTCGTCTCGTGGGCGATGTCGATGAGGCCGACGAGGTCGCCGAAGAGATCGCCCGTGCCGGAGCCGTCGCGGAAGTCACCCCAGCTATCGCCGAAGCCCTTGTCGACGGGCGGGTCCTCGGAGTCCATCCAGAACCCGGGCCAGCCGCCCTGGGCTTGTCGGAAAGCGGACCCGTTGCGGCCGCCGTTGTGGTTGAAGACTGCGTCGGGAAGGATCTGCAGATCGAACCCGTGCATCTGATCGACCATGCCTTTCCACGAGGCTTCGGTGCCGAACGCGGTCGAGTTGGCAAAGCCGGGGCCGCCGAGGTCGAAGCGGTCGCGCGGGTCGTACCCGGTCGAGCCGTCCGAATCGCCGCGGACGGGGTGGGGCATCCAGATGCCGCCGTAGCCGGCGACAAAGACGTCCTGGGCCCGGCGCTCCATCTGAGACCACGGGGTCTCGAACCACTGGAGGATGACCGGAAACTCTTCGAGGTTGTAATCGTCAAAGGCGAGCGCCGAGCTCGCGGCGCCCGTGAGCGCCAGCACGGCCAACGCCGAGCGTGCGGAGGTCTTCGAGATCGATCGATTGCTGCTCACGGCTCATGTCCTCCCGGAAGTGCGTCGCCGGTTCAAAGGCCGGCGCGGATCTATCGACTGGCGTTCACCACCGCAGTCTGTTCGTACGCCCATTGCAATCCACCACAATAGGTGGGTGCGCGATCGCCAAGCCCGCCCGAACGGGCGAAATGACTGGTCGACGTATACGAACCGATTTGCCGTCTAGATTCAAGGCCCCTGGGGATAAGCTTGGTTCTGGGGTGTCGGAGTGGGTGGGATGAGCGGTACACTTCGCCGGTCTCGCCACGTTGGGCGGGCTCGAACGACGCCTCGGGCGGTCTCATTTCGCCCGATCCGCCGGTTTGGCCTCGTTTAACACCCTCACTCGCGTGCCTTGCTTCCAGTCCTCAGGAAACGGATCACACCATGACGAAGATCGGACGCCTCTCTGCTCGGTCGCTGGCTCTGCTGCTTGTGCTCGTGTTCTTGCCCCTTTCGGCGACGCCCTCGCAGGCCGCGCTCTCGCAGGCGGTGACAGGCGAGCAGATCGCGCCCGGCGTCGTCCGATTCTGGGCGGGCGCCGACGCCAAGGCGTTCGCGCTGCCCTCCATCTCGCTCCAGCGCGAGTTCCCGGCGACCGGGCCGGCGCCCGCGGGCTTCGCGGTCGAGCCGATGATCGAACTCGTCGACGACATCACCGGCGAGGGCACGGCGGGCCAGCGGACCGTCATCGATTACGCGCCAGGAACCTCGCTCTACGGCACGGGCGAAGTACCGGGGCAGCTCCTGCGCAACGGCCGCCGCAACGTGACCTGGAACACCGACGCGTACGGCTACGGCAACGACGCGCCCTCCCTCTACCAGAGCCACCCGTGGGTGCTCGCGGTGCGTGCGGACGGCAGCTCGTTCGGTGTCCTCGCGGATACCACGTACCGCGTCGAGTGCGACCTGCGCGAGACCGGACGGATCGTATTCAACGCCGAGGGCCGCCCGCACGCGGTGATCGTGATCGAGGGCGCCACGCCGCAGGATGTGGTGAAGGGCCTCGCCACGCTGACGGGCACGATCGCGATGCCGCCCAAGTGGGCGATCGGGTACCACCAGTGCCGGTACTCGTACTACCCGCAATCACGGGCGCTCGAGATCGCCCAGGAGTTCCGCAAGCGGCGCATCCCGGCCGACGTGCTCTGGCATGACATCGACTACATGGACGGCTTCCGGACGTTCACGTTCGAGCCGGAGGGCTTCCCCGACCCGGCCGGTCACAACGCGACGCTGCACGAGATGGGCTTCAAGGCGATCTGGATGATCAACCCCGGCGTGAAGGCCGAGGAGGGCTACTGGATCTACGACGAAGGCGAAGTGGGGGACCACTGGGTCAAGCGTGCCGACGGCTCGCCCTACCGCGGCGAGGTCTGGCCCGGCATGTGCGCCTTCCCCGACTTCACTCGCGCCGAGACACGCGAGTGGTGGGCCGGTTTGTACAAAGACTTCATGGCGATGGGGATCGACGGCGTCTGGAACGACATGAACGAGCCGGCGATCTTCAACGTCGCCAGCAAGACCATGCCCGAGGACAACCTGCACCGTGCGGACTCTGAGTTGGGCGGGCCGGGGCCGCACGCCCGGTTCCACAACGTCTACGGCAAGCTGATGGTCGAGGCGAGCCGCGAGGGCATCATGGCGGCGAACCCGGACAAGCGGCCGTTCGTCCTGAGCCGGGCCAACTTCATCGGCGGGCACCGTTATGCGGCGACCTGGTCGGGCGACAACGTGGCGTCGTGGGACCACCTCGAATGGTCCGTGCCGATGACGCTGAACCTCGGGCTCAGCGGGAACCCGTTCAACGGCCCGGATATCGGCGGGTTCGCGGGCAACGGCGACGCGGAGATGTTCGCGCGGTGGATGGGCGTGGGCGCGATGCTGCCGTTTGCGCGCGGGCACACGGGCAAGGGGAACATCGACAAAGAGCCGTGGAGCTTCGGGGCGGACGTGGAGGCGAGCTGCCGACGCGCGATCGAGCGTCGGTACATGCTGATGCCGTTCTTCTACACGCTGTTCCAAGAGGCCTCGGTCAACGGGATGCCTGTCGCGCGGCCGTTGTTTTTTGCCGACCCGGTCGATCCGGCGCTGCGCTCCGAGGATGACTCGTTCCTGCTCGGCTCGGACCTGATCGTCGCCGCACGCCTGACGCCTGAAGCGGACCGGGCCGTCGTGCTGCCCAACGGGATCTGGAACGCGTTCGACTTCAACGACGGGGAAGACATCAACTTGCCGCGGCTCTTCCTGCGTGGGGGCGCCATCGTGCCGACCGGCCCGGTGACGCAGTACGTCGACGAGAAACCGCTCGACCCGTTGACGCTGCTGGTCGCGCTCGACGAGAACGGCATAGCCGAGGGCGTGCTCTACGAGGACGCAGGCGAGGGGTACGACTATCGAGACGGCGGCTACAGCCTGCGGACGTACCGCGCCGAGCGGCAAGGCGATCGCGTGGTCGTGTCGCTCGCGGCGAGCGAAGGCAACTTCGAGACGCCGGACCGTGAGCTGCGTGTGCGGGTCATCGGCCCGGATCGACGCGAGTGGCTGGGCGCCGGTCGTGACGGCGCGGATGTCACTGTTGAAATGACGCGCTAGGGGGCGCTGATACGGCGGCTAGGCCCGCGCCCGTTCGCGTGTCGCAAGCGTCAGGATATTGGTCTGCGTCATGTCGTCGTCGGTGAGTTCACCCGTCATGCGTCCCTCGGCGAGCACGACCAGGCGGTCGGAGAGCGCGAGCAGTTCGGGCATTTCGCTCGACACCAGCAGCACGGCTAAACCCTCGGCGGCCGCCCCCCGGATCTGCTTGTAGATTTCGGCTTTGGTGCCCACGTCGATGCCTCGCGTGGGTTCGTCGAGCAGGAGCACGCGCGTGTCCTTGCCCATCCACCGCGCGATCAGGAGCTTCTGTTGATTGCCGCCCGAGAGTGAGTCGGGCGTGTGGCGCGGCGAGGCGGCCTTGATCTGGAACGAGGCGATGCGTCGGGCGACGAGTTCGCGCTCGCTCTGCAGCGCGCGCAAACCGCGACGCGCGAGGCGGGGCATGAACGGAACGACGATGTTCTCCCCGATGCCGAGCTGAAAGAACAGCCCTTGTCGCCGCCGGTCTTCGGGCACATAGCCGACCCCGCGGCGGATCATGCCTCGGCGGTTGCGGAGCGGCGCAGGCTGCCCGTCGATCCAGACCTCGCCGGTCGCGGCCGGGTCCACCCCGAACACCGCGTCGAGCAGTTCGGAACGCCCCGCGCCGACGAGGCCGCCAACGCCGAGCACTTCCCCTGCACGCACACGGAGCGAGATGTCCTCGAGCTTGCCCGGGCTTGCGAGGTTCTTGATGTCGAGGATGACCGGCGCGTCAGAGAGGTCGTGCCCGTTGCCGTTGTGTCCATTCTTGCTCATCGAACGCAGCGCGGCCGCTTCGCCGCCGGGGCTCTGGACCTTGCCCGTGGGCGTGGTGACGCGTCGGCCGATCATTTGCTCGACCAGCGTGGGTTCGTCGATGTCCTTGACCACACTGGTTGCGACGAACTTGCCGTTGCGCAGCACGGTGACGCGATCGCAGCAGGTAAAGATCTCGCCCATGCGGTGCGACACATAAACGATCGCGAGGCCCTCGGCGGCCAGCTCGCGCACGATGCGCATCAGGCGCTCGGCCTCGGCGATGGAGAGCGAGCTGGTGGGCTCGTCGAACACGATGAGCTTGGGCGCCGAGCCGCCCTCGGCCGAGCGGTCGTCGAGCGCCGCGGCGATCTGGCAGATCTGCCGCCGCCCGGGACTGAGGCTGCCGAGCGTGGCCGTCGGGTCGATGTCGGGATCGAGCCGACGGATGAGCTTGGCGGCCCGCTCGTTCATCGCGCGCCGATCGATCAGGCCGGCCTTGCTCCGCGGCAGATCGTGCAGGCAGAGGTTCTCCGCCACCGACAAGTTCGGGCACTGCGCCAGCTCCTGATGCACGATGCGCACGCCCTTGGCGAAGGCGTCGTCGAGCGAGCCGGGCCTGAGCTCGTCGCCTTCGAGCAAGACCCGCCCCGAGTCGGCGCGGTGCAGGCCCGCGACGGCCTTGCCGAGCGTGCTCTTGCCGGCGCCGTTCTCTCCCATCAGCGCATGCACCTCGCCCGCGGCGAACGCGACGGTCACATCGTCGAGCGCTTGCGTGGCGCCGAAGCGTTTGGAGATGCCCTCGGCGAGGAGGAGCGGTCGGGTTGGTTCGGGTGCGTCGCTCACGCTGATCTCAACCGACACGCCTGGCGCCCGATCAGTCCTTGAGCCATTCCTGCCACAGGCCTTCGTACTCGGCGACGTTCTCTTGGGTGACGATCGAGAAGTCGAAGTTGTTGATGACCTTCTCGGGGTCTTCGTTCTTGTGCAGCTTGTTGAGCAGCAGCACGACCGACTGGTAGCCCCAGCCGTAGCAGTCTTGGCCGATGAGCGCCTCGACCTGGCCGTCTTGCACGTACTTGAGCTGCTGGGGCAGGTGATCGACGGAGACGATCTTGGCCTGTTCGTAGACGCCGTCGAGCGCGTTTTCGGTGAACAGCGGCCACCCACCGACCATGGCCCAGCCGGTGATGTTGGGGTTGGTCGACTGGACGGTCTGGACCTTCTGAGCCGCGTCGGTCGCGACCTCGGGGTGGTAGTACTCGCCGATGATCTCGATGTCGTCGTAGCCCTCGAAGACCTCGCGGGCGCCGCGGACGCGGGCCTGCAGGTTGGGCGCGTTCTGGTTGCCGCCAAGGATCGCGACGACGCCCTCTTCGCCCATCGCCGCGACGAGCTGGCGCGCCACCTCGCGGCCTGCTTCGACGTCGTCGATGCCGAAGTACGCGAAGCGTTTGGAATCGGGCACGTCCGAGTCGAAGCAAACAACCTCGACGCCGCGGTTCACGGCGTCATCGATTGCGGAGGTCAGCAGGCCCGCATCGGAAGCGGAGATGGCAATGCCGCTGACGCCGCCGGAGGCGAGTTGCTCGACGGTCTGGGCCTGCATCTGCGCGTCCTCGTTGGTGGGGGTACGCCAGTTGACGGTCACCGTCACGTCCACGTCATCGGTGTCGAGCGATTCGGAGAGGTCGGCCGCCGCGGCCTCGGCGCCGGTGCGCGCGGCCAAGAAGACCTGATTCGACTGGCTCTTGGCGATCACGCCAATCTCGTAGCGGACCTCGCGCGGGCCCGTGTCGCCCGAGCCCGAAGGATCCGTCGCGTCGGCGTTCCCGTCGCCGCCGCTGTCGCAGGCGGAGAGCGCGCCCGCCGCGAGTGCGAAGCAAAGGGCGGTGATTGAACGGTTCGTGGTGCGTGCCATGTGCGGGGTTCCTTCTTTACTGGCTCGGCCTGTACCGGGCCGGACGCGCGAGATCGGGCTCAGGCGCCGGTGCGAACAAAGCGGCCTTTGGTCTGGTCGATGACGACGGCGATCACAATGGCCGCGCCCATGACGATCTGGTTGTACGACTGATCGATCCCCAGGATGATCATGCCGTTGTTGATCAGTTCGATGATGATGGCGCCGAGCACAGCGCCCAGCGCCGAGCCGCGGCCGCCCGAGAGCGAAGCGCCCCCGATGACCGCCGCCGCGATGACGCGGAGTTCGTACGCGTTGCCCGCGTTCGGCTCGGCGGCGCCGTAGTACCCCGCGTAGATGCACGCCGAAAGGCCCGCCAGCAGGCCGACGGCCGTGAAGCACAGGATCTTGACCCGTCCGACCGGGATGCCCGCGTACCGAGCGGCGGTCTCGTTGCCGCCGATCGCGTACACCTGCCGGCCGACCACCGTGCGACTGAGCAGGAACATGCCCGCCAGCGCCACGGCGATCATGATGAGCATGGGCACGGGGTTCACCGCGACCTGCCCGATCTGGATCTCGGTCTTCATGAAGCCCTGGAGATCATCGGGAAAGCCGGAGATCGACTGCCCGCCGCTGAAGACGAACACCAGCCCGCGGTAGATTGCCATCGTGCCCAGCGTGATGATGAACGGGTGGACTCTGAATCCCACAATCATCGCGCCGTTCGCTAAACCCGCGATGCCGCCTATGACGCAACACGCGATAAACGCAACGGGCACGATCATCCAGCCTTGCAAAAATTCGGGCCCGGCCTGATCGATCCATCGGAACAGCATCGCGCCGAGCAGCGCGGCCAGTGCGTACGTCGAACCAACCGAAAGATCGATGCCCGCGAGGATGATGATCGCCGTCATGCCCACCGCCATGATGGCGATGTAGCTCGCGTTGTTCGCCAGCAGCACGAGGTTGTCGGGCTCGAGGAAACGGCTGACCTCGCGGCGGACCGGGTCGCCGTTGGCATCGCGCTGGACCATGCCGGTCTCGCGGTCCATGACGGGCGCGTTCTTGGTGCCGCCGAAGATCGTCAGCGCCGTCATCATGATGACGATGACGAGCACGAGCCCGGCCTCTTGCGCCGACGCGATCCGTTTGATCAGCGATGCCCGAGGCGGACCACCGGACAGGGTCTCGGTTGCGGCAGCCGGGGATGAGTTCTGTGTGTCGGACACGGGCAGCAAGTGTAGCGGGCGGGCCTTCGACCGCGTAGACAAGCAGTGTCGATTCCGGTTTCAAGCGGAGCGATCTGTACGAAGGCTGGCCGGCGGACGGTTCGAAGGCGGTTCAGTCGATGACCATGGTGCGTTGGTTGCGGGTCGAGTCGATGATGGTGATCGCCACGGGGCTCTTGGGCTCCTGGTTGGCCGGCGGGTAAAAGGTATTCAGGACGTTTTCCCTGACAAACTCGGCGTGACCGTCGGAGAAGACCCAGTTGCCGCCGCTTTCGCCGTGGTTGTCTTCTGGGCCATAGCGACCAACTTCGCTCGTATCGTTACGCCACGACGGCTCCTCGTACCAAGCGTTGGTAGCGATATCAGGGCCATTGGTCTCATCTCCCCACAGCGGCACCGGCGCCACGATGTTGGCTTCATCGGTACGCATCCCCGCAATATACATGTACGAGATGTTGTACCAGACGACCTCGGTTTCATTGCCTGGAACCTGGGGTGTCTTTGCGATCGCGTCGGATTTGCTGTAGCTCCAGCCGGGAGCGCCCTGGATGGGTCCGCCGCCGCCGAAATCCGCCGGCCGCTGACCAAAGTAGTAATCAAGCTTGTCGGCCGCGCATTTCAAGAACCCGAATCCATCGACGTAGTTGCCAAGCAGCGGCTCGGTCACGCGTTTACCAGTCTTTGCATCGTTGTAGAAGCCCTTGCCCGACGCCGGCCTGTGAAACACGCCCGGGCTCTCGCCGTCGCCGACTTGTTGCAAGCTGAACAGCCCTGCGATTCCGCCGTAGGCGGCTTGGCCCTGCAAGAACCGGTCGTTCCGCCAGACATTGAGCGCCGAGGTGGTAAACGGGATTACCGGGTACCAATCGCGATTATCGTTGGCGTAGTAGGTCATCGCCAAACCGGCCTGACGGGTGTTCGAAAGGCACTGCGCGACCTGCGCCGCTTCGCGGGCCTTGCCCAGCGCCGGGAGCAAGATGCCGATCAGCAGCGCGATGATCGCGATCACGACGAGCAGTTCGATGAGCGTGAAGCCGCGGCGTCCGGCTCGCGTGATGCGGCGGGCGAGTGATTCGGCGTCAGCGTGTGTGTGTGTCATGGAAGCTTCCTTCCCGATCGGCTCGTCCGACCCGGTCGCGCGACGGCGACCACTCAACGCGGTCGCTGTCGCGGCATGTCCCCTCGAGAATGTATCGTATGTTCATCGAGTAAAGACCGCAAGCACTTTCCCTTGGGGTGAATTTCTCCCCAAGGTCGGATCGAGCATTCGGCGACGCAGACCCGGTTCCGGGCCTGGGCCACGACGCGATCGTGACCCCTGTATGTGGTTGTGTGGCGGCTCAGAATCAACCAAATGCAGTTTGTTTGTATTTTGTTGTCCTTGCAGGCATGGATGAAGGTCCGGAAAGGGGTAGAAATCCCCATAAGGCGGTCGAGTTGGCGGCCCATTCCTGCTAATTTTAGGGGAACCCGTGGGGGGTGAATTAGGCGCCTCGCCCGTAGCGGCGTGGCGTTGGAGTAGATGATGCGATCGGCGGATGCGGTGTTCGAGCCTGACCGGCTCGCGCCGAACGTCAGTCCAGATTTGAGGGAGTCACCGATGATGAAGAAGACGTGTGTCATGAATGCGGCGTTGCTTGCGGCGCTCGCGGGCGCGGCCGTCGCGC
>JBCBZM010000056.1:0-18576 GCA_039815345.1 Planctomycetota bacterium | reverse complement strand
GAAAAAATTAAAAATATCTCCCAACAGGTGGCCGGGGAATACCAAAACGGAGATCGCTTTCTTCTGGTTGTGAGCGCAATGGGAAAAACCACCGACCAATTGGTGGGAATGGCCCATGAGATCTCAAAAACACCCAATCAAAGAGAGCTGGATATGTTGCTGACCGCCGGTGAAAGAATCAGCATGGCCCTCATGGGACTGGCACTTAATAATCTTGATGTACCATCGATTAGCTTTACCGGAAGCCAAGCCGGAATCATGACTTGTGGAACTTTTGGAAACGCCGAAATCAAGGAAGTGAAGCCCATTCGAGTGGCTGAAGAGATCAAAAAAGATCGGGTGGTTATTATTGCGGGCTTTCAAGGTGTGGATCCTGAAACCAAAGAAGTTACAACTTTAGGACGAGGGGGTACTGACACCACGGCGATTGCAATGGCCAGTCATTTTGGCTGCTCCATTTGTGAATTTAAAAAAGACACGGAGGGTGTCTTCACCGCCGATCCCCATAGAAATCCACAAGCCCAACATCATAAACAACTTTCATGGGATCAAATTATTGAGATGACTGAAGCGGGAGCTCCCTTCCTTCATCATAAAGCGGCTTTACTGGCCAAAGAAAAGCGAATGCCACTAAAAATCTCCCATGCTCACAAACCCAAAGGCCTTTTTACTCTCGTGGGCTCGGGTGATTAACCGGAACCCGCTTGTCACCAACAGAGACTGTTAAAGAGCATCCCAAAACTCTCTGATGATCGGTATCCTAATAAGATCTCGATGAGTGACTAAGTAGAACTGCTGAGAAGGAAAATCGCTTTTAGGTAGATATTTGAGAGCCAGTTTGTTTTTATCCATTTCAATACTACTGGGAACAACGGACCAACCAGCTCCTTGTTCTACCAACTCAATAAGTAAATTCCAGTCCTCCACAATGGCATGAATTTTAAGCCTTTCGATTTCTACATTGTGACGACCACAAAACTTTTTTATAAAAGGAGGATTCTCTTTGTACCAAAGACTGTAGGCTCCAATTAAGAGTCCCCTATTAATTTTTTCACCCATTTTATGAAATAACTTTTTCTGCATACAAAAAACCGGATCGTCTTTAAAAAGTGGTTTGGCCACAACTTCTGTTGAATCTGGTTTTTCCCCACAGATGGCCATATCCAACTCACGGCTCATCACTCGTTCGACGGCGATGGCAGTTCCACTGGCCAGAAAATGTGTGCCCTTTGGCCACGGCAAATTTTTCATCAGTCTTGAGATAATCTCTTTTCTTGCGCCCACCCGGATTCTTAGGGAGGAGGGGTCTTCAAGAATCATGGAATACTGATGAATACGCCTGATCTTGTGCTCGTTGGGCGTCGCGCTTTTTGCGCCACCGATCGACCAGCATCATGTAGACGCCGCCGAGCGCGAGCGCGGCGAGGACGGGCCCGGCGTGGAAGAGCCTGGCTTCGATCCAGTCGTCGAACAGCAGCCCCAGCACGGCCGCGGGCAGGAAGGCGACGAAGAGGTTGATCAGCAGACGGCGGCCCGCGGCGTCTTGGCCGAGCAAACCCCGGAGCATCTGGAGGCACCGTGGGAAATAGAGCCCCAGCACGGCCAAGATCGCGCCGCCCTGCACCACGATGTTGAAGGTGTCCACGGCCCGCTTCATCTCGGGCGGCTCGTCGAGCCCGAGCAACGCCGACGCGAGGATCAGGTGCCCGGTTGAGGACACGGGCAGGTACTCGGTGATGCCCTCCACAAGGCCCAAGATGACGGCGTCGATCCAGTTCATGGTGGGCGCTGGGGTCCTTGGGCGGCGTGTCTTCTAGCGATCTCTCTTCCCGAGGTCGCGGCGAGTCTAGGGCTAGCCTCATCCCGTGCCCGACGACCGAGCGCATCCTGTTCGCATCACCTCTCTCGACGATCCGCGCGTCGCGGTCTATCGGAATCAGAAAGACGCCTGGCTCCGTGTGCGATCGGCGATCGAGGCCGGTGTGCCGGCGTACGACGCGGGCGTGGGGCTCCCGGCGGAGGCGGCCGCCAAGGGCCTGTTCATGGCCGAGGGCGACCTGGTCGTCCGCCAGCTCATCCGGGCGAACGCCCTCGAACGCGGCCCGAAGGTCCTGTCTGTGCTCATCAGCGATAACCGCGCTGAGACCATGGCCGATGCGCTGGCCGAGCTGCCGCCCGAGATCCCGGTCTATGTGGGCGATGGCGAGACGCTCAGTGGCATTGTCGGCTTTGGATTGCACCGGGGCGTGCTGGCCTGCGGCGTGCGTCCGCCGGACCTCTGGACCCCCGCGCGACTGGCCGCCGAACGCCGATTGATCGTCGTCCTCGAAGATTTGGCCAATCACGACAACGTCGGCGGCATCTTCCGCAGCGTGGGGGCGCTGGCCGGGCCGGATGACGCGGGCGTGCTGCTCAGCCCGCGTTGCTGCGATCCGTTGTATCGCAAGGCGCTGCGCGTCTCGATCGGGCAGGCGTTGCACGTGCCCTACGCGGTCGAGCGCCGGTGGCCGGAGGGTCTGGCCGACTTGGAGTCGGCCGGGTTTGAGGTGCTGGCGCTCACTCCCGCGTCGGGCGCGGCGGACCTCAACGAGATCGCCCGGGCGGCGCCCGATCCATCACGCCGCATCGCGTTGCTGCTGGGCGCCGAGGGCCCGGGTTTGACGGCCGAGGCGATGGCGCAAGCGACCCGCCTTGTGCGCATCCCCGTCTTGCCCGAAGCGGACTCGCTCAATGTCGCCACGGCGGGCGCCATCGCGTTACACCGCCTCTGGCCGTTGTAAGCCAACGCATGAGAACTTGGTGCAGTCCGTCGGCGCCTGAGCCGGGTTCTCGGACGCGCGATCGCGTGGCAAGCTGGGCGATCCGGGCGACGTACGGCAGGATTGATGATGACCCGGCGGCCTGATGGCAGCCGGTTCGGTTGGAGGCTCGGATGCGTGCAGGCGGCAGCGGGATGAGGCGTACGGGAGTCGCGGCGATGACACTGATGGCAACCACGATGGGCGCCGGGGCGGGTCACGGAAAGGCCCTCGGCAAGGGCGCGGGCGCCCGCGGAGACCTCGAAGCCCTCGCGTCGAGAGTCTGGGACTTCGAGCAGGTCGAGACGGCGGGCAGCCCGTTCGACACGGCGCCCTGGCCCGAGTTCAACGCCGACGCGAAACTCGGCGCGGTGAACGTGCAGGGCAAGGCGCTGCCCGCGGGGCTTGACCGCGTGCAGTGGCTCACGGGCGAAGACCCGGCCGCGACGGCTGAAGCTCGCCCGCGGGTGCTGATCATCGTCTTCTGGGCGACGTGGGCGGGTCCGAGTGTTCGGGCGGTCGACACGGTCGAAGGCGTGGCCGCGCGGCATGGAAAGAAGGTCCGGGCCCTGGCCTTGGCGGGTCAGGATGAACGGGCGAGCGCGGTTCGGAGCTACATCCACGCCCAGCCCGACGGCTTCGAGCGTCCCGGCCTCAGCGTCGGCATCGACGAGCGTCAGGTGCTCTACCGAGCGCTGGACGTGCAGGCGATCCCGCACGCGTTGGTCGTCTCGACCGACGGCGTGGTCCGCTGGCAGGGCAACCCGCTCGACCCGAGGTTCAACGAAGCCGTGTACCGCGTGGTCGATGCCGATCCGGGCGCCGCGTACCGCCGGGCTCAGGCCGCGCCGACGCCGTGAAGGCATCGGCCGCTTGGGATTGCGTCGGGGTCAATGATCCGACGTGAGCCAGTCCCCTGAGAACCAGTCTTCTGAGCCGCCCACCCGTTCGCCCGCCGAGCGGGTGGCTGTGTTTCCGCGGCCGTTGTTCGATGTCGTGCTGCACGAGCCCGAGATCCCCAACAACACGGGCAACATCGGGCGTACATGTGTCGCCGCGGCGTGCGGGCTTCGGCTGATCCACCCGCTCGGGTTCGACGTCACCGACAAGGCCTGCCGCCGGGCCGGGCTGGATTACTGGCCCAGGCTCGGCGTCGCGGAGCACCCGGATTGGCCCGGCTACCAGGCCGAGACCCCGGGCGCCCGGCGGTGGCTCTTGACGACCCGTGCCGAGCGGAGCGTGTACGACGCCGACTTTCGGCTGGGAGACCATCTGGTGTTCGGCTCGGAAACGCGAGGCCTGCCCGATGCGATCCTCGCCGAGACGCCCGAGACCTGTCTGGCGATGCCGATGGCGCCGGGCGAACGCTCGCTGAACGTCGCCACGGCGGTCTGCGCCGTGGTGTACGAGGGCCTTCGCCAACTCCGCCAGGCCGGCGTCGTGACGTGGGCGGGCGATCAGCGGCTCAGGCCTGGGCCGAGCCACTGAACGCCGGGCCGCTTTGATCGTTTGTTATTAGGTATGGCGGTCTGAAAGTTGCCCAAATTACGAAGCGGCAGTTCAAGATTCGCATCGAAGGCGCGAACTCGGATTCTCGTCGGGCGTACAAGCTAGTGGCGGTCGGCGAGCCGCTTCATGATCTGAATCTCTCTCCTCCAGTGTTCCGCCCTCCGGTTGTAAGACCGGGGGGCGGTACACTTTTGGACGATGCCATTCCCTCTCTGTTCCATCTCGCAGTTTCGAACCGGTGGTCCCGGTGGCGACCCCGCTGTCCGACCGGCTATCGGACATCGAGCCCGCCGGGTTCGGCGCGTATGTCGTGGTGCGACGAACCGGCGCCCCCAGCGTGTGGTATGGACGTGTGCGCTGGCTGCGTCGTTGATGTGGATAGGCGGGTGTGCTCGGCCGTTGCTCTCACCGGATGACGAGCGCAGCGCGTTCGATCGGTACGACTCGGTCCGCAACCAGTACGCCGATCAGTACAAGTTCGACGCGTTCGGTCGCCGTCAGCCCAACCTGCGGGCTCGCCTCACGCCGAGGCGATAAAGCACGGTGTTTTTGCTGTGAAAGCCTCTGTGTCACGCGGTGGGTCACGCAATCTGTCACGCAAAGGGCTACAGCTTGTGTCACGACCGGCGGCTCTATCACGATATGGTCACGCGTTGTCCACCTATGGTTCAAGAATGACCTCTCTACCGGTGGATAACTGTCGAACTCACCGGCGCGACAGGTCGATTTCACAAGCTCGATTGGGGTAAGCGCCGATCAAGCGGTACGCTCCGCGTGTTCGCGCGTCCCAGAAGCGTGTCACAGTGAACTCATCCGATCGGCCCGAGTCGTCTCTCCCATCTCAGCCATGACCCAGCCATGACCCAGCCCACCTCCAACATCTCGAACGCCCGCTCGGCTCCGGTCGCTCTGCGGACTCGGATCGTCTGGGGTTCGCTGGTGCTCTCGATGGGCGCCGTGGGCGTGCTGCTCTGGGGTCTCCAGGGCGGGCGGGCGCCTCGGGTGGACGGCTTGACGCTGACGCCTCTTGTGGCGGCGGCGGGCCCGAGCTCGGTCGAGGCGATCTTTGAGACCCGGACCCCGATCGACCCGGACCGCTGGCTCTCGATCGTGGTGCACCACAGCGGCTCGGCCGCGGGTTCCCCGGCGACGATCGCCGACGAGCACCGGTCGATGAACCTCAACGGCCTCGGCTACCACTTTGTGATCGGCAACGGCCGGGGCGCGGGCGACGGGGCGATCCACGTGGGTTACCGCTGGCTCGAGCAGGCCGCCGGGGCGCACGCCGCGGGTCAGGACGGCGACTGGTACAACCGGCACGCGATCGGGGTCTGCCTGGTCGGTGACGGGAACCGGCGCGGGTTCACGGACCGTCAGATGCGCCGTCTGTCGCAGTTGGTCCGGGCCCTTTCCGAGCAGCTCGACATCCCCGAGGAGCGGATCGTGCTCCACAGCGACATAGCTCCTACCAACGATCCGGGCCGGCTGTTTCCGCGGGCAATGTTCCGCGAGTCGCTGGCCGCCCTGCGTTAGTCGCGCTGTTTGACAGGCCCGTCCGGTTCTGGGGCGTGGCGTTGCGGCTCTGATCTGGCATCGAAATCGTCGGGGGTCCGAACCCATGAAAGCGCGTGGCCGTCCGGAGGCTCTCGGCCGTGTTTGCGCGTTTCTTGCAGATTTTCCTCTGTGCTCCGGGCGAGTGAAGGCCGGGCGGCCGGTTCCCGATAGACACCTCCCCCCGAGGCCCGGGCCGAGCTGTTCGGCAAGGACTTTGCGGCGAGAGGGAGTCAGCGGATGAGCCGAACGCGGTTGGACGGTACGATGGACGCCGGGCTCGACGGAGCCAGCACCGGGCTGGCGGTCAAAGGGCCCAAGGAGCGAGGGTCGGCCTCGCGAGGAGGCGGGGCCGCGGGCGATGCATCGTCTCGCGGGCACTCGGAACGTCCCCGGCGTGCGGGGCGTCGGAATAAGAAGCATCAATGGTGGAGCGGGTCCGACACGGCCCGCCCGCGAGGCGCGGCGGTCGTGAGCGATAGACGCAAGGGTGACATCATCGAAGGCTTCCGCGTCATGTCCGAGCTGGGCCGGGGCGCGGCCTCTGTCATCTACCTCGCGCAAGAAGAGAAGACCAAGCACATCTGGTGCCTCAAGCACGTCAAGAAGCAGAACGCCAAGGACCAGCGCTTCCTCGATCAGGCCGAGAACGAATACAAGGTCAGCCAGCAGCTCGACCACCACGGCCTCCGCTCGATCAAGAAGATCATCAAGAAGGGCTCCTTCCTCAAGGTCAATGAGCTCTACCTGGTCATGGAGCTGGTCGACGGCATCAGCCTCGAGCAGACGCCGCCCGGCACCTTCGAGAAGGCGCTGCACATCTTCCATCAGGTCGCCGAGGCCCTCGCCCACATGCACCAGCGCGGCTTCGTTCACGCGGACATGAAGCCCAACAACATCGTGGTGGACGACGACGGCACCGCCCGTGTCATCGACCTCGGCCAATCGTGCCCCTCCGGCGCGGTCAAGGAACGCATCCAGGGCACGCCCGACTACATCGCGCCCGAGCAGGTCCACCGCCGACCCATCACGCCCGCGACCGATGTCTACAACCTCGGCGCGACGATGTACTGGGTCCTGACCCGGCACCACATCCCCACGGCGCTGGCCAAGGGCGACTCCTTGGTGAGCTCGCTCGATGACGAGTTCATCGAGAAGCCCAAGCCCGCGATCGAGCTGAACCCGCGGATCCATCCGAGGCTCAACGAGCTGATCATGCAGTGCGTCGAGGTCCAGCCGGGCGCCCGGCCCGAGTCGATGAAGTTTGTCGCCGATCGGCTCGAGCTCATCCGCGGGCTCCTCCTGGCCCAGCAGCGGGCGCCGTTGCCGGCCGATGACGACTGAACTCGACTGAGCCCGACGGACTAGCCTGACGACTGGCGGGCGCCCGCGCGCACGGCCCGCCCGGCTTGCCATAATCCTCCGATGACCGGCTTTGACCCAAGCGCCCTCGATCCGCGCACGCTCGACCTCAAGAGCGTCGGCGTGGTCGAGCGCGTGCTGCTCGCGGGGGCCGAGGCGAACCGGTCGGCGTCGTGCCGCCAAGGCTCGGTGGATCGCATCGAGCCGCCGGGCAGACTGATCGCCACGGGCGACCTGCACGACAACCCGCTGCACTTCGCCCGGCTTGTCGAGCACGCGGGGCTGTCACCCGAGCAGGACCTCTCGCCCGACCAAAAAAAAGGCGAGCGATCGCATCTCGTCCTGCACGAGGTCATCCATCCCGACACGCTGATGAATGGAATGGACTTCAGCTACCGGGCGCTCGCGCGGGTCGCCGCATTGAAGGCGGCGCATCCCGAGTTGGTCCATGTGCTGCTCGCCAACCACGAGCTCAGCCAGATCGTGGGCGCCGGCATCGTGAAGGACGGCGTCCGCGTGGTCGAAGCGTTCAACGCGGGCGTGGAGTACGTCTTCGGCGAGGATTCGCCGCGCGTGACCGAGGCGATCCGTGTGTTCGTCCGCTCCATGCCGATCGCGCTGCGATGCGTGACGCCGAGCGGGGACCTGCTTGTGGCGCACAGCGTGCCGGGGCTGGCGGCGATGAACCGCTTTGATGCCTCGATCTTGTCTCGCGACCTGACCGAAGAGGACTACGAGCCCCGCCGCGGCTCGGCGCATCTCATGGTGTGGGGCCGCGGGTACGACGACGAGCAACTCGAAGACCTCGTCGAGCGGTGGGGGGTCAACCTGTTTGTGCTGGGCCACGAGAAGGTGCCCGAGGGCGCTCGGCTCATCCCGCCCAACGCCATCGTGCTGAACAGCGACCACGAGCGCGGCATGTACCTGCCGCTCGACCTCGCCGACCTGCCCACGCCCGAGCAAGCGCTCGCGATGGCGAGGCCGTTAGCGCAATGAGGTGAGCCGTGGGCAATCCGTTCGATCCAGACGATGCGTACGACTCGGCGACGCCGCCGGACCCGACGGATACGTCGGACGCTCGGGTCGTTTCCCATCGCGCGGCCGCCCCGTGCCCGTCCTGCGGGTACGACCTGATCGGTCATCTCGTGCCGATGGACGGCGCCCAGCGTCAATGCCCCGAATGCGGCGCCAGGTTCGTCTGGCGCCCGGCGCTCCAGCCGGCCATCGTTGATCCCGAACGGGCGAGCGGGGCCCAAGCCGAAGTCATGAGTGCCACGCGCCGGCGCCTGCGGCGCGTGGAAACCTGGATCTTGGTCGTGATTCTGGTTGGCGTGATGGTCGTGCCGCTGGTGGGCTGGCTGATCATGGTGGCGGTCGGCGGGCCGTAGCACGGGGTGCGTCCCCCAACCGGGGGCTTGGGTGTGCGTGGTTTCTAAAGTAGTCTCACGCCGTGCCGACGCTCGCGACATCTGGTGTGCCCGAACGGCTTGTTCCAGACTCATGTATGCCGGAGTGCCCGCGCTGCGGGTACGACCTCTCGGGCGAGACCGAGCGGTGGACGGACGCCTGTCCGTTCGAGGGCCGGTGCAGCGAGTGCGGGCTCGACGTGGTCTGGGGGGATCTGCTCAACGAGCGACTCCGGCGGCCCGCATGGCTGTTTGAGCTGGCCGAGCCTCAGCAACTGCGATGGGCGTTCGTGCGCACCGCGTGGCGTGCAATCAGGCCCTGGCGGTTCTGGCGAGATGTGCGCATGGAGTATCCCATCGCGTGGCGGCGGCTGGTTGTTTTGGTCGTTGTCTTGTTCCCGATGCTGTACATCACCTTGCTGTCAGCGCCGGTCGCCGCCCGATTGGCGATCGGCAACGTTATGAACTCTTACCCGGCGATGATGCACTTCGAGCACTACTGGCCGGAGATCGTGTTTCCGTTCGGAGCGTTCTATACGTGGTGGTATCCCGACATCCGCGCGGCAGCGTGGATCAGCGCATTGGCGGTGCTCTTGCTCCCCATGACGCTCTACCTGCTACCGGTCACGCTGCGGAGCGCTCGAATCCGCCGTGCGCATATATGGCGTGCGACGTTGTACTCCTGCGCCGTGCTGCCGGTGTTCGTGATGGCCGTCACCCTGGCGCCGTTGTTCGTGATGTTGATGTGGTTCCTCGCCCGGACGGTGACGATGCCTGCGTGGTTTGTTTCGGCGCTGCGCCGATACGACGCGGTGCTCGAACGTCCCAGCGGCTGGTTGGTGATCGCGTGGGCCTTGGGCGCGTCGTGGCTCTGGATGCACGCGATCCTCCGCGGCTACCTCCGGCTCGGGACCAGATCGTCTGCGACCACGCTGCTCGTGCTGCTCGCGTGGCTGGTCGCGACGCTGATGGTCTTGATCATTCCTCGTGGGGGTGTCAGCCTGATGTACGACCTCAACCTCGCGACGCTGTTCGTGGTCTTGTTTGCAGTAGGTCTCGCATGACGACGCCCGTAGCAGTATCAAACCCACCTCTCGAGTGCCCGCGCTGCGGGTACGACCTCTCGGGCGAGACCGAGCGTTGGACGGACGCCTGCCCGATCGAAGGCACATGCAGCGAGTGCGGGCTCAGTATTTCGTGGGGCGAACTGATCAGCGAGAACAACCGGCGACTGCCGTGGTTCTATGAGCACGCCTCCGGCCTGTCGATCGTGGCGTTGCTCGCGACTTCCTTGAGGCTCATCCGCCCGTGGTCCTTCTGGCGGCTTGTTCGCCTGGAGTACCCGGCGTCCGTTCCGCGTGCGGCGGTGGTAACCGTGTTTGCCTTCGTCTTCTGGACATTGACGGCGGGGTGCATCGCGATGTTCCATCGTGCGATCAACCTGATCTACCGAATCTCGATCAACGATCCAGAAGTCAGTGGACACCTCGGCCAAGTGTTCGCTCGGGCGGCGCCTGTGCTCGATACCCGGCCCGATATCGGCTGGGGATGGCAGCCCGACCGATTGCGTTGGTCGCCGGAGCCGCTCGCGATCATCATCTCTTGCATGGTCTTCACGGCGCCGTTCACGCTGCTGCTGATGCCTGTCACGTTGCGGCGGCGGTCGATTCGCGCCGTACACCTGCTTCGCATCTTGCTTTACGCGCTGTTGAACCTCCCGTTTGCCTGGTTGCTTGGCGTTGGGTTCTACATCGCGCTGCACGGCTTGAGAAACATCGATGATCCCTTCGCGAACAGCGGGTGGACGGTCATTGGGTGTCTCGTTGTCGCCGTCGGATGGTCCTGGATCTTTTTGTTGAGCGTGATGCGGTCGTATCTTCGGTTGGATCATGCCTGGCGAGACGCGACGTTGCTCGTGGTCCTCAGCGGGCTGCTCGGGGTCTTCCTTACGGGCGGCGTCATAGCGATCGTGGATGCATGACCCGTCACGTAGTGTCTACAGCCCGTACTCCCGAGTGCCCACGCTGCGGGTACGACCTCTCGGGCGAGACCGAGCGTTGGACGGATGCCTGTCCGATCGAAGGCACGTGCAGCGAGTGCGGCTTGGCCTTTGCCTGGCGCGAGATTCTGAATCCCGAGCTGCGCGTGCTGCCTTGGTTGTACGAGCACCGGCAGGATCGTCCGCGGCGGACGCTCGCGGTGACCGCGTGGCGGGCGGCGCGGCCTTGGTCGTTCTGGCGCGCCGTTCGGCTTGCGCACACCGTGCGCCCGGGTCGGGCGCTGGTTGCGGGCGGTGTGGCGTTCGCGCTGTGGTACCTCGTGTCGCTGGTGTGCGTGTTCGTGTGCGAGGCCGCGGTGGCGTGGCCGCAGGTGAGGTACTTCGGGCTGAACGCGACCCACGCGCTGCAGTCGTCGGCCGCCCGAGCGGCGGCGCCACCGGTGAACTGGTACTTCTGGGGGTTCGGTTGGGGCGCGTGGATCCACCCGCAGCGGTTCATCGCGGGCGTGGCGATGGTGCTGGCGCCGATGACGCTCTGGCTCATGCCGGTGTCGCTCCGCCGGGGCGGCGTGCGACGGGCGCATCTGGTTCGTGCGGCGGGCTACGGCTTCGGGCAGGCGCCGATCGTTTGGGTGCTCGGCGCGGTCGTCTGGGCGACGTGGTCCCTCCTCGAGTTCGGCATCCGAGGCTCGGTGCGTTGGGACGGCCCGGAGACGATCGCGAGCAACTCCGGGTTAACGCTGGCTTTGGCGTGGGTCTGGATGTGGCTCTGGGTCGTGGTGGGGCGGTACCTCAGGCTGCCAAGGCCGGCGTGGGTCGCGTCGTGGCTCTGGTTGGTCGCGGTGCTCGCGGCGTCGGCGATCGCGGCCGTTGCGGCGCCAAATGAGTTGCTCGGCCTGTTCTTCATGCTGTAGCGGGGCTCTTCTCGCGGGCCTCCCCTTGCGGGCTTCGTTGCGACCGATTCTGCGCCGTACCATGGGCCATGGCCCAAGACCCCTTCGCCCACGGCATCGTCGATCTCATCCGCCAGCAGGACCCCGATATCGCCTCGCTTATCGAGCTCGAGGCCGATCGGCAGGAGACCACGCTCGAGCTGATCGCCAGCGAGAACCACGCCAGCCCGGCCGTGGTCCACGCGATGGGGACCTGCCTGACCAACAAGTACGCCGAGGGTTTGCCCGGCGCCCGGTACTACGGCGGGTGCGTGCATCACGATGAGGTCGAGCGGCTCGCCCAGCAGCGCGCGTGCGAGCTGTTCGGCTGCAACTACGCCAACGTACAGCCGCACTCGGGCGCCCAGGCCAACGCGGCCGTGTTTCTGGCGCTGCTCAGCCCGGGGGAGACGTTCGCCTCGCTCGTGCTGGCCGACGGCGGGCATCTTTCGCATGGGCTGAAGGTGAACCTCAGCGGCAAGTGGTTCAACCCCGTGCACTACCCGCTGCACTACGACGAACAGCACCCCGAGTTTGAGCGCATCGACTACGACGCGGTCGAGGCCGTGTGCATGGAGCACAAGCCCAAGCTGCTGATGTGCGGCTACTCGGCGTACCCGCGCGAGATCGACTTTGCACGGTTCCGCAAGATCGCCGACCAGTGCGGCGCGCTGCTGCACGCCGACGTGGCGCACATCGCGGGGCTCATCGCGGCGGGCGAGCACCCCAGCCCCTTCCCGCACGCGCACGTCGTGACGACGACGACGCACAAGACTCTCCGCGGCCCGCGCGGCGGGCTGATCCTCTGCAACGACGAGGATCTTTCCAAGAAGCTCAACCGGGCCGTGTTCCCAGGCACGCAGGGCGGCCCGCTGATGCACGTCATCGCGGCCAAGGCGATCGCGTTCAAGGAAGCGCTCCAGCCCGAGTTCAAGGCGTACCAGCAGCAGGTCAAGGCGAACGCCAAGGCGCTCGCTACGGCCATGATCGAGCTGGGCTACCGCATCACCAGCGGCGGCACCGAGAACCACCTCATGCTGGTCGACCTGCGCACCAAGGACGCCGACCTGATCGGCGCCGACGGCGAGGCGTGGCTGGAATCGGCGGGCATCATCTGCAACAAGAACGGCGTGCCGCAAGACCCGCGACCGCCGAAGCAGACCAGCGGCCTGCGCCTCGGCACGCCCGCGGTGACCACCCGCGGCCTCACCGAAGCCGACATGCCGACCATCGCCGGCTTCATCGACCGCGTGCTGACCGCCAAGGGCGACGCGGGCGTGTGCGCTCAGGTCCGCGAGGATGTGCGGGCCCTGTGCGAGCGGTACCCGATCTACGGCTCCACAGCCGTTCGTGCGGTCTAGCAGTCTTTGTACTTGTCGTGCAGGCCGACGCCGTCGAGGATCATGGGTTTGATCTTCTCGACGCGGCTCAGCTTCGTCGCTTCGCGTTTCGCCTCTGAGACGTGCTCGGTGTACTGGCGTTGCTTGCCCGGCGTGAGCGACTCGAACGCGGTGCGGAGTTGCTGACTCTTCTTGAACGCGGCCTCGAGCTCCGGCGGAACGATGATCGGCTTGTCTCGACGCGGGCCGAGGGTCTTCCCGGCCCGCTGGAGCTCGATCGCCTCCTTGACATATGCCTTGATGGCGCGCGCTTTGATGTCCTTGGCGCTTTCAATCCGCCATTGACGCATGGCGATGGTCTTGCCCTCTTGGGCGTTCGCCAGTACGCCTTCGGGGTCGCTCAGCAACGCGCCCTGATGGAACCAGAGGCTGATGTGGTGCTTGAACGCGCCGACTCCGATCACGTTCTTGCCGTCGCAGGTGTACCCGGGCGCGCCCCACTTGACCGTCTCTTCGAGCTCGGTCGAGTTGAGGATCTCGCGGATCCGTACGAGCTCTTTCGCCCAGTCCGGGTGTCCGGCGATGTAGGCATCGACCGTGTTGAAGCGCTTCATGCCGGCAGCGTACCCGTCAGCCGTGAAGGCATTCAAAATGACTTGATTTGATGATGGGATTTCGCTGGCAACATCGCGTTTGTGTGCGAGGACGCGCGTCGTCCACAAGACACGGAGCGCTGGTCGGCACGGCCGTCCAACCCGTGACTCAACCCCAGACCATACGAGAGACACACACCATGCACGCGATCACTCTGTCCACACTGACCGCCACCGTCGTTGTCGCCGCCGCCGGCCGAGCCGCAAGCGCCCAGTTCGTGTCGTTCAACGATCGGGCGGCGTTCCTGGCCGCACTCGACACGACGCTGATCGATGACGACCTCGAGCAGTTCGCCGGCGCGGACGTGGACTTTGAAAACTCCTCGGCGAACGCGTCCTCCCCCGGCCCCCTGCTCGGCGGGTTCGATGTCAGCCATTCGGGCGACGAAGTGACGACACAGTTCGTCAACGGCTCGCTGACGAACTCGGTCAACACCGGAAACCCCGGCGTCGACATCCAGTTCATTCTCGATCTCGCCGGCACGACCGGCGCTTTCGGCGGCTTCAGCAATCAGGCTGACACCGGCACGATCACGGTGCAAACCGCCGGCGTCAACGCGATGGGTTTCGACGCGTTCGGCTTCAACGATCAAGGCCTCTCATTCCTCGCCGACCCCCAAGCGCTCGGCACTGAAATGGGCGTCTTGACAACCGTTCAGGACACGCTCGGCAACACGTCGTCATTCACGATCAACGCGAGCGATCCGTTCTTCGGCGTTGTCGGCCTCGCGGCGCCCATCGACTTCATCACGTTCGAAGCCGTTACGACCTTCGCCAACTCCGGCGTTGAGTTCATCAGCATCGACAACATCGTCGGGGGCGTCTCGACGATCCCTGCGCCGGCCTCGTTGGCCCTGCTGGGGCTCGGCGGCTTGACGATCGCCCGCCGCCGCCGCGCCTAAGCGACGATCGAGCCGTTCTCTATACAACACGAAGCGTCGGCCGCAGGGGCCGACGCTTCTTTGCGTTTCTGGATGATGCGTCAGCCGATCACTCGCTCTTGGCGTGGTCCATCTTCGGCATGTTCTTGAGCACCGAGTCGATCAGGCCGTACTCGGACATCTCGTGGTCATCGAGCCAGAGGTTGCGGTCGCAGTCCTTGGCGACCTTGTCGGTCGTCTGCCCCGTCGCTTCGGAGTAGATGCTGTAGAGGCGATCGCGGAGGCGGAGCATCTCGCGGGCCTCGATCTCGATGTCGGTCGCCTGGCCTTCCAGCACGCCGCTGATCAGCGGCTGGTGCATGAGGTTGCGGCGGTTGGCCAGGCAGTACCGCTTGCCCTTGGTCCCGCTGGTCGCGATGAGCGAGCCCATGCTGGCGGCCTGCCCGATGATGTACGTCGCGCAGTCGGGGCGGATGAAGTTCATCGTGTCGATGATGCCGAGGCCGGCCGTCACCGAGCCGCCGGGGCTGTTGACATAGATGTGGATGTCGGTCTCGCTGTCCTCGTTGGCGAGAAAGAGCAGCTGGGCGACGATGAGCGAGGCCATCTGGTCCTCGATCGGCGTGCCGATGAAGATGATGCGGTCTTTCAGCAGGCGGCTGAAGATGTCGTAGCTGCGTTCCCCGCGCGCGGTCTGCTCGACAACGATCGGGACTAGGTGGGAGCTGGAAGCATTGGAGGCCATGGGGTGCGTTCCTTGGCTGGCGCTCGTGCTCGAGCGCGGGTGGGTCGGGTCAGTTCTGGGCCGGATTGGTTCTGGGCGGCGTGTGAGGGAAACGAAAGCGACTCGGCGTCAGGCGTTGACGGCCTTCTCGGCTTCCGGGTGGTTCAGAATCTCGTCCACCAGCCCGTACTCGAGCGCTTCGGTTGCCGTGAAGTACTTGTCCCGCTCGCCGTCGGCGTGCACGCGCTCGACGTCCTGGCCCGTGCACTCGGCCAGAATCCGGTTCAGTTCGGCCTTGTCCTTGATGATCCGCTCGGCCTGGATCTTGATGTCCTCGGCCTGCCCGGTCACGCCGCCGTACGGCTGGTGGATCATGACCTTGGCATGCGGGAGCATGTACCGCTTGCCCTTTTCGCCGGCCGCGAGCAGCACGGCCGCGCCGGAGTAGCAGTACCCGATGCAGTAGGTGCTCACGGGGCTGCCCAGGAGCTTCATGGTGTCGTACAGCGCGAGCGTCTCGTCGACCGAGCCGCCGGGGCTTTTGATGTAGAAGTTGATTTCCTGGCCGCGCTTCTCGCGGTCCAGGTAATGGAGCTGCATCATCACCCGCGTCGCGCTGGCGTGGTTGATGTCGCTGGTCAGGAAGACGATCCGGTTTTCGAGCAGCAGCTCGTCGACCGTCATCTCGCGGGTGCGCTGGTAGGACACGTTGGCTGCGGGCATGGGTTCTCCCAGCGTGTGGGCGACCGTTCGGTCGCGGTGCGTGTGGGCGTCCGGTCGGACGCGCGTTCGGCGCCGGGCGTTCCGGTCGCCTGCAAAGGCTCGATCGGGGCGCCACGTCCTGTGGCGGGTCCCGCGTTGGCGATACCCAGAGGCGGCGTCGAGACGGCCTGCGTCTCGCGTTTCCCCTGTCGAGGTCCGCCTCCGTGGTGATGGTAGGGACGGAGACCTCGGTCAAATGGGGGGATCGGCGATCGAGGGCCGCGCCTTGTGGGGGATCCGAACCCCAACGTCTCAGTCGTTCCGCCGATGGTCAGCCGGATCCCGGTTCGCCGGTTCCCGGTCAGCCGGCTCCCCTGCGTCGGGGATGGACCCGCGTTGCCGGTCAACCGGGCGGGCCCTAGCATGTTCGTTCTTGCGGGGTCGCCGGTCTCCGCGATTTTCGTGTACGCCAGACGCGGGTCGTGAATACCTCCGTCAAGGTCATCACCTCGCCCGCCTCGCCCCGTCCACGCTACAGGAGCGCCCGTGTCCACCGCCGTTATCAGTGACATCCACGGCAACGCCGAGGCCCTCCGCGCCGTGCTCGCCGACATCGAACGCCGAGGCGTCGCCCGCATCATCTGTCTAGGCGACATTATCGGTTACGGCCCCGAGCCCCTGGCCTGCGTTGATCTCGTCCGCGAGAAGTGCGAGTGGTCCCTGATGGGCAACCACGACTTCGGCGTGCTGTACGAGCCGACCAACTTCAACCCGGGCGCCGAGGCCGCGGCCTATTGGACCCGCGGCCAGCTCGACGCCGAGCAGGACGCCGACCTGCGACAGTCCCGCTACGAGTTCCTCGGCCGGCTCCGAGTCCGGGTCGTCGAGCAGGTCAACGGCGCCACGCCGGTCCTCGCGGTCCACGGCTCGCCCCGTCGGCCGATCAACGAGTACATCTTCCCCGACGACGCCGTCACCCAGCCCGACAAGATGGAATCCATCTTCGAGCGCATCGACCGCCTGGCGATCTGCGGGCACACGCACGTGCCCGGCGTCTTCACCGACGAGCCCGATTTCTACCCCCCGGGCGAGCTTGGCGAGGACAGCTACACGTTCAACCCGCACGAGAAGGCCATCGTCAATGTCGGCAGCGTCGGCCAGCCCCGCGACCACGACCCGCGGGCCAGCTACGCGATCCTGCACGACGACCGGGTCGAGTTCTGCCGGCTCGCGTACGACGTCGACGTGACCGCGAAACAGATCAAAGCGATTCCCGAACTGCATGATTGGCTGGGCGATCGGCTCTACGAGGGCCGTTGACGGCTATCGTCCGGGCCCGGCCTCGCTTCTGATCCCTCCGCACGCGCCGCCTGATGCTGCCAACAAGGGTTGGCGCCATCCCGAGACGGGGTCGTCTTCGGACGAAGCACGCCCGCAGCCAAGGATGCCCCGTTCATGGCCCGATCGAACAAATCCAACGCCAACCGAAACCGTAAACGGGCCTCCTCCATCACGCGTGACAGCGCGGGCGGAGGCGATCGCCCGATCGCGGGCAAGCCCAACACGCTGCTGCGTCTGATTGTCCCGATCCTCGCGATCGGCGCCGCGGCGGCGGTCAGCGTCGCGGTCTGGAACAACACGCACAGCCAGCCCTCTCGCCAATCCGGCGAAACACAGGCGAGTGAGACGCAGGCCAACGAAACGCCCGCCGAAGTGGCGCCGGGCGAGGAAACCGAGACGGCTACCGCCGTGGTCGAAGACGCCGAGACTGTTGCGCCGACCGAGGCCGGTGATGCGACGGATGTTGCCCCGACCGTCGTCACCGATGCCGCCGAGCCGCCCGCGCCGGCCAGCCCGACACCGTCGATGGAAGCGGCGCCCGATCCCGAGCCCACAAGCGCTGCAACGGACGCGCCGACCGAGTCGCCCGCCGGCCCGTCGAGGACCTATTCGGTCGAGCGGTTCGAGCCCGCCGGCGGCGTGTGGTCGGCGCCTACGCTCGGCGCCCTCGAAGACCGCGAGAACAACGTCGCAACCGACTACGAGGCGTACGTCGAGTTCAGCCCCGTCGGCGCCGGCGTCTTCAAGCTCCTGCTCAGCAAGCACTACGAGACGGTCAAACGCGAAGAGCACGCCGTGGTGATGAGCGAGGAGGTCTACGCCGCCGGTCGGCTGACGCCGCTCGCGGTGCTGGGCGTCACGATCGATGGCTCGTACGTTTCGCTGGCGCCGTACGAAGCGGGCGAGCCCGTTCCCGTTTGGAAGCCGGCGATCGGCGCCGACGGTCAGCCGGTCCCCGGCGCGTTCGACGCGCACGTGCTCGATGAGAACGGCGACCGTGTCCTCCGCGTCGAACGCCGCTACACGCTGGCGCCCGGCTCATTCGAGCTATCGATCGAGCAGCGGGCGATCAACCTGACGGACGACGAGGTGCTCGTCCGACTCTTCCAGACCGGCCCGGCCGATCTTCGCCAAGAGTCGTTCTACGGCGGCGACAAGCGCCGCGTCCGCTTCGGCTACCTCAACTCGCCCACAGTCGATCCCGCGCGTGCGTTCGTCGCCGGTGAGGACTACCTCTGGCCTCGGAACCGGGCGCTGGGCGACCGTCAGAAGCCGGCGAACGTCTATCAGGAGACCGACACGCTCTGGCCCAATCGCAAGAGCGAGAAGGAGCGGCAGGAGCTCGTCTGGGCGGGCATGACCAACCGCTACTTCGGTG
>JBCBZM010000143.1:0-3684 GCA_039815345.1 Planctomycetota bacterium | reverse complement strand
TGCGCCGTGGCCGTCGACGTGGATCGGCACCGCCAAGGGGCTTTTCCGCCTCGAGGGTGATCCCTTCGCCGCCTTCGCCGCCGGCCGTCGGCGTCCTCGGCGCCCAGCTTGCCGCGGTACGGCCGCGCGCCGGTCGCTTCTTCGATCGCGACGAAGTACGGGTTGAACACGTCCGTGTCGTAGTTCGAGCGTTTGTCCTGCAGGACTGAGACCAGCCGCTCGAGCCCCATGCCGGTGTCGACGTGCTTGGCCGGGAGCGGGCGGAGGGAACCGTCGGGCTGGCGGTCGAACTGGATAAAGACCAGGTTCCAGACCTCGAGCACGTCGGGGTCGTCCTGGTTGACCAAACTCGCGGCATTGCGGCCGCCGACGCGGTCGAAGTGGATCTCGCTGCACGGGCCGCACGGGCCCGTGTCGCCCATCTCCCAGAAGTTGTCCTTCGCGTTGCCCGGCAGCACGCGCTCGAGTGGCAGGTGCTTGAGCCAGAGCTGCTTGGCTTCATCGTCGGCGGGTTGGCCGCTGGTTTCGTCGCCGCCGAAGTACGTCGCGTAGAGCCGGTCGGCCGGCAAGCCGTAGACCTTGGTCAGCAGGTCCCAAGCCCAGTCGATGGCTTCCGCTTTGAAGTAGTCGCCGAAGGACCAGTTGCCGAGCATCTCGAAGAAGGTGTGGTGGTAGGTGTCCTTCCCGACGTCCTCGAGGTCGTTGTGCTTGCCGCCGGCGCGGATGCACTTCTGCGTGTCCGCGGCCCGCTTGAGGCCTTCCAGCGGTGAACCGGGCGGGACCTGACCCAGGAAGATCGGCTTGAACTGGTTCATGCCCGCATTGGCGAACATCAGCGTCGGGTCGTCGTGCGGAACGACCGGGCTGGAGGGCACGCGGGTGTGGGCGTGCGTCGAGGCGAAGTACTCAAGAAAGGTCTCGCGGACCCGGGCCGCGGTCCAGGTCGGATCGCCGGCCCAGTCGCCGCCCGTGTTGGTGGTGCGGTCAGCGGAATCGGGCGTGGGGATCTTGGTCATGGCGTCGGCCCGGCGGTTTGGGGTGTAGGCGTCTGAACGCGGGTCTCGGGCCCGCCGAGGCCCATGGTACGTCGCCGCCCGACGGCGTACCGATCGCCCGTTCCGAGCCGGTTCCGGCAAGTCGCGCAAACTTTTCCGCAGATCGGGTTGCAGAGTCCGGAAACCGTGACACGTTCCGTTGTGACGGCAGGGCTCTGTGATTCCTGCCTCCCCGGCGCGGTTTGCGTCGGGTCCATGTAGAGACGAGGAGCGACCCATGACCACGGCGCGAGCCCGAACGATTTCTTTGTGCGCACTGACGGCCGCGGCGATCAGCCCGGCGGCCTTCGGTGTGATCATCCGCAACGACCGATCTCAGGCCGACTACCTCGGCGCTGCTCAGGACAGCCGCTTCGAGGCCGTCGGCCAGATGATGCGCGGCGGCGAACTCCGCGGCGGCGGCGTGCTTGTCGCCGAGGACTGGGTGCTGACCTCCGCCGGCAACGTCATCGGCACCGACCCGGACGAATCGCAGTGGGAGTTCAACATGGGCGGCACCATGTACTCCGTCGCCGAGATCAAGATCCACCCCAAGTTCTATCGCGATCCCGTTCAAGGCGCCGACCTGGCGCTCGTCCGGCTCACCGATGCCATCCTCGACGTGGACACGATCCCCGTGTACGCGGGCTCAGATGAACTCGGCCAACTCGCCGAGCTTGTCGGTCCGGGCACGACCGGCTTCGGCCAGGGCGGCAACCTCGTGCAAGACGGCCAGTTCCGTGCCGGCACGCAGGAGATCGATGTCGTCTTCGACGACGGCAAGGTCGCGTGGCTCATGACCGACTTCGACGACCCGGCCGACCCCAGCGCCAGCGTGTTCGGCTCCGATGTCCCGACCGACCGCGAGTTCGGCCTGGGCTCGGGCGACTTCGGCGCGCCCCTGTTCGTTGATGTCGACGGCCAACTGGCCGTGGCGGGTGTCGCGTCGTTCTTTATGCCCAACCCGCGCTACGGCTCCGAGCAGTACTACAGCCGCGTGAGCCACTACATCGACTTCTTCCGCGACTGCGGTGTGCCCGAGATCGTGCCCACCCCCGGCGCCCTGTCCGCGCTCGGTGTCTTTGGCCTGATCGCGACGCGCCGCCGCCGCTGATTTCCGGCCGGCCCGCCCGGGCGCACGCTGGACCGACATCTAGGTACCATCCGACGCGGGTCCCTCGGGGCCCGCGTTGTTGTTTGTCCGGGCAGCGGCAGGGGCGCGACCGGCAACGAAGGGGACGCTGCGGATGCGGAACGTCGAACTCTGTGTGATCGGATCCGGACCGGCCGGCCAGCGGGCCGCCATCCAGGCCGCCAAACTCGGCAAACGGGTCATCGTCGTTGAGAAGCGGGAGGTTGTCGGCGGCGTCACTGTCAACACGGGCACCATCCCGTCGAAGGCGCTCCGCGAGGCGATCCTGTCGCTCGCGGGTCGGCCGAACGCGATGGCCCGGGTCGAGGACTTCTACGCGGCCCGCAACGCGACGTTCACCGGCCTGCAGGCCGCGGTCCAGCGCGTCATCACGCACGAGATCGAGAACGTCCGCCGGCACATGGCCTCGAACGGGATCGAGGTCATCCACGGCGCCGCCCGGTTCGAGGACGCCAACACCGTCCACGTCGAAGGCCGATTCGGCGAAGACGAGATCCGCGCCGAGAACATCCTCATCTCGGTGGGCTCGCGCCCGGCTCGGCCGGACAAGATCCCGTTCGATGACAGCAACGTCATCACGTCGGACGAGATCCTCAAGCTGGGCTATCTGCCTACGTCGGCGATCGTGGTCGGCGGCGGCGTGATCGGGACGGAGTACGCCTCGATGCTGACCGCGCTCGGTGTGCGCACGACCCTCGTCGAAGGCCGATCGGGCTTGCTCGGGTTCGTCGACGAAGAGATCACCGAGGCGCTCCAGTATCACCTGAGGCAGGCCGACACGACGATCCGGTTCGGCGAGAAAGTCGTGAAAGTAGACGTGGTCGAGCCGCCGTCGCACGCGCGCACGGCGAACGGCAAGATGGTCGAGGCAACGCTGGAAAGCGGCAAGACCCTCCGGGCCGATGCGCTGCTGTACACCGTCGGTCGGCAGGGCGCGACCGACGGGCTCGACCTGCACAAGGCCGGTTTGGAGGCGGACCCTCGCGGCCGGGTGAAGGTCAACGATCGCTTCCAGACCGACGTGCCGCACATCTACGCCGCGGGAGACGTGATCGGTTTCCCGGCGCTCGCGTCGACGTCTATGGAGCAGGGACGCATTGCCGCGTGCGATATGTTCGACCTTCGTGTGGAGCACATGCCCGAGTTGCTGCCTTACGGCATTTACGCGATCCCGGAGATCTCGATGGTCGGCTGGACCGAGCAGCGCCTGACGGAAGAGGGCATCCCGTTCGAGTCCGGCAAGGCGCAGTACGACGAGATCGCCCGCGGCATGCTGCTGGGCGACGAGATCGGCATGCTGAAACTGCTCATCCACCAGGAATCGAACCAGATCCTGGGTGTCCACGCGATCGGTTCGGGCGCGACCGAGTTGATCCATATCGGCCAAGCCGTGATGGCGTTCAAAGGCGCGGGCGATCCTGTTCGTGGTGGCGCTCGCGGGCTTCATGCCCAATCCGCTAGAGGTCTCGGTCGCATCCTCCATGTGGGTGGCCGAGG
>JBCBZM010000031.1:0-25745 GCA_039815345.1 Planctomycetota bacterium | reverse complement strand
ATCATCGATGGTCTGCTCCCCGAATACTCCAAGAAGTTCACGCTGCACTACAACTTCCCGCCGTTCTGCGTCGGTGAGGCCGGCCGCATCATGGGCCCGGGACGCCGCGAGGTGGGCCACGGCGCCCTGGCCGAGCGCTCGCTGCTCGGCGTGCTGCCCACGCCGGATGAGTTCCCCTACACCGTTCGCCTCGTCAGCGACATCACCGAGTCCAACGGCTCGTCGTCGATGGCGTCGATCTGCGGCGGCTGCCTCGCGCTCATGGACGCGGGCGTGCCCATCACCAACACCTGCGCCGGTATCTCCGTCGGTCGCTTCGCCGATGAGAACGACGAGAACGAAGTCTTCGTCACCGACATCCTCGGCGAAGAGGACTTCTTCGGCGACATGGACTTCAAGGTCGGCGGCACCCGCGAGGGCATCACCGGCATCCAGCTCGACCTCAAGGCCCGCGGCCTGAGCATCGAGCAGATCGGCCGCATCTTCACGCAGGCCAAGAAGGGCCGGCTCGAGCTGATAGAGTTCATGGAGAGCGTGATCGAGGCGCCGCGCGAGGACATCGCCCAGCACGCCCCGCGCATCCACGCGCTGCAGATCAACCCGGAGAAGATCGGCAAGCTGATCGGCCCCGGCGGCAAGACGATCCGCGCGCTGCAGGACAAGTACGGCGTGCAGATCGACGTCGAAGACTCGGGCATGGTCCACGTCTCGTGCTCCGACCTCGAAGCGCTCCAGGGCGCGCTGGGTGAGATCGAAGCGATCGCCGAGGAGATCAAGGTCGGCGCTGTGTACCGCGGCAAGGTTGTGTCGACCCGCGACTTCGGCGCGTTCATCGAGTTGGCGCCCGGCACGGACGGCATGTGCCACGTCTCCGAGCTGGCCGACGGGTTTGTCAAGAACGTCACCGACGTCGTCAAGCTCGGCGACATCGTGAAGGTCAAGGTCGTGCTCGTCGATGAGCAGGGCCGCATCAAGCTCAGCCGCAAGCAGGCGATGATCGAGGACTCCACGCCGGACGGCGCCTCGGGCGCGGCCGCGAACGGCGACGGCGGATCGCGCGACGATCGCTCCGACGACGATCGTCCGCGAGACGAAGGTCGCTCGGGCGGTAAGTCGGGCGGCAAGAAGCGCCGCCGCCGTCGCAGCGACGAAGAAACCGTCGAGTCGGGCGCCTGACCCGCGTCGTTCCGGGGTTCGTCCCGGTTCTTGGATGACTTGCAACAACCGGCGCCCGGTCCGCTCTACGCGGGCCGGGTGTTTTGCTTATGAGCCTCCCAGGTTGACGGCTTGCGATGGGTTGATAGGCTGCGGTATGGATTCGGGCTCGGGCGTTGCGCTTGGGCCGGGACCTGCGGGGCGTTCGGCTTCGCGTTGGCATGGGTGTGTTGGGCAGAGAGAGCGCCGCGTTGCCAGCCGTCCCATCGGCGTCGCGGTTGAAGGGATCGAGTCATTCGATCTCTGGGAGGCATCACTCGGTGGGCCGGTCCGTCTCTTTGGACGTGCAGCCGGCCACCGTGTGCGTTCATAGACCCCAAGGCCCGCGGCATGCGCAGGCCGACAACCTCGCGAGGTCCAAGAGGATGAGTGACCACCATCCGGGGCGCATCGAGGAGATCGAGGGGACGGTGAAGTGGTTCGATCCGCGCAAGGGGTTCGGCTTCGTCATCGGCCCAGATCAGCAGGACATCTTCGTGCACTTCTCGGTGATCGAGGGCGAAGGGTTCCGCGTTCTCAAGGACGGCTCCAAGATCATTTACTCGGCCGAGGAAACCGACCGAGGCTGGAAGGCCACGGCTGTCAAGCGTGTCGAGGAAGAGCCCGAGGTGATGATCACCCGCCGGCGCAACTACACGCGCACGCCGCGTCGCTGACGCCGGCGTGCAGTCATGATGAGGATCGCCCGGAGGCGTGCACCGGCCGCGCAGGCTTCCAGGGGCGGGGGATGTGAGCGAGACGTTGCCGCAGGTCATCGCGTGGGTGCTGGTTGCGGCGGCGGCACTCGGTGCCGGGGTCGCGGTGGGGGTTGTCGCGGGGATTCTGTGGGTGCGCCGTGGTCGGTCGCGTCGGCCTGATGCAGACGCTTCGGACGCTCGAGTGGAGGACGGCGCCTCGCCTCGGAGCGATCTCGACGCGCTCACCAGCGGGCTGGCCCACGAAATCAAGAACCCGCTCTCGACGATCGGCCTGAACGCGCAGTTGCTCGCCGAGCGTGTCGGCGACCTCGACATCGCCGACGACGATCGCGCCGGTCTGACGCGTCGCGTGGAGGCGTTGGTCCGCGAGACCGAGCGCCTGCGCGGGATCTTGACCGACTTTCTTCAATACGCCGGCGAGCCTCATCTCGAGCGGAAGCCGCACGATCTGAATGAGGTCGTGGATGAACTTGTCGATTTTTATCTGCCGCAGGCCGAGCGATCGCGCGTGCGCCTGCGGGCCGACCCCGCCCCCCGGCCCGTGATCGCGTCGGTGGATATCCGCCAGTTGAAGCAGGCCGTCTTGAACCTCATGCTCAACGCGACGCAGGCGATGGCTGGGCTGAGCGGCGACGCGGCCCGTCGCGAGGCGGCCGGAGGCGATCTCATCCTCCGCACGCGCGCCGCCGCGGACGCCGAGGGTCGGCCGATCGCCGAGATCCACGTCATCGATACCGGTCCTGGGATCACGCCCGAGCACCGGGCGCGTCTCTTCGAGCCCTATTTCACGACGCGGTCCGGCGGGACTGGTCTCGGGTTGCCCACCTGCCGTCGGCTCATCGAGGCGCACGGCGGAATGATCGAGGTGCACTCCGAACCCGGCACGGGGAGCGACTTTGTGATCCGGCTGCCGGGTGTGTCGGGCGATGCACCCGCTTAGACCGGACCCGCTTAGACCGGCGCCGCGATGCCTCGGTTCACGATCGGAGCGCAGCGTTCCATTTCGGCGCGCGTGGTGAGGACATCTGGGCAGAGCCGCACAAAGCCGCGGCCGAGCGGGTCGCGTCGGCCGTCGACGACGACGCCGTGATGCCGCAGCGAGGCGCACGCCGCGTCCGGATCGTCGGCCGGCACGAGCAGGAACGCGCCGCGGGGTTCGTCGTCCACGACCTCGGCGCCCGCGTCGCGGAGCACGTCGGCGAGGAACGCCCGCTGTTCGACGTTGTAAGCGCGCAGCCGATCGGCGCCGACGGCGAGCGTGAACTCCAACCCCGCGAGCGCCTGCACCATGCACAGCAAGCCGGGCGTGCCCTCCTGCCATCCGTCGCCGCCCTCGGCGTAGTGCGCTTCGTCGCTGCGCGAATAGCCGAAATGGTCGGCTTTTGCGAACCAGCCCGTGTCGATCGGGCGGAGGTCGGGGTTATCGAGGTGGTCGCTCCGGACCGCCAGCCAGCACGCGCCCGAGCCGCCGCGGGTGTATTTGTAGTTCCCGCCGATCATGAAGTCGGTCCGCAGTGAGTCGAACCCGACGGGGCGCACGCCCGCGCTGTGGTAGGCGTCCACGAGTGTGTACACGCCGAGTTCGTGCGCGCGCGTGATCAGGCCCGCCAGCCCGTCGAGCAGTTGGCCGGTCGAGAAAAACACGTGGCTTGTAACCAGCAGGTCGTGCTCGGGCCTGAGCCCCGCGGCGATGGCGCCGGCGTCGAAGCGCGCGCGGTCATCGCTCTCGATCCAGTCGATGTCAATCCGGCCTTTCTGTGCGTACGCCTTGAGAATAAAGTCGCACGCGTCGAACTCGCCCCGGGTCGCGCACACGCGGAGCCGATCGCCCTTCGGCTCGAGTGTGTTGAGCACGGTCCGCAGCCCCTGGCCGGCGGAGGTCTTGTGCACCACCGCATCGCGGCGTTCGCAGCCGATCAAGTCAGCGACGAGCGCCCGGTACTTGTTGATGGCTTCGGTCCAAGGGCCCCAGGCGCCGTCGAGGTCGTGGTACCAATGGTCCAGCGCGTGCCGCACATCGTCGGCGGTGCGGTCCAGCGGTCGGCCGAGCGAGTGGTTGGCGAGGTAGATCTCGTTCGTCTCCTCGCGGCGTGCGACCACGCCCGAGAACAGCGGCCACAGGTGATCGCGGCACGCGTTTTCGGTCAACTCGGCGCCGCCCAGTGCGAGCGCGGCGCGTTGGATTGAATCGTCTTTCGTGCGGTCTGTCACGGGCGCCCTTCCGGCCGCGACGGGCCCAGGTGCGTGCGTACTTCCCAGAGTTCGGGGAAGAACACATGATCGATCATCTGACGGAGGAAGGGCGCGCCGCTCGATCCGCCCGTGCCCTGTTTCATGCCGATGACACGGAGCACCACTTTCAAATGACGGAACCGCCAGAGCGCGATCTGCTCGTCGAGATCCACGAGCTTCTCGCACATCTCGTAGGCATCCCAGTGCTCCTTGGTGTCTTCGTAGATCGTGCGGAAGACGGCGGTCACACCCTCGTGGGATTGGTAAGGCTGCGTGACGTCGCGCGTCATGACATCGTTTGGCATCGCGAACCCCGCGCGGCCGAGGAACCGCAGGAACTCGTCGTACAAGCTCGGCGCTTCCAGCGTGCGTTGCAGGTCGGCCTGCATGTCGGGATCTTGCTCGAAGAAGCGGAGCACCTGCGGGTCCTTGTTGCCGAGCAAGAACTCAACGAGGCGGTATTGCCCGCTTTGCAGCCCGCTGGCGCCGCCGAGCACGCTGCGGAACTGCGCGTACTCGCTGGGCGTGAGCGTCGCGAGCACACTCCATTGCTGGGTGAGCTGTGCGAGGATGTGCTTGACGCGCGCGAGGATTTTGAAGCAGGGTTCGAGCGAGCCGTCGCGGACCGAGGCGACGCCGGCCCGCAGCTCGTGGATCATGAGCTTGAACCACAGCTCGCTGGTCTGATGCTGGATGATGAACAGCATCTCGTCGTGGCGGAACGGGTCGGACCGCGGCTCTTGGGCATTCAGGATCTTGTCGAGGCAGAGGTACGACGCGTACGTCATCTTGCCGCGGAGGTTGGTCGGGATCGAAGACTCGAGCGCGCGGGCGGGCTCGACGGAGCTGGGTTGTTCGGGTTCGCTCGCCATCGGTCGCGACAGGCTATCACGCTCGCGGCCCGTTGGAACCTCTTTGGGGGGCTGGTTTAGGGGGTCGGTTCGATGCTGTCGCCGCCGCGTACGGCCACGCCGGCGTCGGCGAGCGCGGTCGAGGCATTGTCGGTATCGGGCCAGCCCGAGTCGCGCACCACAACGATCGTGCCGTCGCCCGAGGCGGGCCTGACGACCGCTTCGCGCTGGGCGAGGTGGGCATCACGAGCGTTGTAGCCACAACCGGAGGCCAGGAGGCCGAACGAGAGCGCCGCCGCGGCTGCCGCGAGGATCACCCGGCCGTGCGTCGGGCGTCGGGTTGTTGAGGTCGTCATCGGGGTCATCAACACTCCGGTTCCATCCCCTGTCGCGGCTCGCCTGCCGGTGGTTTGTCGCCATCGTCGGCGCCACCATCCAGAGAACCTACATTCCGTCCGATTCGTTCGCCGGCCGATCGGCTGTGACACGCCGGCGACCGGGGCGGTTCTATCGGCTCGGCAAGGCTTCGGGCTCCGACGTTTGTGTTTACGGACGCTCTCGGGGATCGGCATTCATCCGAACAAGTTCCGTTCGTTGGCCATTCATCGCGTCCTTGGCAGGCGTCGAAGCGTTGGTCTCGATAGGATCCGTCGATACGCCAAGCCCCGGCCGGGCGAGGCGTTCGGAGACGATCACATGCGACTCGCTTGGAGCACGCTCGCCTGCCCAGATTGGACGCTCGACGCCGTGGCCGCTTTCACAAGCCGGTCGGGGTTCGACGCGGCGGAACTCCGGACCTTCGGGCCCGGTGACGGCCAACTCGCCTGCGAGCCCTTCCTGACGGGCCCGTCCAAGCTCGCCGAAGTCTTCGCGTCCGAGGGCGCCGCGGTTGCCGGCTTGGCGACTTCCGCGCGCTTTGATGATCCGATCTGGCCACCGATTGTGGGGAGGGTGTTCACGGACCTCGAACGAGGTGTCCGCGAGACCCAGCGGGCCATCGACTTGGCCGACGACATCGGCGCCGGCTATGTCCGCGTGTTCGGGTTCGAGGTGCCCGCGCACGAAACGCGTCGGCGGGCCATCAAGCGCCTGGGTGACCTTATTGCGCGGGCGGTTGATCGTGCCGACAAGCGCGGCGTGCGTGTTGTGGTCGAGAACGGCGGCGACTTCCGCGAAGCCGAGGCCCTCGAAGCGCTGCTCGACCGGGCCGACCACCCGCTCGTCCGCGCGTGCTACCACGCCGCGGTGGGGGCGCAGGCGGGCGACAACATCGCCTCGGCGATGCGGCGGCTTGGCTCGAAGCTGGACATCGTGCGCCTCACCGACACGCGCGGCGACCGTCCGTGTGCGCTCGGCGAGGGCGAGAGCTCGGCGCGTGAAACGGTCGAAGCCGCCCAGGCCGTGGGCTTCGACGGAACGCTGGTGTACGAGTATCCGGCGATGTGGTTCGAGGCGCGCGGGGATGTGGAGCCGGTGCTGTCGAGCGCGGCCGAGACGATCTACGGCTGGCTCGCGCCCGCGTCGTCCGCGGCTGCCCCCGAGGCCGCGGCGGTTTGATCGCGACCGGGTCGCCTTTGGGTCGGACCGCCTTTGGACCAGCTCACTCTTGAAGGGGCCGCGAGGCGTGCCTTCACCAGCATCAACGAACGCGACGCGCGTGCTGGAGTTGGCCTCCGCTCAGGGCTTTGTCCGCGCGGGAGTCTGTCGGCTCAGTTCGTCAGAGTACGCCGAAGAACTGCGTGCCTGGTTGGCGGACGGTCGCCACGGGTCGATGGACTACCTCGAACGCCACGCCGAGGCGCGGTTGGACCCGAACCTTGTACTCGAGGGCGCCCGGTCGGCGATCGTCGTTTCGGATCTCTACGAGGCCCGCGGGGCGCCCGCGGCTTGCGAGGTCGTTCGTCGTCGCGGGCGCATCGCCCGATACGCCCGGGGCGACGATTACCACAGGGTCATGAAACGCCGGCTGCACGCGATGGCGGATGTGCTGCTGGAGGTGTTTCCGGGCGAGCGTTTCCGGGCGTTCGTGGACACCGCGCCCGTTCTGGAGCGCGAGCACGCGGTCCGCGCGGGGCTCGGCTGGGTCGGCAAGCACACGCTTGTGATCGATCCGAAACTCGGCAGCTACACGCTGCTCGGCGGGCTGCTGACGACGATGGAACTAGACCCGCCGCCGATGCAACGCGTCGAGCCGGATCACTGCGGCTCGTGCACGCGGTGCATCGACGCGTGCCCAACCGATGCGATCACGCCGTACTCGGTCGATGCGCGGCGGTGCGTCAGCTACCTGACCATCGAGCGCCGCGAGGCGATCGATGAGGCGTTCTTTGCGGGCATCGGCGACTGGTTGGCCGGGTGCGACATCTGCCAGGAGGTCTGCCCGCACAACTCACCGCGACCCGGCCGGCAGAGGGACGAATCACACGCCGCATATGCGCCGCGACGGACCGGGTTCGATCTGCTCGATGTGTTGGGCTGGGACGAATCGGATCGGCGAGAGGCGTTCACGAAGAGCGCTCTCAAACGACTGACACTGCCGATGATGAAACGCAACGCGCTGATCGTGGCGGGCAATCAACTGGCAGTTCGAGACGACGCCGAGCTGCGCGCACGGATCGAGGCGATCGCGGACGACGGCGATGAAGACGAGATGGTGCGGACCACAGCGGCGGCGGTGCTACACCGACTCAACGCCCGCTGAAGCCCGCGGCACGAACAGCCGGGCGAGCAACAGCACGCCGAGCCCGGGCGCCAGCCAAATGTGATCCAGGCGGATGAATCCCTGCGTGAACAGGGGCGCGGCGATCGCGCAGGCGATGAGCCAGACGGCGAGCGCTCGGTGCGAGGGCTTGGCCACGCGCCCGCCGCCGCGAGGGATGACGCAGATCCAGACGTAGGACGGAAAGAGAAGGCCGTAGGCGGAGAGGATGACGCGGTAGCCGATCTCACCCGGCGCGAGGCCGGCCTCGGGTTGCGGCCATCCGCCGACGATCATGCCCGCGCCGATCATGGCGGCAAAGACCAGGGTGATCACGCCGCCGGTGGTGTAGCGCTTGGCGCCGTTGCGCGTCGTCGCGTCGTCGGCCAGCGTTCGTGTGTGCTCGCCGACCGTGAAACACAGCTGCGCGACGAGGTGCGCCACGAGGGCGAACTCTGCAATCCCCGCGGCCGCATCGCCCGACAGCAGTCGGCCCGCATATGCGGACGTGAGCAGGATCATCGTCAGAAAGCAGACGCCGTAGCCCACGCCGAAGGCGACGGGTCCCGCGGCGCCGGGCGTGGCGCGACGGGCTTTGTGCAGCGTGAGATCCAGCAGCGGGCAGAACAGAAAGCCGAACGCGACCACGGGTGTCAGCCACAGGATGGCGTCGGAATCAGACGGGCCGAACAGCGGCGCCGCGGGCGTGGGTTGCACGTTGCCCGTGAGCGCGAGCGTCAGAAACACGACGCACGAGAACGGCCACAGCGCCCACGCGAGTTTGCGGCCGGAGACTCTGACCGCGAGCAGCGAGACAAGCCCCATCGCGATCGCGTTCCAGACGATGATCGTCTCGGCGTTCTCGAACGGAAGCCACCGTGTGAGGAAACCCAGCCAATAGGCGTGGAAGGCGATCGTGACCCAGCCGAAGAGGCGCATGACCGGTCCGTGCGCACGGATCCATCGGCGTGACGCTGCGGGCGAGCGGATGACCCAGCCGACGGCCGCCGCGCCAAGCACATTCGGCACGGCGAACATGACGAAGCCGAGCCAGCCGAAATCACGCAGGAACAAGATCGGCAGGAACATGCCGATGCACCACGTCCACGAACAGGCGAGATACGGCGCCCAACTGAGGCTGAGCTTCATATTGGATGTCGCTGTCGAGGCTGCGCTGTCGCTCACGGGTTACGGGCCTCGGGCGTCTCAGCGGGCGCGTCATCGGGCGACCGCATCCCGGCCTCGGCGGCTTCCGCGGCTTCAAGGGCCGCCTGCTCGGCACGCTCCTTGGCGCGGGCTTTGCGGCGTTTGTGGTGCGCCTTCGGCGTGACGTGGAACGTCGCGACCGATCGCCCGACCAGTTTCTCGCGCTCGCCCGGCTTGGTCAGCGATTGCAGCACGTCGAGTTTGACGGTGACGTTGAACTCGCCCTTGCCCGCGACGAGTGCTTCGAGGTCTTCTTCCGGCGTGATGCGATACACGGCCGGGCCGAAGCAGGGGCGGAGGAAGCGGTATTGGAGACGCTTGCAGACGACGGTGTAGTCGCCGCCGACGACACCGAAGACGTACATGCCGCCGGCGATCTCGGAGTTACCCAAGAGGGCGGCGCCCGCCATCGCGTTGTACCAGTTGCGGTTGAATCGGCGGAAGGGGAGGATCGCGGTGAACGTGTTGGTGTCCAGCCGCTTCATGCGGATGCCGCTGCGGAAGGCGTACGGCAGCCAGATCATCGAGCAGACGCGATGCCAGAAGTTGTTGCGTGTCGAGAGACGGCTGACGAAAGCTTCCATCTTCTCAAACAGCGTCTTGCGTTCTTCGGGCTCGGGCTTCGTGCTGTCAGGGCCGGGGGGCCCGGTGAGCGCAGAGGCGCCGCCGGAAGGTGTGGCGGGCGTCGCGGGGGTTGATTCGAGTGTGGTAGACATCTCGCGTTGCTGCATCCTAGCCATAGCCAGCCGCAGCGTCGGCCGGAGGACAACTTTGTGAGTCGTGCGTTAGGGTCGGCGCCCCGCGGATCAGGCGTCGACGGGCTCCAGCGCGAACCAGTCGCCTTCCCGACGGGCACGCACGACGGCCGTGTTGGGATCATGCGGGAGCACCAGCAGCCAGTCCCGTTCGACGGCTTCGTGCAGCAGCCAGTGCCGGCTGATCATCGAGGTGTACGGCTCGACGTCGTACGAAAGGCTGTACGTCTTGCCGACGTGCCACGCAGTGGGCATGACGTCGGGCACGAAGCAGATCTCTCGGCCTTGATCGTCGGTGAACAGCATCGCCTGCTGCCCCCAGGTGTGCCCCGGCACCGAGAAGCAGCGCACGCCGGGGACCGGTTCGACCCAGCGGTCTTCGAGCGGCGACCGCGGCAGTTCGCCGTGGTTGGGGATGCGGTCGTGGGGCATGGGCAGCGGCGCCTCGGCCAGCCGCATCTGACCGGCGATCGGCTCGAGGTGATCGCGGTAGTACGTCCGGGTCATCACCGAGTTGTTCGCCTGAGCCGTGGCCCACTCGAGACCTTGCGAATGGACCGTCGCGTTCGGAAAGGTGCGCACGACGCCCATCGATTCGCCCGACGCGCTGCGGGCGTCGGGCGCGGTCCAGTCGGGCGTTTCACCCTCGCGAGGCCGGCACGTCAGGCCGCCGGCGTGATCGAAGTGCAGGTGCGTGACGAACACATCGTCGATGGTGTCCGTGCGTGCGCCGGCCTCTGCGATCGCGGTCTCAACAGTGCGCCCGCTGAGGCCGAAGATCTTGGACATCTTCTCATTGAGTTTGTCGCCCGTACCGGTTTCAAACACGACATGTCGAGGCCGGCCGAGCGCGGGGTCGGCGGACTCCGATTCGAGCAGCAGGCAGTTGTGCCTGATCTTGATGCGGTTGAGTTCGTCGCACTCAACGTTGCGCGACCAGACGACTTTGGGAATGACGCCGAACATGCCGCCGCCGTCGAGCAGCAGGGGGCCGGCATCGAGCAGTCGCCAGCGGTAGCGTTGGTGCGACATCGGTTCCTCCCTATCGCCGGGTCGGCCCGGGAAGGGAGCATACCGGTTTAGGCTCGCGGACTCGGTGGCTTGTGCGGTGCTAGGCGAGAGTCTTTAACTGGGCGATGTGGCCTGACGAGCGGAGCGGGGAACGCCATTTGCTGTGATGCGTTTAGGCGCTGATTTCCCGCACCAACTCCGCCAGCGCCAGCGCCGCCGTGGCGCCGTCCACGACGCGGTGGTCGCACGCCAGACTCAGCGGCATCACTTTCGCCACCACCGGCTGGCCATCACGCACGACGACGCCGTCGTACGCCTTGCCCACGGCGAGGATCGCGACCTCGGGGTAGTTGATCACCGGCGTGGCGAATCGGCCGGCGTGGCTGCCGACGTTGCTGATCGTGAAGGTCGAGCCCATGAGGCGGTCGCGCGGGATGGAGCGGTCGCGGGCGGCCTTGGCCGTGCTCGCGATCTCGCGGTTGAGTTGCACGGCGTCCATCGCGTGGGCGTCGGGAATGACCGGGACCATCAGGCCCGAGTCGGTGTCGACGGCGATGCCGAGGTGCACCGGGCCGTGCTGCACGATCTCGCCCGCGGCGTCGTCGACCGTGGCGTTCATGGCGCCGAAGCGGCCGGTCAGCACGCGGCACATCGCGGCGGCGACGAACGGGAGGAAGCTGATCTTCTCGCCCGTCTGCTCGGCGGTGCGTCGGCGGAGATCGTCGAGTGCGGTGACATCGGCTTCGTCGACGACCGTGAAATGCACGGCCGTGTTGACGCTGGTGCGCAGCCGATCGGCGATGGTCCGGCGGACGCCGCGGAAGGCGGTGCGGGCTTCGCCGACGCCGCCGGGCGCCTGGCTGGCCTGCGCGGGGTCGGGGATGGGCCGCTGCCCTGTTGACGGGACGTACCCCGGCGCGGGCGCGATGCCGCCGGGCGCCTGCTGCGGGTAGGGCATCGGCATGGTCTGCGGCATGGCAACGGGCATGTAGCCGAACGGCGTCGGGACGAGCATGGGCAGGCCCATGCCCATCGCGGGCATGCCCATGCCGGGCATGCTCTGTTGGGGCATCGCCGGGTGAGGCATGGCTTGCTGCGGCATCGGGTATTGCTGCTGAAGCGGCTGCGGCCGCTGGTAGGGCTGCGCCGGCTGTGCGCTCGGCAGCGGTCGGCGTGTTTCGGTGGGCGCGGCCGTGGTCGGCGCCGAGGTTGTCTGCGCGGCGGGCTTCTTGGCGCCGCCCTTGGCCGCGGCTTCGACGTCGCGTTTGGTCACCCGGCCGCCGATGCCCGAGCCGGCGACCGTGTTGATGTCCACGCCCAGATCGCGGGCCATGCGACGCACGGCGGGGGTCGCAAGGGCCTTGCCCGCCTCGGCCGAGACACCGGCCGCGGCGCCGGACATCTGCCCGACCACGGTCCCGTCGTCTTCGTCTGCGGCAGAATCGGCCTCGGCCGGCGCCGGCGCGGATTTCGTCGGGGCGCTGCGCGCTGCCGCGGCGCCGTCGTCGCCCACGTACTCCACCAAGACGCAGCCAACGTTGAGGATCTCACCGACGGAGCCGTTGAGTGCCTTGATGGTGCCGGCGCGGGGGCTGGGCACCTCGACGAGTGCCTTGTCGGTTTCCATCTCGGCGAGGATGTCGTGCTCGTCCACGGTTTGGCCGACCTCGACGCGCCAGGCGATCAGTTCGGCCTCGTGCACGCCCTCGCCCAGGTCGGGAAGGATGAACTCGTTGGGGTTGCTGGAGGTCTGGTGGGCCATGGCGTGGGTCTCGGTATGGGGCAGGCGGCGGGCGGAAAATCGCGATTGGATCGGAACAGAACGGGTGCGTGGCGGCGCAGAATCTGTAACGCCGTCAGTGCGGATCTTCGCGCAGCTTCTTGGTCATCAGGGTGACGACACCCACCATGACGACCACAACAAGACTGAGAACGGTGATTTCCCAAAGGCCAAGCGGGATCGGGTTCATAGTGTGACTCCTGACTGGTTGAGGTCTAGCCGAACGGGCTTCAGTACGCGAGGCACTCGCGCACGCCCTTGCCGATACGGTCGGAGTCGGGCAGGTAATCGAGTTCGAGCTTGTAGTACGGCATCACGGTGTCGAAGCCCGCGACGCGCTGCACGGGCGCTTCGAGGTGCAGGAAGCAGCGTTCCTGAATGAGTGTGGCGATCTCGGCGCCGAAGCCGCTGGTCTTGGGCGCCTCGTGCACGATTACGCATCGGCCCGTCTTCTCGACGGACTCGGCGATGGTGTCCACGTCGATCGGGTAGATCGTGCGGAGGTCGATCAGCTCGGCGTCCACGTCGTCGGGCAGGTTGTCCATCATTTCCAGGCACTGGAAGAGGCTGGCGCCCCAGGTGACGATCGTGATGTCCGAGCCTTCGTTCACGACCTTGGCCTTGCCGATCTCGAGTTCGTAGGTTTCTTCGGGCACTTCCTCGCGGAAGGAGCGGTAGACACGCTTGGGCTCGAAGAAGACGACCGGGTCGGGGTCGTTGATCGCGGCGGTCAGCAGGCCCTTCGCGTCGTACGGCGTCGCGGGCATCAGCACCTTCAAGCCGGGCGTGTGGGCGTAGATCGCTTCGGGCGAGTCCGAGTGGAGCTCGGGCGCGTGAATACCGCCGCCGACCGGCACGCGGAGCGTGAGCGGGACGGTGATCGCCGAGCGGGTGCGCGTGCGGAACCGGGCCGCGTGGTTGGTGAGCTGGTCGTACGCCGGGCCGAGGAAGCCCTCGAACTGGATCTCGGGGATCGGCCGCATCCCGGCCATCGCGAGGCCGATCGCCGTGCCCATGATGCCCGACTCGGCCAGCGGCGTGTCCACGACGCGGTCGCCGCCGAACTTCTCGTGCAGGCCTTCGGTGACGCGGAAGACACCACCGTTGCGGCCGACGTCCTCACCGAGGATGACGACGCGGTCGTCGGCTTCCATCGCCTGGGACAGGGCCTGGTTGATCGCTTGTACGAGCGTGAGTTGCGCCATGGTCGTGTCGTCCTTCAGCGACGCCCGGACCGGGCGCCGTTGTGTGTCTTATTTCTTTAGCCCATCACCGCCGGGTTGATCGCCGCCGTGCTGGCTGCCGCCGCAGCCGCGTTCTGTGCCTGCTGCACACCCGCCTGCACCGCCGTCATAGGGTTCACGCCCTGGAGTGCCACGGAGATTTCTGTCACGACCTCCGCCACGGGCCGTTCGACACGGATCACGGTCGTGTGGCCCGTAACCCAGATCTCGGTGCGACCCTTCTTCTCGCGGATCACGCGGACATACGCGGGGTTCACCCACCACGTCTCGCCTTTGATGTCGGTCAGCTCGACGAGCATGGCTCAGACACCCGCCTTGACGCCGGACCGCAGCCCCGCCTGCTCGGGTGACTGCCCCAGCGAGCTCGTCCGCAGCGTGTCGCGCTGGCGGCGGAGTTCTTCGGGCAGCTCGGCGAACGTGTCGTTGAAGATGTCGTCCGTGGTCGGCTTCTCGATGCCCTCGGCGTTGGCGATGACCTTCTTCACGATCGCCGCGGCCTTCTCCTCGATGTCGCGCTGCTTGGCTTCGTCCCACAGATCGCGGGCTTCCAGGAACTTCCGAGTGCGGATCATCGGGTCCTTCTCGACCCACGAGTCCACCTCGGCCCGGTCGCGGTAGCGCCGCGCGTCGTCGGCCGTTGTGTGGTCGGCGAGGCGATAGGTGACCGCCTCGATGAACGTCGGCCCGTCGCCCGCCCGGGCGCGGTCGAGGGCTTCCTTGCTCGCCTTGTACACGGCGAACAGGTCGTTGCCGTCCACCTGCATCGTCGGCATGTCGTACGCCAGCGCCTTTTGAGCGACCGTTCGGCTGTTCATCTGCACATCCCGCGGGACGGAGATCGCCCACTGGTTGTTCTGGCAGAAGAACACGCACGGCACACGCAGCGTCGAGGCGAAGTTCATCGCCTCGTGGAAGTCGCCCTCGCTCGTGGCGCCGTCGCCGAAGTAGGTCACAACCGCCTTGGGCTCCTTGCGGATCTTGTACGCCCAGGCGATGCCCGTCGCGTGCAGCATCTGCGTGCCGATCGGGATGGAGATCGGCGTGCAGTTGACGTCGTCGGGGATCTGGTTGCCGCGCTCGTCGCCCATCCAGTGGAGCAGGATGTGCTCCATCGGAAGGCCGTGCAGGAAGAGCGCCGCGTTCTCGCGGTAGCAGGGGACGAGAAAGTCCGTCCCTCGCACCGCGGCGAAGCCGGAGCCGAGGGCCGCGGCTTCCTGGCCTTTGTTCTGCGGGTAGGTGCCCATTCGGCCCGAGCGTTGGAGCTTGAAGGCCACCTCGTCGTAGTGCCGGACGACACACATCTGCTCATAGAGGAAGACCACGTCTTCGTCGGAGAGCGTGCCCTTGGCCTCCTTCTCGTCGAGCTTGCCGTGCTCGTCGAGGATCTGGAGGTACTCGATCGTGCTCTCGTAGACCTTTTCGCGGGGCATTGTCAATCTCCGTCGGTCGTGTGGGCGTGGTGGGCTTGGTCGGGCAAGGCGTTTCGAGAAAGAGCGTCGGGCCGGATAGCGTACCGGCCAGAGGCCGGTTGCGGCGATCCGTCGCCGAGACTGTGCGTCCGGGGTCGTGTCAGGCCTGAGCGCCCGCGTACTTGTCCCCCGGGAACTGCTTGATACCGCTCTGGTCCGGTTCGCGGCCCGTGCCCTTGGCGACGGGTGAACGCTCGGGGATCACGAACAGGCTGTTCGCCAGCGTGTCGTTGTGCTTGAGCGCCGCGTCGGCCGTCGCCAGCATCGTGTCGTCCGCGTTCTCGTACATCTCCGTAAACAGCCGCTGGATTTCCAGTTCGGCCAGATCAAAGAAGTGAATCGCCGCGGCCTTGTCGCGCTCGAAGCCCGAGCCCTCCTCGCCCGCGCGGATGTCCGCGTCCAGCTTGCTCAGCGTGCAGGCCCACGCGTGCAGCATGACCGCGACATCGGCGATCCGCGCCTGCACGCTCTGGCGGTGCACGATCGCCGCGTCGTACCGCTTGCTCATCTGCTTGAAGCGGTAGGTGTGCTCCTGCACCATGCGGCTGAACCGATCGGCGTGCGAACGCAGGGACGGGTGCACCGCGTCGATCCGCGGCATCCGCTTGCGGATGCCCAGGAAGACCTCGAGCCCCAGCGGGATCGCCGCGCGGAGCAGCTTGGGGCTCAAGAGCTTGGCGCCCTTGGCCGAGTCCCGCAGCCCGAGCATGTATTCGCCGAGCTGCTTGCCGCCGTAGGCGAAGATGAACGCCTGCATCACGTCGTTCGAGCCTTCGACGATGGTGTTAATGCGCGAGTCGCGGAAGACGCGCTCGACCTCGTTCTCGGTCATGTAGCTCTCGCCGCCCATGATCTGCATCGCGTGATTCACGCTCCGCCAACCGAACTCGGAGCAGAACACCTTGCAGATCGCCGTTTCGACCATGATGTCCTCGTCGTGGCGATCGAGGAAGCCGGTTGTGGCGTACAACACCGCGTCCATCGCGTAGACGTATGCCGCCATTCTGGCGATGTGCATCCGGACGAGTTCGTTCTCGCTCAAGGGCTTGCCGAACTGGTACCGCGTCTGCGACCACTTGGTGGCTTGGTCCGCGCAGCGTCGGGCCCCGCCCAGCATGCCCGCTGAGAGCGTGCATCGGCCGTAGTTCAGGCAGGTCAGAGCGACGTTCAGACCGCGGCCTTCTTTGTGCAGCAGGTTGGCCTTGGGCACCTTGACATCCTTGAAGCGGATGCGGGCCTGCCACGTGCCGCGGATGCCGCACTTCGAGCGGTTCTTGCTGAAGATGTCGATGCCGTCCATGTCCGGCGTGCAGACGAGGGCGGTGACCTTCTCCTTGCCGTCGGGCATCTTCTGCTTGGCCATCACAGTGAACAGGCCGGAGAGCGCGCCGCTCGTGGCCCATTTCTTTTCGCCGTTGATGATGTAGTGCTCGCCGTCACTGGCGAGTTCGCAATAGGTCTCCTGTCCGCCGGCGTCGCAGCCCACGTTGGGCTCGCTGAGGCAGAACGCGCTGAGCGATTCCTTCGCCAGCTTCGGCAGCCAGCGCGCCTTCTGCTCATCGTTGCCGAAGAGCATGACCGCCTTGCAACCGATCGACTGGTGCGCCGACACGATCACGGCCGTCGAGCCGCAGTACTTGCCGATGAGTTCGAGCACACGGTTGTAGCTCGTGATCCCCATACCAAGGCCGCCGTGCTCCTTGGGGATGGTCATCCCCAGCACGCCGAGATCGAACAGACGCTTGATGACCCAATCGGGCATCTCCTGCTCTTGGTCGATCTGGATGGACGGGTGCTCGTTCTTGAGGTAGTCCTCGAGCCGTGCGAGCAACTGATCGCACTCGGCGACTTCTTGCGGCTTCTCCTTGCTGATCACGTCCGGGTACGGAAACAGCAGGTCTTCGCGCACACGGCCCCAGAACAGGTTCTTCAGCCATCCCATGGAATCGGGCTCTGGCCCCATCAGCGATTCGGCTTCTTCGATCAGCTTGCGGTCGTGGGCCGAGATGCCTTTGAGATCCTTCAGATCCGCCATGGATGGCTCCTCCGTGTTGTCGCCGGGGCCCGAGGCGTTGCCGCCGCAAGTCCCGCGATGGGGTCGATGTCCTCGCCAAGCGCGACTCCCGCGCGCCCGCTCGAACACCAAAGTCAATCGCTCGCCACGCCCGTTAGAGCGCGTCGGCGTCTGGTCTACCGCTTCGCGGGCTTCGCGCCCGATTTGGCAAAGAACGCCTCGATCGCGGCCGTTGCTTCCGGGGTGTGCCGGAGCCGAACGAGATGCTCCCGCTCCGCCTGCACCGCCGCGGCCCAGCCGCGATCCAGGCCCGTGCGCACGCAATCCGCGACCGCTTCGGCAGCGGCGGTCTTGGGCAGCTCCGACTCGATGGCCGACAGGCCCTCGCGTGCCGCCGTGGCGTCGCGACCGATCCATCGCGTCGGTGCGCCGTCGCGCATCGGCTTCGGCTGCGCCCGCACCCACGCGCGTGCCGCCTCTCGGAGTTCGCTCGCAGTGGGGGCCACTTCGTCGAACAAGCCCGCGTCGGCCGCCTGATCGAACATCGTCGGCGTCCCCTTGGCTGTTGCAAGAATCGCCTCGCCCGCGGGCAGCCGCGCCGGCAGCAGGTTCGTCCCGCCCCAGCCGGGGCAGATGCTCAGGCCGGCCTCGGGCAGGCCCACCGGGTAAGGCTTGCCCGAAGCGGAAGGCGCCGCCACCAGCCCGTCGCAATGCATCGCCAGTTCCAGCCCGCCGCCGAGCGCGGCGCCGTTGATCGCCGCGCACGTCGGGAACGGAAACGACGCGAGCAGCCCGAACACTCGTGCCCCGAGTTCGAGGTACGCGTGCAGACCGACGTCGTCGTGTTCCATGATGGAGCCGAGGTCGGCGCCCGCGACAAACACACGCTCGCTGTTTGACGCCAGGACCAAGCCCTCGGCGTCTTGGGGTACTTCGGCGAGCGTGTCGCCGAGCGTGCGGATCAGCGTCTCATCGAGGACGACCACGGGTCGGCCGGGCTGCTCGAGTGTGACCGTTACAACGCCGGGGCCGGAGCCCTCTCGGGACGAATCGCGCTCGATGCTCACTCGCGCCTCGGTCATAAACCCTCGCGTTCGATGCCTGACTCAGGGACCCGACAGATGGCTATTCGGCGGTCCAGAGCCTCAGATGTACCGGCAGGCAACGCCAACCGATCCCGCCCATCTTAGGCGGAGGCGAACCGGCCCGGCTACCCGCCAAACCCCCTCCAGAGCGTCTATACGGCGTGAATCTGCACGAATCGTCGTACGCACCGTTGGCATCTCAGGTCTAGGCCAAAGACCCTACGCGCGGCACAACTTCCGGCTTCACGCGTCCGCAAAGCGGGCCCGGATACGGCTCTGGGCCTCGTCGCCCATAAAAACCTCGGCCGAGATCGCCGCGGCCTTACGCATCATCGCCTCGTCGAGCGAGCCGTCGATTTCGTTCAGCAACGCCTTGGTCGCACGCAACGCCTGCGGCCCGCCGACGGCGATGCGCTGGACGGTTTCATTGGTCAGTGCTGCCAGTCCTTCGCGGTCGACGGCCAGCGCATCGACCAAGCCGAGATCGTGCGCACGCTCGCCCGACATCACACCGCCCTCCAGCAGCACCCGCCGAGCCCGCCCCGCGCCGATGCGCCGCACAAGCCAGGGCGCGACCACCGCCGGGCACGCGCCGAGGTCCACTTCAGGGAAGCCGAGTTTGGCATCGGCGTGCGAGAGGACGATGTCACAGACCATCGCCAGCCCGCAACCGCCTCCGATCGCGGCGCCGTTGACCGAGGCGATCGTGACCGCCGGCAGCGCGCGCAGCCGAAGCGTCATCTCGGCGAGCGTCGAGAGCAGCACCTCGGACGACGGGGGGTCGTTCAGTACCGATTTCAGATCCATGCCCGCGCAGAAGGCCCGGCCGGCGCCGATCAGTGTGACGACGGTCACGTCCTCACCGTCACGCTCCAGCGTGTCGAGCGCGGCGGCGACGCCTTCGAGCAGATCCGCGGACATCGCGTTCCGCGCGTCGGGGCGGTTGAGCGTGATGGTCGCGGTCGCGCCATCGATCGTGAGCGTTGCGGCGTCGGACATCGAGCGTTTCTCCTGCGGGCTACCGCCCCGCGTTCCACATGGCGATCAGGCGTTCGCGTTCCTCGGCGCCGCCGGGCAGTGAGAGCGACGCCTCCAGCGCGCGCGCACGAACATCGCCCGCGGCTTGATCGAGTTCGTTCAGCCAACGCTTCGTTGCCGCGATCGCGGACGGCGGCTTGCTCGCCAGCGAGCGAGCGATCTCAGTCGCCTTTGCCTGCGCTGCTTCGGCGTTGGGCGTCAGTTCGTGCACCAGCCCGATCCTCTCGGCCGCGACGGCGTCGTGGATCTTGGTATCGATCAGCCGCGTTCGGCACGCGCCGTCGCCCACACCCAGCCGAAGAAACGGCGCCGAGACGGCCGGCGAGATGCCGAGCCGCAGCACGGGGTAGCCGATCTTGGCGGAAGCATCGGCAACGACGATGTCGGCGCCGCCCAGCAGCGCGGCGCCGCCGGCGATCGCGGCGCCGTGCGCACACAGCACGACCGGCAGCGGCCCGTCCCGAAGTGCGGCGATCGCGTGCGACAGTCCGGTGAGCAGCACGCCCACGGCGTTGTCGTCGTCTTGGCAGAGCGTGAGGTCGAAGCCCGCGCAGAACGCGGGCCCGGCGCCGCGGAGCAGCACGCACCGGGCGCCGTCGCGTTCGGCAACGCTCGGCGCCTCGCGCACGGCTTCCAGCATGTCCGGGGTCAACGCGTTGCGCACGTCCGGCCGATCCAGCGCGACGACCGCGACGCCGGCTTCGATGGTGGTGCGCACGAACGCGGTCATGCGTTCTGCGCTCCGTTTAGCGCCTCGGCGGCGAACCGAGCCGCGGCGTCGAGTGCCGCACGATCTACGCCGTGACTCAGCCCCAGTGCTTCAACGACATCAAGCAGCGTTGCCGTCGAGATGTTGCCCGGCGCGCGGTGGCCCGGCGTGGAGGCGAACGGGCAGCCGCCCAGCCCGCCCACGGCCCCATCGAAGCTGCGCACGCCCAACTCCATCGCGACGCGTGCACAGGCGGCGGCTCGGCCGAACGTGTCGTGCAGGTGCATCGTGACGCCGATCGGGCGGTCGGTGCTCACCTCGGCGACGGAGCCCAAGAACTCGGAGAGCAAGGCGTCCATCGAGCTCTCGTCTGCAGCGCCGATGGTGTCGCCCAGATCGATCTCGTCGGCGCCCAGCGCGATGAGCCGTTCGGCGACACGCGTGACGGCGTCGGGCTCGATCGCGCCTTCGTACGGGCACGCCACGACGCAGGAGATGTACCCGCGCACGCCGAGGCCCACGGCCCGCGCGCCCCGGAAGACCGGCTCGAACCGTTCGAGCGTCGCTTCGATTGAGGCGTTGGTGTTCTTCTGGCTGAATGTCTCTGAGGCGGCCGTGAAGACGGCGACGCGGTCGATGAGCTTGGCGCCGGTGTTTGTCTGTGCCGACTCGTTGACTTCGAGTGCGCGATCCAAGCCGCGATCGTTGGGAACCAGCGCCGAGTACACGAGTCCCTCGGGCTTGTCGGCGGCGACGGCCGCGAAGACCTCGGCGGCGTCGCCAAGCTGAGGGATCCACTTCGGGGAGACGAAGCTCGACACCTCGACCTCGTCGACGCCCGTCTTCGACAGCCGCCGGACCAACTCGGCCTTAGCCGCGGCGGGGACGATCGCGGCTTCATTCTGAAGCCCGTCGCGCGGGGAGACCTCGGTGATGCGTACGCGGTCGTTCACGGCTGCGAGTGTATGGCGCCTCCAAGCCGCGTTCGGTCGCGAAGGCGTGGCATGTTCGATCGATCGTTCCGCAAACTGCTGCCCAGACCGAAGCCGTCGCCCGTGGCCGAAGGCCAGGAATCCGTCTGGCGTTATCCACGCCCGCCGTTGCTCGAGCCGGAACGGCGACCGGTACGCATCGAGTTCGCGGGGCGTGTGCTCGCTCAGACGAACGCAGCGATGCGCGTGCTCGAAACCAGCCATCCGCCCGTGTACTTCCTGCCTCGGGATAGTTTCGATCCCGACATGCTCGAACTGCGGTCCGGCGGGAGCTACTGCGAGTGGAAGGGTGAGGCGGCGTACTTGGACGTTGTGTCGCCCGACGGCCAGCGCGCGAAGGGCGCGGCCTTTTGCTACCCCAAGCCGACACCGCGGTTCGAGTCGATCGCCGGTTACCTCAGCGTGTACGCCGGGCCGATGGACGCGTGCTGGGTGGGCGATGATCGGGCAGAGCCACAGCCGGGCGGCTTCTACTCCGGCTGGATCACGCCCTGGGTGGTCGGCCCGTTCAAGGGCATTCCCGGGAGTCAGGGCTGGTAGTGCGCCCCGAAGAGCCGCTTCGTCACGATGTGCGTTCAGAGGGGAACAATCCGCGACGCTGCGCTATTCTGCCATCGCGCGGGGTGGCGCCAAGAAGCAGGCTCAAACCAGGAGACTCTTGCATATGAAGCTTTGGAACACGATCGCGGCTGCGGCCGCGGGTATGGCGTTGCTCTCGGGTTGTGCGTCGGACGGCAGCGCGGCCAGCGCGAACGAGGCCACCGATCAGGCCGATCAGATGGTCGCCGTGTACAACGCGACACTCGATCAGGCGACCGGTAACGCCGAAGTCATCGGCGTGGCGATGCACTCGGATCGTTGCGCGGCCTGCCAGACGCTCGGACCGAAGGTCACGGAGGCGATGGCCGAACTCAACGACGACCGAGTGCGTCTGCTCAAGGCCGACTACACCGACCGCGACAACCCCGCCGCGGCGGCCACGCTGGCGAACTTCGGCTTGAGCGACCTCGCCGAGATGAACAAAGGCAAGACCGGCGTGATGTACCTCGTCGATGCCCAGACGGGCGAGGTGCTCGGCCGCGTCGGCGGGCCGATGACGGTGGACGAAATCCGCGAGCAGCTTGCAAGCGCCTTGGAAACGGCGACGAGCTAACGCCGACCGCTGCTAAGCCCTGAAACACAGACGGCCTCGCCTCATCGGGCGAGGCCGTCGTCGTTTTGGGATCGTGTGAGTTCAGGTCTGCAGCACACCGGTCTTGAATGCACGCTCGGGCCAGTTGCGTGTGGCTTCGAGCGCGGCGATGAGTTCGTCGCGCGTCCGCTCGGGCTCGATGATCCGGTCGACCCAGCCACGGGCCGCGGCGTGGCGGATGTCGGCCTGCTCGGTGTAGCCCGCGTGCACGGCATCCAGGATCTGCTTGTGCGTCTCGGCGTCGATCTCCTCGCCCTTGCGCTGGCGGCTGCGTTCTTCGATCATCGCGAGCACGCCGGTCGCTTGGTTGGCGCCCATCACGGCGCACTTGGAGCCGGGCCAGGCGAGCGACAAGAACTGGTCGAACGCTCGGCCGCACATGGCGTAGTTCCCGGCGCCGTAGGAGCCGCCGAGTATGACCACGATCTTGGGCACAACGCTGTTGGCCATCGCGTTGACCATCTTGGCGCCGGCCCGGATGATCCCGCCCTGCTCGCTGTCGCGGCCGACCATGAAGCCCGTCGTGTCATGGAAGAACACGAGCGGGATCTGCCGCTGATTGCAGTCCATGATGAATCGGGCGGCCTTGTCGGCCGAGTCGTCGTAGATCACGCGCGGCATCTCGGTGGATTTGGCCGGCCCCGACTTGCCGCCGGGCATCACGCGGTCGGTCATCGTGCCCTGATTGGCGACGATGCCGACGGGCGCGCCGCCGATCGAGGCGTACGCGCACAGCAAGGACTGGCCGTATTCCGCCTTGTACTCATCGAGGTCGGGCGCGAGGGCTTCGTGCTCGCCGTCGGGCTGCGTGCGGGCGTCGACGATGCAGGCGAGCAGATCGCGCACGTCGTACTGCTCGCCGGGCTTGTCGGTAAAGACATCGTGCATGTCCGCGGCCGCGCGCACGGGGCGCGGGCCTTCGCGTTCGACGCGGATCGGGTCGGGGTACTTTCGGCAGAGTTCGCGGAGGCGATGGATGCAGGCTTCGTCGTCGGGTTCTTTGAAGTCGATCGTGCCGCTGATCGCCGCGTGCATCTCGGCGCCGCCGAGCTCTTCGTCGGTGACCTCTTGCCCGATCGCGGCTTTCACCAACGCCGGCCCGGCGAGATAGAGCCCGCTGCCCTCGGTCATCAAGAGCGTGTCGCACAGAACGGGCAGGTAGCCACCGCCCGCGACGCACGCGCCCATGATCGCCGCGATCTGCGGCACGCCATCCGCGGAAATCACCGCGTTATTGCGGAAAATACGCCCGAAGTCGTCGGTGTCGGGGAAGACGTCCTCTTGCAACGGCAAGAAGACACCGGCCGAGTCGACGAGGTAGAGCAGTCCCATGTGCGCGCTGTGCGCGATGGTCTGGGCGCGGATGATCTTCTTGCAGGTCATCGGGAAGAACGCGCCGGCCTTTACGGTCGCGTCGTTGGCGATGATCATCCATCGACGGCCGTGGACGCGGCCGATGCCGGTGACGACGCCCGCGGCGGGTGCACCGCCGTGCTCCGTGTACATGTTGTGGGCTGCCCACAGGCCGAGTTCTTGGAACGACGCCGGGTCGTCGAGCAGCCGATCAACGCGTTCGCGTGCGGTGAGCCGGCTCTTGGCGTGCTGGCGCTCGATGGCCTTGGCGCCGCCGCCCTGGCGGATCGTCGCTTCTTGGGCGAGGTACTCGGCGGTGAAGTTTGCAAGGGTCGGTGCGGCGTCGGTCATGGATAGGCTCCGGTGGGGGGCAAGCGTACGGCGGCGCCGACGGTGGTACGTAGTGCTGCAATCAGGTCGCCGGGATTGCAAGGTCGGGGCATGGGGCGCCATGTGGGGTCTCGAGCGTGGGTTATCCACAATGTTCGCCATCTGGAACCCGAACACTTGACGACCCGAACGGGTCCCGATAGTGTCTGGGCGTTGGGCCCGCGTCCGTCGCCGCCCCCGACCCATTCCGACGCCGAGGTGGCGTGGGAATGTTCCGCGACGGTCCCCGCAGCGCCCACCCGGGCGATGGGCACGCGATCGAGCGTGTTCGAGAAACTGGGTGGCCACGCTCGGCAAACAAGAGGAGATCGCGCATGGCGGTCACGAAAGGCGCTTCGGCGTCCAAGTCTTCGATGTCTAAGTCCGGTTCTTCCAAGCCCGGATCCGGTGTGAAGTTCGGCGCCAAGTCGGCCGGTCAGTCCAAGTCCGGCGGCCCGTCCAAAGTCAACTCGAAAGACGCGAACGCGCCCAAGCCCGTGACGGCCGGCGTCTCGGCGACCGTTGAGGTCAAGCCGAAGGACGGCCAGGCCGCCGGCGGTTCGGGCGGAGAAGGCGCGCCGCCCATCACCAAAGAAAAACAGCAGGCACTCGACCGCACGCTCCAGCAGATCGACAAGGCCTTCGGCCAGGGCTCGATCATGCGGCTGGACGAGGACGCCTATCTCGCGATCCCCGGCATCTCGACCGGCACGATCTCGCTCGACCTCGCGCTCGGCGGCAAGGGCATCCCGCGCGGCCGCATCGTTGAGATCTTCGGCCCTGAATCCAGCGGTAAGACCACGCTGGCGCTGACTGTTGCCAAGAACGCTCAGAAAACCGGCGGTGTGGCGGCGTTCATCGACGCCGAGCACGCGCTCGATCCGTCCTGGGCCCGCAAACTCGGCGTCGATATCGACGCCCTGCTCGTGAGCCAGCCCGACACGGGCGAGCAGGCGCTCGAGATCTGCGAGCTGCTCGTGCGCTCGAACGCGGTGGACATCATCGTGGTGGACTCGGTTGCCGCGCTCATCCCGCGGGCCGAGATCGAGGGCGACATGGGCGACGCGGTGGTGGGCCTCCAGGCCCGGCTGATGTCGCAGGCGATGCGCAAGCTGACCGGCGTCATCGCGCGGTCCAACTGCACCGTCATCTTCATCAACCAGATCCGCGAGAAGATCGGCGTGATGTTCGGCTCGCCCGAGACCACGCCCGGCGGCCGCGCCCTCAAGTTCTACTCTTCCGTCCGTATCGACATCCGCCGGACGGGCGCGATCAAAGAAGGCGACCAGAACGTGGGCAACCGCGTGCGGACGCGTGTGGTCAAGAACAAGGTCGCGCCGCCCTTCCGCGACGCCGAGTTCGACATCATGTTCAACGAGGGCATCTCGTGGTCGGGCGACCTGGTCGACCTCGCGGTGGACACGGGCGTGGCGCAGAAATCCGGCGCCTGGTTCAGCTACGGCGAGGTCCGCCTGGGTCAGGGCCGCGAGAACTCGAAGCAGTTCCTGCGTGACAACCCCGACCTCGCGGCTGAGATACGGGCGAAGGTGCTGGAGATCCGGGCGCCGAAGCCCAAGCCCAAGGCGAACGCCGAGGCCTGATCTCTTGGTTAGGGAGTGGCTTTAGAGCATCTATGACGGTTGATGCAGCTTAGAGCAAAGCAGAAAGACTGGTCTTAGACCCCTCACCCCAACCCTCTCCCCCAAGGGGAGAGGGAGCAGGACAAGGCAAGAAACTTCGCGGTCGATGTTCTCGCGTTCGGGGTTTAGGGCTTTGAGATTGACATCAAGTGAGCCAACGAAAAAGGCCCCCGGTCCTGCGACCGGGGGCCTTT